>DASQMG010000311.1:0-18068 GCA_035645595.1 Flavisolibacter sp. | reverse complement strand
GCAGAGTCAGGAGTTGGGAACAATAGCCACACATTAGGCAGTATACCTTCAAATGCGAACATGTAAATAAACACCATTTCGCTATAACAGATCAGGTTCTGGTTCCACGAAAGCTTTATCCCGTTTTTCCTGGTTTCAGATTCATTTCAGCGTACTACGAAAGCCTTCAGAAAATTACTGAGGGCTTTTTAATTGGCGATTGCAGAACACGATTAACAGAAGAAGGTCGTTTAGTTTGCCCGGGTGAGGGCGCTCAGCTCTGAATTTGGGCTTTCAGTATACAGAGTTTACTGTGTACGGTTATTACCAGGTTTCGAAGACAGGGATCAAAGTTCTGTCCAACTAGGTTTGTACCAGGGTAAATAAGGATATAAAGTTTGGCCCATGCGCGACTATGCCGCTTTTGTAAAGCTACTGTTCGGGCCTGTCATGGGTCATTGAAAATCCATTTACCATCAAAATGAGTTTATTGCAATAAAGTATCAGTGCTTGCCTTTAAGCAAAAGAATATGTACTAGCAATCCTGTTCCCATTATCAATACTTGTACAACGTAAGAAGCCCCATACATTAAGATGCTTTTCCATACTGCCGTCCAAAGGGGCAATCGGTAAAACTGCTTGTACGTGACAATTAAACTTATTACAAGTAGTAATACGGAAATTGATGCTGTACTTAGACTCTGGATGTTAAATACTAAATAGCCTAAAATTGCCAGTGCATTCATCGTATATGCCAAAGACACTGCAAATACAATTATGGTAAAATGTTCAGCATAATTATGCTGCCTTTTTTTGAAGAAAAGCCATGCGAATAAAGCAATAACAGGCAAATGCAAAAAAGTGATAACGTTGGCATATCGTTTTACAGCCCAATTAAAATCTGCCATTGCTTTTTGGAAATAAGTTGGAAATCTGTCCGCTTTTGCAGCATTTTCGGCTTCCAGCATTTCGTAAAAATGAGATTGGGCCAACAAGAACAAAACAAAGCTAACACAGATTATAAGGAATTGATATGGGTTAAATATCTTCCTTTTGCCATCCACGTATTCCCTCGCCAATACACCCGGTTGTATAATCAATCTTACGATAAAAGGAAAAACACCTTTATCGGCGTGCAAAAACACATGAACCATATCATGCAATACATGCGGTAATGTAATGCGATGTGCTGCTCTTTGTCCACATTGGTTGCAAAAGTTTTCAGAAAAAGAGTTGCCGCAATTCTTGCACGCTTGCTGCTCACCTGTACTTGACATAAGAATTAGATATTGTATTGTAGGAAGGGCTAAGATAAAATAAAGAAGTAGTTTCTCTTTAGTGCCCCTGAAGGAGCAATCTGATCACTATCGCATAATGGCTTAGTATACGAACCGGCAGCTCTTGGCTTTTGGGAGCAAGAAAGCAATTTTTTTCTTAGAGTCAACAATTTATAGGTTCCAATCGTAATAAACTACTTGATTAATTTGTGCGCCCGGCCGTCGCTGGCTTGTTACCCTTGCGTTACACTCTTGTATGGCGTGCATGCTATTCGACTGGATGTTCAATCGTTCTGCAAGCTGTAAGTAGCATGATGATGTAGGCACCACGAAAATTAAGTATAAAAATATATGGCTTTACAAATAGTCTTACTATTTAATTAGTAGCAAATACCCAAATGCCACTGTACGAACAAAAATTAAAAACATGAGTACTTTCACCGGCCGCTTTTGCAGAGCGGTAAAGGTAAACGCTGTGTTAATAGAAGGAACCGCTGTTGTTGAACCGAATGGATGTTAGATTCACGAAACTCTATAAGCGTAGTCTGGCTCTTTAGATTGAGCCCTTTTTCATCAGGGGTGGCTAACCTCGCGGGAATGGTCTTCGCTAAAAAACTGAAAAGAAATAAAACTGTCTGCCCGGTCTACATCTCGTACTGAGAAGTTGCCGGGCAGATAGTTTTTATCCTTAATGACACATTAGAATTTATTTTAGTTTATTGACGGCTACATTAACTGCTACACCTATCAGGGTTTCCAACAGTGATACATTTTGTTCCAGCTCTACAACTGTTGCCTTTTTTTGTTCAATGGCTTGCACTGGTGTGTTACTACGTTGCATAACGGTCAGCTGCTGACGGGAAGCCGACAGTCTTTCCAAAGCGTACTCTAAGACCGATTTGCTGTAGGCTACCTGTTCCTGGTTGCTCTGCACTTCAGTGTAGTAGGCCGTCCTTTTGCCCAGGAAGCTCTCACTGTAACGCGTTGTGTTATTGGGAGGACATTCGCCCCTGACATCTCCATGATTAAGGTGTGCCTGCAGAGCGTGTGAAGATACTTTGAGCGTAACACCAGGTTCATTATTACCCTTGGGCTTATGGCATAGGGTAACCTTCTCTTTGTTTTTAATTTTATTGCGGTCCTTAAAGGTTTTTTGATCCCACTTATATCCATCTCTATCCCCTGCTTCACTCCAGTCTCTGGATTTATGGTCCTCTTTTTTATCCTTCACATCCTTGCTGTTTGCATTATTGTCCTTATTTTCATTTCCTTGTAAATGGTTGTTCTTATCCTTTCCGGCAGCCGAATTGTCTTGCTGGCCTTTGCCAGGCTTATCCCTGCTATGCGACTCTTTTTGATGTTCTTTTTTGCCTTTGCCTTTATCGTTCTGCGCAGAAGCTTGCGTGAATACAAATAGGGTTAGCATCAAAGTGCTAAAGCCCAAATAAGTGAGTTGTTTTTTCATAAGTATTATTTGTTATTGGATTCAAATTCCTGTTCCATTTTGTCGAGGGAAGCTTCTACTTTTTTAGTTTGCTCTTCCAGTTTATCGCTTTGTACTCTCAGAGCTTTGGAAGTGGAATCCATTGTGCTGATTTGACTTGTTTCCTCGGTGGTGTTTGTACCAGAGCAGGAGGAAAGGAGAATAATGGCAAAGAGTGAGGAAGCCGCTGCTTTCAGGTAATGCATCATAGGGTGTTTATTTAGAATTTTAAAATGGTGTATGCGACGTGCGCTACGCCAACAAGTATACTACATTATAATAGGATGTCCAAACAGCTAATTGTCATAACCTAAAATCCTTTGTCAATGTTTACTGGTGAATTCGTTCTAGTGAAAAATATACCCGGTCTACTTAATTTGCTGGTGCCCTTCCTTGAATTTTAAAGGCAAAGTTTGAATTTTTAGCTGTCGTGTTTATCTTACGCTCTAAATCCAAACACCTTATGCAAAAAGTTACTCTTCATTTCGACTCACTAACCTGCCTCACTACCTTTTCTAAAATGATACCTGGTGGCTTTGTACTTGATACGAGAGCGCTAAGTATTACAGGCACATTTCCAACTCCTCATATAGCCATTGCCACCCAGGTGTACGATGCCAAAGCTATTTAAGTGTCAACTTGTATTCCTGTGAGCCTTATAAGTTCCATTTGATAGGAAAACATTTGAAAATTCCGCTATTTCCCAGATACCTACCTGTTTTATGCCCCTTTATTTTGAGTCCATGCCGCGGATTAGCATTCTGGTTAATACGATGAACATGGGCTCACTATTTTAGCAGCTACCTCGACATACCCTGCCTGAACAGGTTACGCAAAAGATGCCATGATAAGTAAAGAAGTTTTTTAGGCTTTTCCAGTCAAGCACTCCGGACTCCGGTCTTGGTTATATAAGAGAAACCGCCCTAGTTGCTTCTTATCAACATATGCTTCCCGTTAAAGACCCCCTTTTACCTGTGAGTGACATGTTTAAAAAACAATGAGGGCCCTCTTCATAATAGTACCCAAGAGCAGCCAATCACCTGTCCCGGCCCCCGAAAGCTAAAATGGTCCCACATAGCCCATTCTGGTGAAATCAGCACCATTTACACGACAAACCTCTACCAAAATTGATTTCGCTCTCAATGGCGATTTAGAAAATAATGTAGGGATGACAAATTTTTATGTGCATAAGTGCTATGCGCCTATGTTATTTAAAAAAGAGAAGTTGAGTCACAATTTTTTGTTTAATTTACTGTTAAATTGATTGCGCTTGCCATATAAGTACTCCCTATATGAAGACATTGACCTCGTGGAAATGATCCGGGTAGATCATGACGAGAAGGCGTTTGAGGAGATTTATATGCGCTATGCCGATCATTTGTTTCGCCTGGCTTTCCAGAAGACAAATAACAAGGAAGCCGCCGAAGACATTGTTCAAATTACTTTTGTAAAACTGTGGGCACGTAGAGTAAATCTCAAAATTAATTACAGCCTTAAAGCTTATTTATACACTTCCACAAAGAATAACGTCATCACTTATTATTTAAGGCAGTTCACTAAAAAAACGATCAGCCTTGATCTTATTCAGCAGGATTTACTCCTGTCAGATGCCACGCAAGAGCATATAAACTATTCAGAAACGCTTGCGCTTTACAACCAGTCGTTAGAAGAACTGCCAGATAAGTGCCGTGAGGTATTTGTATTGAGCAGGAGTGGTTACTCCTTAAAAGAAATTTCCCAAATTCAGAATATTTCTCCCAAAACTGCCGAAGTGCATATCAGCAAAGCACTTAGGTATCTTCGAAAAAGAATGAATGGCAATATCCTGTTGCTGCTTCTGTCTCTTTTTATTTAATTTTTTTAAGAGTAAGGGATAATGGAGTTGTATGCGTCTTATGACTTGTACCCGCCCATGATTCAACCCACTTAATAATGAAACTTTCGCCTATACATCCCGAATTACTAGAAAAATACTTGAAAGGAGTGTGCACGCCTGAAGAAAAGCGGATGGTGGAAGACTGGTACTTTGAATTAGATAAAAATGCTGAAACTGCAGCATCTGAGGTTCCGGCTTTTGACAAAATGAAGATGCTTCATAAAATACAACAGCAGGTTGCCGATCTAAACGACCTCGAAATAGGGGATGCGGAAGAAAATGAGACAGTTCCTCCGGCAAGAATTCTGGGTTTTTCAAAGCGGCTGATTTGGATGGCAGGTGTGGCGGCTATTTTTATTGTTGTTTTAGGTGTTGGTCTTTTTGTTCACCAAAGTGGCACTACCACCTCTTCCAACGCAACAGCAACAAATAAATCAGAGCACATAGTGCTTTATAACAATACTGCCGCCATCGTTGAAAAAAGGCTTCCGGACGGAAGTGCTGTATGGTTGAAGCCAGGGTCTCAGTTAAGCTATGAACGTAAAAATGAAGAATCTAACAGGGAAGTGACCTTTACCGGGGAAGCTTTTTTTGATGTAGCAAAAGATCCCCTGCACCCCTTTGTAATTCAAGCAAATGAAATGACTATCCGGGTAGTAGGAACTTCTTTTAACGTAATAGCCCTGCCTTCCAGCAGAACGTTTAAGGTATCAGTGGTTACAGGAAAGGTTCAGGTTACGGGGCAAGGTAAATCGGGCGAAACAGAATCTGTTTACCTGACACCAAAACATCAGGCGAGTTTCAATCTGAGTTCTCAAAAAATAGTGCAGACGGAATTAAGTGAAGTGCAACTGAAAAAACAATACTGGAAACCATTCAGCCTCAATTTTAGCGATGCGACTATGGATGTTGTTGCTAAAGAGATGCAAAAAGCATTTCAGGTCAAAGTAGAATTTTCAAATGCTGATATAGCCAATTGCCACCTTAAGGTAGATTTTAATAATCAGCAATTACCAGAAATTATTAGCCTTTTGGAGAAGCTGTTGGATGTAAGCTGTGAACTGGTAGATGGGGGCACTTTGAAGATAACCGGAGAAGGCTGTTCGGAATAAACTTTAATTAAATACAAACAATGCTATCTATATGAGAAAAAAACTTCCTCCTGATTAAAAAGATCAAGGGTGTTATCAGCACCCCTGACCAAGACTGTTATAATCCTGTCCAGATTACCAGCGAAGACAGGATGTTATGTAAACATGTATTCACCAGTCCAACTCAAATTTATGAGAAAAACTTTATTGAATAAGCATCAACTGCTTTTCATTATGAGAGTATGCATTTTTAAGTTTATATTATTGCTTGTTACCTCTTCATTCCTCTACGCAAAGGAGACATCGGCCCAGGAAATGCTGGACCGCCAGATTACCGTGAACGTTAAAGATGTAAGTTTAAAAACGGCACTTGATAAGATAGAAGCTGCTGCACAAGTTCAGTTTTCTTACAGCCGGAACATCATAAATCTAAACCAGATTGTTTCCTGCGTTGCAAAATCTGAAACGCTTGCAAAAGTCCTGCAACGTTTATTGAAGCCTTTATCCATTCAATACCAGGTTGTAAACGACCAGGTATTGTTGTATCATTTAAAGAAAAAACGCACCAACGGGGATGAACCCGTGGAAAGCCTATCTGTTGCTGAAAAAGAAATTGCCATTAAGTATATTGCTTTCCGGGGAAGAGTGCTTTCCAGTGTTACCGGACAGGGTTTGCCTGATGTTAGTGTAACGGTAAAGAACACAAACCTGGGCACAACTACAGATGCCAATGGTTCCTTTGCCCTGGAACTTCCAAACCCCAAAGCAGTGTTGGTGCTTAGTTATGTAGGTTACTTATCACAGGAGGTTGCAGTAAATAACGAGACTTTTTTAGAGATAAAACTTGAGCAGGATATTAAGGCCCAGGATGAAATAGTAGTTGTGGGATATGGTACACAGAGAAGCAGGAACGTTTCCGGGGCCGTTGGCCGGGTTGGAGCCAGGGAAATTTCGCAGGTGTCTGTAGTAAGTGCCGACCAGGCTATTATGGGTCGTGTAGCCGGCGTTCAGATAAATCAAAACTCAGGAGAGCCTGGCGGTGAAATAAATATTCGAATTCGGGGTATTTCGTCCCTTAACCTGGGTAGCGAGCCGCTGATTGTGGTGGATGGCATTCCTTTGTCAGTTAACCTCAGGGCTATCAACCCTAATGATATAGAAAGCATTGATGTGTTGAAAGACGCCGCAGCGTCTGCCATTTACGGTTCCCGCGCTTCTGCAGGTGTAATACTTATTACCACTAAACGGGGAAAGGCAGGGAAAGTATCCATTGCTGTAGATGCATATACCGGCATTCAAAATGCCACCAAGAGAATTCCAGTGCTTAGTGGCCCTGAATATGCAAAACTTGGCAATGAAAATCTGGTAAATGGTGGCCAGGCTCCTAACCCGGCCTGGGCTAACCCGGCTTCCCTGCCTACTACAGACTGGCAGGATGCAATGTTCCGCAGTGCGATGATGAATAATTATAATGTAGCAGTCAGTGGTGGCAATGAGAAAGCCAGAACCTATTTATCATTTGGCTATACCGGGCAGGATGGCATTATTCGCAGGTCAAACTATGAGCGTTATACTTCCCGGATTAATATGGATTATAACGTTTCCTCCAAGTTGAAGCTTGGCGTGAATGTTAATTTCAGCATAGAGAAAAGCCGGAACCCGCAAACGCAAACAACCAGTGGTGAAGGTATAATTATTGGCGCCCCGAATGGCATATTACAGGCAAACCCTATCGACCCTGTTTATACTACTACGGAAGGACAACTAGGCGATCACCTTTACGGTTTCAGAGGCTACGCTCTGCGCTCCAACACCCGTCCTACAGCCTGGTATATTACTACCAATCCCGTGTGGCTTAATGATTACAGGACAGAACTTAGCAGGTCGCAGAATACCCAGCTATTGTCTAATGCGTTTGCTGAGCTGGAAATTGTAAAAGGGCTTAGGTTTAAATCTATCATAAGCTACAATATCTCTAACCACCGTGGTATCAGCGGCACGCCTTATAAACTGCCTTCCGCTCTTGATCCAACGTCTAATACAAGTTACTCGGAAAACTGGAACGTAGGTAACCAATGGAACTGGCAAAATTTCCTGAGTTATGAAAGGAGTTTTGGTGATCATAATTTTTCGTTTTTAGCAGGTACCGATGCTTTAAAAGGCACGGGAGCATTTATAAGCGGTAATAATAACGGCCAGCCGGAAAGCCAGCAATCCTTATCGGCAACAACTTCGCTTACACCGAGACTGACCGGAAGCGCTTTTATTCCTTTTTCCTTGTTTTCTTATGTATCCAGGCTTAATTATAACTATAGAGAAAAATACATTCTGTCTTTTAATTTTAGAAGAGACGGTAGCTCAAACTTCCTTGAAGAAAATCGCTATGGTAACTTTCCTTCTGTGTCCGCAGCATGGAGAATATCGGAGGAAGGGTTCATGAGTTCAGTAAGATTTATACAGGACCTCAAATTGAGAGGAAGTTATGGTGTTGTAGGTAATCAGAATATTGGTGGCTTACGGTTCCAATCGACCTATACAACCGCCGGCGGACGGTATGGATATTCCCTCGGCGCCACCCCTGCACTTGTTATAGGCCTTCACCCTGGCGTATTAGGAAATCCGGACCTCTCCTGGGAAAAGAAAACAGAGCAGAATATTGGTTTAGACATTGTTATGGCTAGGGGCATGTTTAACTTTTCTGCCGATTATTACATAAAGAAACTTACTGATCTCTTAGGTAATGTGCCGACACCTCTTTATTCTACGCCGTACAATGGTTCATTCCTTGCCAACGCCTTCTCTATGGAGAACAAAGGTTTTGAGCTTTTGTTAGGCTTTAATAAACAAGTGGGCCAGATTCGATTGAATGCTAGTGCCAATTTTACCACGATTAAAAATACGGTCACCGGACTTATTCCTGGAAATTCGAGTGGTTTTTTAACCCAAAGCATTTCTGCAATTGGGGATAAGGATGGTGCGGAAACAAGGACATATGTGGGGGAAACCGTAGGTAATTTCTGGGGCTATATTTTCGACGGTATCATTCAAAACCAGGCCCAGCTTGATGCCAGCGGCATGAAGGGCCTAGGCTCTAAAATAGGTGATAAGAAGTTTAAGGACATCAATGGACGTGACGATAAAGGAAATCTTACGGGAAGGCCGGATGGTAAAATAAATGGTGATGACAAAACATTTATCGGGAATGGTACACCGGGATACGTTTATGGATTTAACCTGGGAGCTGAATTTAAAGGCTTCGATTTTAATGCGTTTTTCAATGGCCAGGGAGATGTACAAATAGCCAACATGCCTAAGGCCATCATGTATCATATGCGGTTTCATAACGGTCCAGGTTTAAACAATGTACACAAGGATGTTTTGAACAGCTGGAACGGAGAAGGCACGAGCAATACCCTGCCCCGTAACTCATATGACGCACCTTATATCAATCGGGCTTTTGCTTCGGATTATATTGAAAACGGTGCGTTTCTGCGATTAAGAAATATACAGCTAGGCTATACACTACCTCTGTCTATTTCAAGCAAAGCCAGGATGAGCCGGGCCCGGATATATGTTTCTGCCCAAAACCTGCTTACGTTTACTAAGTACAGTGGTTACGATCCCGAGGTGGGTAATTCACTTATCGGAAACAGGGCTTTGACTTCTGGTGTTGACTATGGCCGTTTCCCTGCCGCCCGTATGTTTACTGTAGGTATCAATACCCAATTCTGATCAAGATTAAAAACTGAAAAACGAACAGTATGAAAAAATTATTTTTAATTCTTTTACTTGGTTCCATCACCGTAGTTGGGTTATGGTCCTGTAAGAAAAATTTCTTTGATGCAACAAATGTTGACGGAAGTATAAACGATGGCGCGGCCTTCAGAGCCAAACCAGATTTCGAAATGGCGCTGATTGGCACCTACGCATCTTTGTCTGGTGGAAATATCGGCGGAGATCTATGGGTAACCGTGCCGGGATGGGTATCTCAGGACTGGGTAGAAAATACGTTGAAACCAAAGGAGATTGAGCTTTTTATGGCGCCCGGGCAATCACATTTTAAGGATTATTGGACCAACCTTTATAAGGTAGTTGCAAGTGCCAACCTTGTGATAGATAAGGTGGCAGGGGCTCCCGCTGGTATATTGACAGATGCTGAGAAAAACAGCATGACCGCACAGGCCAAATTTCTGAGAGGCTGGGCTTATTTCATGCTGGCCAGGGCTTTCGGTGATGTGCCCATGCCACTGGCTGCATATGTGCCTGAGCAAAACGCAATAAGTTGTACCCTCAATGCGGATGTATTTAAACAGGTTGTAAAAGACCTGACAGAAGCCGCCGCCGTTTTGCCTGAAGCATATGACTGGTCTGCCGGCGACAGGGGCCGAGCTACCAAAGGTGCTGCGTTGGCTTACCTTGCCAATGCCCAGATGTATTTAAAAGACTGGGCAAATGGTGAAAAAGCATCAACAGATTTGTTTGCCCTTACTAAACCGAAGTATGAATTAGCTGCCGACATACATGCACCATTTTCTATAAAAAAGAAGAATGCTGATGATTACAGGAAGGAAAATATTTTTGAGGTGCAATACCGCCAAACACCCAATGGAAACTTCAATTGGGGCGATGTACCAAATGGAGGTCAGTTGCTTGCTGCTTCAACCAGTCCCAGGGATGTTGGTACTAAGTGGGCTGCTTGGGGCGGCTGGGGCGAACAAATGATCAATAAAAAATTGGTGGATGCTTATGATCCCAATGACGAAAGACGCAAGCAACTGGTTAAGGTTAGAGGCGAAAAGTACAAAGGTGAAATGATGACGGATACAATGGGCCCTAATGATTGGGGAACTAACGCGGCGGCACAAAAAGACGTTGGCTTTTCTACTAAATACTGGTTGGGGCCAGAAACCGGACCAAACAGTAATCTGAACGAGCAGAACCTGCCTATGATGCGTTTTGCAGAAGTATTGCTGAATTATGCGGAGATATTGTTTATGCAAAATAAGCCTGTTGAAGCCTATGCTGCCTTAAACCAGGT
The DNA here is from genome assembly GCA_035645595.1 of Flavisolibacter sp. GTDB lineage: Bacteria > Bacteroidota > Bacteroidia > Chitinophagales > Chitinophagaceae > Flavisolibacter. The sequence goes on along the minus strand of DASQMG010000311.1, from coordinate 7,324 downwards.
AAGGGCAAGAGCTAAGGTGCCCGCATTACCCGTGTCTACTGCGCCAGCTACCTTTATGGGAGACCTTATGAGGGAGCGCAGGTTTGAATTGATTTTTGAACCCAATTTGTGGTTTCACTATACCCGCACCGGCACAGCAGCAACATTCCTGCAGGCAGTACATGGCGTTACATGGCAGGCAAAATGGGCTTTACTGCCTATACCGGATATAGAAAGAAGTGTAAATCCTAATTTGTGTAGAAACGGATATTAGTAAAAAGAAGTTACAAAGCAGACCAATCGTTTAGTTAACAGCACAGGGCTTATGCCTTGTGCTTTTTTGATATTTACCTTAATATATTGCTGCTATAAATGAACCATAGACTATTGCGTAGTTGTTATAGTATCACCTCTTGGCTACAACTTGTAGGTATTTTACTGATCACTAACTCTTGTTCCAGAAAAGAAGAACAAAAACTGTTTGAACAGGTACCGTCATCAAAAACCGGTATCCGGTTTGAAAACAACATTAAGTCATCATTTGATTTTAATATTTTAGACTATAATTATTTTTATAATGGCGGCGGGGTATGTGCAGCAGATTTTAATAATGATGGCCTGACCGACTTGTATTTTACGGGCAACCAGGTATCCAGCAAATTATATTTAAACAAGGGAAACTTTACATTTGAAGACGTTACTGAACAAGCGGGTGTAGCTACGAAGTTCTGGGCTACGGGTATATCCGTGGCCGATGTTAATAATGATGGTCTTCAGGACATGTTTGTATCCTACGCAGGTTATACAGACCCTTTAAAACGTACCCACCAGTTATTTATAAACAAAGGATTAAATAAAGACAGCATTCCTGTTTTTAAAGATGAAGCAAAACGGTATGGCCTCGCCGATACGTCCTATACTACTCAATCAGCTTTTTTAGATTTTGATAAAGATGGAGATCTTGATTTATTCTCAATAAACCATTACCAGGACAAGACCAATCCTAACTACCCATTGGCTAAAGTCACAAATGGCAGTTCTACCAGTAATGCAAAATTGTATCGCAACGATGGCGAACATTTCACCGAGATTTCAAAAGCTGCTGGTATACTTGATGAAGGGTACGGGCTGGGTGTAAGCATTAGCGACATAAACGGGGATGGCTGGCCTGATATATATGTGACCAAAGACTTTGCTTTTGATGATGCCTTATACATTAATAATAAGAATGGAACTTTTTCTGAGAGTCTTGACAAGTATGTACAGCATTCGTCGCAATTTTCGATGGGGTGTGATGTAGCTGATTATAACAATGATGGTTTTACGGATATAGCTACCGTGGATATGATGCCGGATGACAATAAGCGTCAGAAGCTGATGAATATTGCCATGAATAATGACCGGTTTAATTATGCGCTTTCATTGGGGCATCTCCCCCAATATTCCCGCAATATGCTTCAGCTAAATAATGGCCCTGATGCAAACGGTAACTTTTCCTTTTCAGAAATCGGGCAGTTAGCAGGAATACATAAAACCGACTGGAGCTGGTCTGCACTTTTTGCCGACTTTGATAATGATGGATGGAAGGACCTGTACATATCGAACGGCATTCCTAGAGACATTACCAACAATGATTTTGTTTCTTATCGTTCCCAAAAGATCATGGATGCTCCCGATGCAGATTTTAGGTTGATGAAAACCGAAATGCTCAATGAAATAGATAAACTGGAGCCGGTTGATAAGCCCAATTTTGTTTTCCAGAATAATACAAACCTGGGCTTTGAAGACAAAAGCGAAGCGTGGGGACTGGCGGAGAAAGGATTTACAAACGGTGCTGTCTATGCTGATTTGGATAACGATGGCGACCTTGACCTGGTAACCAATAACCTAAATGCCAAAGCATCTGTATTTAAGAATAAAAGTGAGCTGGTAACGAAGAATAATTTTTTACGGGTGAGGCTGGAAGGGCAACATTCAGTAGGAGCGAAAATATCTTTGACCGCTGATGGCAACCGGCAATTTATAGAACATAACTCTGTGCATGGTTTTCAGTCGTCTCAAGATCCTACAGAACATTTTGGACTTGGAAAGGCCACCCTGGTTGACACGTTGCAGGTAGTATGGCTGGATGGTAAACAACAAAAGCTATTTAATGTAAAAGCCAATCAATTACTTACGTTGCATTATAAGGATGCGGATTTTGAAAGCGATACAAATCTCGCTACCGTTGCTTCCAAGCAATATCTTTTTACCGATATAACCAATCAAACAGGAATAGACTTTTTGCATCGGCAATATAATTTTGAAGACTTCAATTTAGAGCCGCTGCTTCCGCACCGGTATTCCCTCAATGGTCCTTACGTAGCCGTTGGTGATGTGGATGGAAACGGGCTTGAAGATTTTTGGGTTGGTGGTCCCGCCAGGGTGCCAGGTAATGTGTTTTTGCAGCAGCAGAACGGAAAATTTAACTCACGCAACATGCCTGATTCTGGTTATGAAGATATGGGAGGCGTTTTATTTGATGCAGACGGCGATAAAGACCTGGACCTGTATGTAGTGAGCGGCGGAAACTCGTACAATCCTTTATCGGCGCCTTACCAGGACAGGCTTTACAACAATGACGGAAAAGGAAACTTTACCCTTAGTGAAGGTGCACTCCCTGTAGAATACAACAGTGGCTCCTGTGTACTGGCGAACGATTTTGATAAGGACGGTGACCTGGATTTATTTGTAGGTGGAAGGGTAGTGCCAACAAAATATGCACTACCGCCGCAATCCCTTATACTCAAAAACAATGGCAAAGGAAAATTTGAGAACGCCACTGTTTTGGTATGCCCCGGTCTTGAAAATATAGGCATGGTAACAGCCGCTACCTGGACAGACTTTGACCAAGACGGCTGGACAGATTTGATAATTACAGGTGAATGGATGCCTGTATGCTTTTTTAAAAACGATAAGGGTAGCTTGAAAAAGCAAACTAACGATCCTATGGTGGATGCCGCTACCGGCTGGTGGTTTAGTATAGCTGCAGCCGACTTTGACAAAGATGGAGACGTTGACTATGTTGCAGGTAACCTGGGTTTAAATAATAAGTTCAAGCCTTCCGACAAAAAGCCCGTGTCGGTATATGCTAAAGACTTTGACGGCAACGGAACTTATGAACCTATTTTGACCTACTATTTAAATGATGAGGAATACACAATAGCAAACAGGGACCAGATAAGCTCTGTTATGCCTGTCATTAAAAAGAAATTTGACACCTACACCAAATTTAGCGATGCAGGTTTCAAAAAGATGTTTTCGGGTGAAGAAATGAAAGATGCTGTTTCTTTACGAGCGGCCACCTTTGCCTCGGTTTATTTGGAAAATAAAGGCAATGGAAAATTTGCGACGCACCAGCTTCCGGCCAGGTGCCAGTTTGCGCCAATACAATCTATGAAAGTCTTAGATTTCGATAAAGATGGCAGCCTGGATATTTTGATGGCTGGTAACTTTTATGGTCCTGAATTTATGACTGGCCGCTATGATGCCTCTATAGGGCTTTATGTAAGGGGAGATGGGAAAGGTAACTTCAGAGCAATGACCGCCGCCGAAAGCGGAATAAGAATACAGGGAGATGCAAGAATACTTGCTGACATCACCATCAATGGCAAGCCTGCTTTCATAGCGGGCGTAAACCAGGGCAAGCTTCAGGTATACCGCGTTAATAATTAGCACCAATATTATTTTTCAAGATTGTTATCAATTTTAAAGATGTTTCTATTGAAATACGTATTACTGTTTTATAAAAACTATAGGGCTACGAAGATTCATTTATCTGCGGCGGCTTATTATTCATTATTGACCATCCTGTTTTTAAGTGCCTGCGGTAGCAATAGTGATTATTCACCTCCTGCAGACCCGCTTTTTCAAACAATATCAGCAAAGGAAAGCGGCATAGACTTTAGGAACGATGTAAAAGATGATACCGTTTTTAACGAATTGAATTATCGTAATTTTTATAATGGCGGAGGGGTTGCCATAGGCGATATAAACAATGATGGTTTGCCAGATGTATTTATGACAGCGAATGCAGGAAAGAATAAGTTATTTCTGAATAAAGGCAATTTTAAGTTTGAAGATATAACTGACAGGGCCGGGATAGTGAAGAAGCACAAGTGGACCACCGGCGCCACCATGGCCGATGTAAATGCAGACGGGTTTCTGGATATATATGTGTGTACTGCGGGAAATCTATTGAATGATAAAAGGCAAAACGAGCTATTTATCAACAAAGGAAATCTTCGTTTTGAAGAAGCCGCGGCAGCGTACAGCCTCCAGGACTCAGGGGCCTATCACACGCAAGCCTCTTTTTTTGATTACGATCTTGACGGAGACCTTGATGCTTATTTGCTGAACAATGACTTTACACTCCCCGTTGGTTCCTTTCCGAGGTCCTCTTTCCGGAACATGACAAGTTTCATAACTGGCGATAAGCTTTTACGTAATGACAATGGTGTGTTTACGAATGTAACAGAAGGAGCAGGAATCTTTGCAAGCGCCATCGGGTTTGGACTGGGCGTAACAACCGGCGATATTAATGGCGACAACTGGCCGGACATATACATAGCCAATGATTTTTTTGAGAAAGATTATCTATACATCAACCAGCGAAATGGCCTTTTCAAAGAGGTAAGTGACAGTGCACTTGGCCACATATCCCAATCCAGTATGGGGGCCGATATGGCTGATATCAACAACGATGGCTATCTCGATATTTTTAGTACCGATATGTTGCCTGAAGGCGATATCAGGCTAAAGAAGAATACGTTGTTTGACGATTATGATACCTACCAGGCGAGGTATAGTGCTGGTTTCCATTACCAGGTTTTAAGCAATATGATGCACCTGAACAACGGTAATAACACCTTTAGCGAAATTGCTCAATTTTCAGGAGTGGAGGCTACAGACTGGAGTTGGGGGGCTTTGATATTTGATTTAAATAATGATGGCTGGAAAGATATTGTTGTTTGTAATGGCATGTACCTCGATGTTACGGACCAGGATTATATAAACTTTACTGCGAATGAAAGAGACAAAAACTTTTTTGGTGACGCTACCGGCAAATCTGAATATGAAAGAATAAAAGCAATGATTGTGTCAGCACCGTTGCCAAACTATGCCTTCGTTAACCAAAGAAATTTAATGTTTAAAAATAAGTCCCACGAACTTGGATTGGGAAAGCCGGGTTATAGCAATGGCGCTGCTTATGCAGACCTCGACATTGATGGTGACCTTGACCTTGTTGTAAATAATATTAATGACCAATGCTTTGTTTACCGAAATACAACAACTGAGAAAGATAAAAAAAGCTTTTTGCAAATTGACCTGGCAGGACAGGGTGCCAACAAATTTGGCGTAGGCGCTTCTGTCACGTTACATTCAGGGGGGCATAAGCAGGTGCTTCAAAACTATCCTACACGTGGCTTCCAGTCAAGTGTGCCCCCAAACCTGCTTTTTGGCTTAGATACGCTTAAAGGCATTGATTCCATCATCGTTTTGTGGCCATCTTTTAAGCAGCAGGTAGTAAAGAGGCCGTTGGTCAATACAAAGCTTGTTCTTAAGGAAGCAGATGCGGTTGCTACTATGAACGAAGCACGGACGGAAAAGGAAAGCCTGTACCAGGATGTCACCACATCTGTCATAAAAGGAAATATTAGTCATGTTGAAAATGGGTTTGTTGACTTTAACATTGAACGGCTAATGCCCCACATGCTTTCAACAGAAGGCCCTAAATTATCGGTAGCCGACATAAATGGCGATGGGCTTGAAGACTTCTTTGTGGGAAGCGCAAAAAACGACACCGGTAAAATTTTCATTCAGACATCCTCGGGTAAATTCCTACCCCTGCTACCTCAGACTGGTTTTATAACCGACCGGCAGTATGAAGACGCGGGCTCAAAATTTCTGGATGTAGATGGCGATGGAGATATGGATTTACTGGTGAGTAGTGGAGGCAATATGCCTGCCATGGGCAGCAATTTATTAGCGCCGCGTTTGTACTTAAATGATGGGAAAGGATATTTTAAAAAGGATACCCTTCGGTTACCAGCCATCACTGTAAATGCTTCCTGTGTCAGTATTTCGGACTACGACAACGATGGTGACGTTGATATGTTTATAGGAGGTCGAAGTGTTCCCGGGCAATATGGTATAGTACCGTCAAGTTATTTGTTTCAGAACAATGGCGGCTTTTTTAAAGACGTAACCGCAAGTTTAGCCCCGCAGCTTCAACACATCGGAATGGTTACCGATGCTGTATGGGAAGATACCAATGGCGATAACCTGAAGGACCTCGTTGTGGTAGGGGAGTGGATGCCCATATCTGTTTTTATGAGCAATGGAAAAGAGTTAGCGCTCTCCCCTCTCAATAAGCAGTTCGCCAGCATTAAGGGCTGGTGGAATTGTATAAAGGCCGCGGATCTAGACAACGACGGCGACGTCGATTTTGTTTTAGGGAATCTGGGATTGAATACAAAAATAAAAGGGGACAGTGCCCGTCCTGTTAAATTGTATTTAAGCGATTTTGATAATAATGGGACCAAAGAATGTGTGATGGCATATTATAAAGGCGATGGCAAGTTATATCCCTACTACCTGCGGGGCGATATGGTAGCGCAAATGCCTGTACTTAAGAAACAATTTCTAAAATATATTGATTATGCCGGTAAAACACTCGACCAGGTATTTACAAAAAGCCAGTTATCTAATGCTGCGGTAAGCGATGCAAATTATTTTCAAACTTGTGTGGTAATCAATAATGGAAAAGCGGGCTATTCATTTCAGCCTTTGCCGGCCCAGGCTCAGTTTTCGCCGGTGTATGGGGTGCTGATAGAAGATTTAGACGAAGATGGAATTAAAGACATTTGTTTGGTGGGCAACCTGTCGGCTATAAAGCCGGAGCTTGGTCGCTACGATGCCAATTGCGGTACGGTTTTCAAAGGTTTGCCAAACCACCAATATAGATACCTGCCTCAAACAGAAGCGGGCATAACGTATAAGGGTGATGCAAGGGATATAGCTTCCATTAAAACAACGGATAAGAAAAGGGCTATTATTATGACGATTAATAACCAGTCTTTAAAGATTTTTAAATACAATCGCTGACGTTATAATGCCTGCATGAAAATTAAAAGCCACTATATAATTTATCTGCTGGCCATCGCTTTTGCCATTGGCCTGTGGTTTATTTCGAAAAATGGAAAAAAAGATCCTGGGCACACCGCAAAACAACAGGCGGGCAAAGGGGACAACTTACAAAAAGGCCACCTGCTTTTTAATAATTACTGTGGCAGTTGTCACCTGC
>DASQMG010000310.1:0-5283 GCA_035645595.1 Flavisolibacter sp. | reverse complement strand
GTTGAAGGCAGTCTGCGTCCCTCATCCGATACAAAAACACATGCTGTTTTATATAAACATTGGGACGGCATAGGTGGCATTGTGCACACCCACTCAACATACGCCACGGCATGGGCGCAGGCAGGAAGAGACATTCCGATTTTCGGTACCACTCATGCCGATCATAACACAGTTGACATTCCATGTGCACCGCCCATGGGTGATGAAATGATCAGTGGTGATTATGAACACGAAACAGGTTTCCAGATCATGAATTGCTTTAGCGAGCGGGGTCTTGACTATAAGGAAGTGGAAATGATCCTGGTGGGAAACCATGCACCATTTACCTGGGGAAAAACGCCAGACAAGGCAGTTTATAACAGCGCTGTTTTAGAAAGCGTTGCACATATGGCTTTTCTAACCGAACAGATAAATGCGGCTGCGCCACGGTTAAAAGAAGCTTTGGTAAAAAAGCACTATCAAAGAAAACACGGACCGGGTTCGTACTATGGCCAGTAAGGAACAAAGCGCACAAGAGTGCGACGCAATGATGCTTTATAGTAGTACAAAAACTAAGTGCAAAAAATTTATAAAATAATGATGGATTTAAAAAGCCTCGAAGTTTGGTTTGTCACTGGTAGCCAGCATTTGTACGGCGAGGAAACTTTACAACAGGTGGCTGCGCACTCGCAACAAATTGCCACCTCCCTACACAACACGAAAGAGATTCCTGTCAGCATAGTTTTTAAACCAACGGTAAAATCGCCCGAAGAAATTTATGCCGTGTGCGAGGACGCCAATACCGCTATGAACTGCATCGGTATCATCACCTGGATGCATACTTTTTCTCCCGCCAAAATGTGGATCAATGGCTTAAAGATTTTACAAAAGCCACTGCTCCACCTGCACACACAATTTAATCGTGATATTCCCTGGAAGGATATTGATATGGACTTTATGAACCTGAACCAGTCGGCACATGGCGATAGGGAGTTTGGTTTTTTAGCTGCACGAATGAAGATAAAAAGGAAAGTTATTTGCGGCCATTGGCAGGATGAAAATGTGGCAAGGCGCATCAATGTTTGGTGCAGGGCCGCTGCCGGCTGGCACGACTGGCAGGGTGCAAGATTTGTACGTTTCGGCGATAATATGCGCTTTGTTGCGGTAACTGAAGGTGATAAAGTGGAAGCTGAAATGAAATTTGGTTATGCTGTAAATTATCATGGTATCGGCGATTTGGTGAAAGTAATAAACGAAGCACGCGATGCTGAAATTGATTCACTTTGCGAAGAATATAACTCCGAATACAAACTTGCTGATTTATTAAAAAAAGGAGCGGCACAACACAGCTCTTTACGGGAGGCAGCTAAGATTGAAATTGGTTTACGGCGCTTTTTAGAAGCGGGAAATTTTAAAGGATTTACTGATACATTTGAGGACCTGCATGGTATGGTGCAATTGCCCGGGCTTGCTGTACAACGCCTGATGAAGGACGGCTACGGCTTTGGCGGCGAAGGTGACTGGAAAACAGCGGCGCTGGTAAGGCTGATGAAAGTGATGGCCACCGGTCTTGAAGGTGGTAACTCGTTTATGGAAGATTACACCTATCATTTCGAGCCTGGTAATGAGATGGTATTAGGGGCTCACATGCTGGAGATTTGCGAAAGCATTGCTGATGGAAAGCCATCTTGTGAAGTACATCCTTTAGGTATTGGTGGTAAAGCTGACCCTGTAAGATTGGTTTTTAATGTGGCCGGGGGGGCCGCATTAAACGCCTCCATCATTGATATGGGTAACAGGTTTAGATTACTGGTAAATGAGGTAGAAGCCGTGAAGCCTAAACACGATTTACCAAAGTTGCCTGTGGCCAGGGTTTTATGGAAGCCACTGCCCGATATGCAAACAGCCTGTGAAGCCTGGATACTGGCCGGTGGTGCACACCATACTTGTTACAGTCAAAATTTAACTGCTGAGTATTTAGAGGATTTTGCAGAGATTGCAGGTATCGAATGTGTTTTCATCAATAAAAAAACAGAGCTTCAAAACTTCAAAAAAGAGCTGAAGTGGAGCGAAGTTTATTATCAATAGAAGCAAACATTATTTTCTTACCGGACTAATTTTTATTTTTCGCTTATGAACAGCAGACTCGTACTACAGGATTATTTTGTCTTTATTTTTTACTTTCTTGTTGTAGCAGGTTATGGCTACTATGTTTACCAGAAAAAAAAGAAGGCCAGTATTAGCGCATCGCATGATTACTTCTTAGCCGAGGGCTCTCTGACCTGGTGGGCTATTGGTGCTTCTCTTATTGCTTCAAATATCTCTGCAGAGCAGTTCATTGGCATGAGTGGCAGTGGTTTTAAAATGGGCCTGGCTATATCTACATATGAATGGATGGCAGCAGCCACCCTAATGATCGTTGCCATCTTTTTTATACCGGTGTATTTAAAAAATAAAATTTACACCATGCCGCAGTTTTTAAACCAGCGGTATAATGGTACGGTCGCTATGATCATGGCGGTGTTTTGGCTGCTTCTTTACGTGGTAGTAAACCTTACGTCTATCTTATATCTGGGCGCCCTCGCTATCAATAGCATCTCGGGAATCAACACTACACTTTGTATGTATGTGCTTGCGGTATTCGCCATCTTTATAACACTGGGTGGTATGAAGGTGATTGGATATACAGACGTAATTCAGGTGTTCTTTTTAATACTTGGTGGATTGGTCACAACCTACATAGCACTCAACCTCGTGTCGGAAAAATTTGGTGGTACAGGTGTCGTTAACGGCTTTAAAATAATGACGCAGCAGGCCAATGACCATTTTCACATGATCTTTAAAAAAGACGATCCAAATTACATGGATCTTCCCGGTATGACAGTATTGATAGGTGGTATGTGGATTGTAAATTTAAACTATTGGGGGTGTAACCAGTACATCACGCAAAGGGCTTTGGGTGCTGATTTAAAAACAGCCAGGGCAGGTATCCTGTTCGCCGCTTTTTTAAAATTGATGATGCCGGTTATCGTTGTACTGCCGGGTATAGCCGCTTATGTTCTTCACCAGCAGGGAAATTTTCAAACGGAAATGAACCAGGGTGGAGAACTCAATCCTGATAAAGCTTACCCCGTACTATTGAACCTGCTTCCGGCGGGCTTAAAGGGACTTTCATTTGCTGCGCTTACAGCCGCTATCGTGGCCTCGCTTGCAGGTAAGGCCAATAGCATTTCTACCATCTTTACATTAGATGTTTATAAGAAAAAGATCAACCCCGAGGCTTCGGAAAACAAAATGGTTAACATTGGTAAGATTACGGTGGTTGTGGCTATGATTTTAGCTGTGATGATTGCGCCGTTGTTAGGCATTGATAAAAAAGGTGGCTTTCAATACATACAGGAATACACAGGCTTTGTATCACCTGGAATTTTCGCCATGTTTATCCTTGGTTTTTTCTGGAAGAAAACAACATCCAATGCGGCCCTGTTTGCAACGGTAGGAGGCTTTGCCTTTTCGCTTTTCTTCAAGTTCTTACCTAATATAATGGACCTTTCATTTTTAGCACCACTTGGTTTTGCAAAAGCCAATGCTGTTGGTGTTTATGAAATTCCTTTCCTTGATCGTATGGGATTTGTGTTTCTTATTTCGGTATTAGGGATGGTTATTATTAGCCTGATTGATAACCGGAGAGGTGTTGTTCCTAATGGTTTGGAAATAGATAGAAAGATGTTCAGGCTTTCACCCGGTTTCACCGTAGGCGCCTTAATTATTGTAGGATTACTGGTAGCACTTTATTCTGTGTATTGGTAATAAGTAACCTGTTTACCTCATAAAAAAAGCTTTGCTACGGCAAAGCTTTTTTTATACAACAGGCCGATTATTTTTAACCATTGAGGAATTGCCGGGAAATTTTTAGTAAAGGGCGAAAAGGGCTGCAGGTACACCTACCAAAGCGATTTAGCCAAATGAAAAAGCCAGCTGTGGTTGCTTTACAAGCACATCATAATTATTCATCTTCATCTTGGTTAGCAAACCAATCTTATAAACGGCGGTTTCCTTTGTCCTTGAAGTAACAACCATTTGTACGCCACCGGCATGGGTGGTAAATAATTCCTCCACTAACCTGGGGCAATTATTATTATGCGAAAGATGGGAGAGAAACAAATGGGTTAACGAAGCCGAGCGATGCTTTTTAAAAAGTTCCAACGCCTGCCTGTTTGAAATATGCCCCTGCCCGCTACGAATGCGGTTTTTCAGGTAAACAGGATACCTGCCTTTATCAAGCATTTTTTCATCGTAGTTGGATTCCAAAAAAGCCGCATGGCATTGACTAAAATGGTGAACTACGTTATCGCAGGCGGCACCAATATCCGTTATCACACCTACGGTAACCCCGGTTGATGAAATGGTAAAACTATAAGGGTCGGCAGCATCGTGCAGCTTGGTAAATGGATTAATAGCTAACTCACCAATCACCACTTCTTCGTTGGCGGTAAAATGATTAAGGCAGCGTTTTTCAAACCAAAGACGGCTGCCTTTTAAAGTTCGCTCGCTAATAAAAATGGGGAGACCGTATTTTTTTGCCAGGATAGGTAAGCCGGAGATATGATCGGTGTGTTCATGGGAAACAAAAACCGCCTTAACCTTTTCCAGCAACAGACCGGCGCGTTTCATGCGTAACTCTATTTCTTTACAGGATATACCGGCATCAACAAGCACAGCTTCATTTTCGTTGCCCACATAATAACAGTTTCCGTTACTTCCTGAGGCTATGGCACAAATTTCTACGGACATACTTCAAAGAAAATCGTTTTTGGTCAAAACAAAAAAGACCTGGATAGAATTCAGGCCTTTTTTTGTTTTATTTCTCACTGTTCTTTAAAACGAAACGGAGCCGCTTTGTTTTGATTGCACCGTTTGCGAAGAACCGGTTTCGCGACAGAAATCAATGATATCCTGGTTTAGTTTTTTTCTGTCGGTAAAAAACAGTCCGTGAGGTGCGCCTTCATATAGTTTATAAATGGCATGGGGTATCATCTTCGCAGTTCTGTCGCTGCTGGCCTCTGCGGGGACAGTTTTATCCGAATCGCCGTGAATAATAAGTGTCGGTACGTTTACGGCTTCCACATCTGCCCTGAAGTCAGTGTTAGCAAAAGCCAGGGCACATTGTTGCATCGCTCTTGGCAGGGCTACTTCTGCAAGTCCTCTGAAGTATTGCAGGTACGGTTTGCTTACCGGGTGTTTTATCATGCTTACACCAAAAAATTGTTCGCCAAAGGTTTCTAAAAATGCTATGCGGTCTTC
>DASQMG010000309.1:0-8472 GCA_035645595.1 Flavisolibacter sp. | reverse complement strand
AATACCTTCTCCCTCGCCGCCGCCCATACTATTCCCTAACCTGATTGAACGCCCACTGCCGTTAGGGCAATTGACAGGAAAGTTGCCGTAAGGATCCATCCCACCATTGCCTGCTTCAAACATGGTATGTCTGTCTTGCATAGGACCCCCCGATGGAGATAGGGAGAAAAGGTGGCCGCCATTGACTGCAGAAACGGACCCTGTATAACACGTCCAGCCGTCAAAGGTGCCCTTTTCAAAATCAATATTGGGGGGACAATCCTGGGCATAAAGTAATTGAAAAGAACAAGAGGAGAAAATAGCAAACCAGATTTGCACCAAATAACGGGATAACCAATTTTTTCTGTTGTTTAGAGAAGTAGGGTTAAGCACTTTACTGGTTTGAGTGTTACTAAAGTTAGAATATAATTCATGGATTACGCCACCAGGGAGAAATGTTTCTGGCTATACTAAATCTTTTGAATCTCATAGGGCGGTGCGCACCTAGCATGAGGGCTAAATTATTGTTCTCATTTTGTAATATTCGTTGGGGTGAAGAAAACTGCTACATGATTACCCGCATGATATTTAATGATCAAGTCTTAAAGCCAAGAAGGAAGCCTCTTATCGATTGACCACTTCATTACCCTCTACAGAGTGAAGAACCTTGACGGGCACAAATCAGCAGAAGATTATAGTAGTTGCTATTCGGCTTTTAGTAGAGTCTTTTCAGATAGATTCAAAAAGGTCTGTTACTACGGTTCATTTCATAAATCATTATAAAAATAAAACCCCTCCAAAGGAGGGGCTTCATCATACCACTTGAACCAAGCAGTACTATTTTATCATGTTGCTTTTATCCAAATAAACCACCTTTCTTTAAAGTACGCACACCATCAGCAATTTTAAAACCGTTTTGATAAATTTCTACTTTGTAATCACCGGTCTGAAATTTCTCCTGGCGTAAAGGAACCTGTACATTTTTACGTGTGCCTTGTTCGTATTCAATAGAGCTTTTGAAAGTATAAGGGCGGTCACCTTCGGTGCGGGTAGTGAGCGTTCCAGAGCCCATAGACGCATTTGAAATTATTTGTCCATCAGGTGCTGTAACAATAACATATAAATCAGCAGGTCCGGAAGGCGCAATGCGATTTTCCACATCGAAAGAAACAACAAGCTTATTTACTTTTTTGGCTGTGGTAGTTTCTTTCTCTTTACCATTTCCTTTCTCATCAATACCCCTGATAGAGATATTGGCAGCAGAGAAGGTAGAACCTACGTCAACTTTCTGTGCTAATTCTTCCTTTTGGGTGGTAGTAGTCTGAAGGTCGGTCTGCAAGGTTTGCTTTTCAGCAGTGAGTACCGTATTAGTTGTTGCCAGTTGCTGGTTTTCACCCATTAATCGGGCAACTTCTGCTTCTAGGTTGTTGATCTTACCGTTCAATGTACCAATCAATGTTCTGGCCCTGGCCAAATCAGCCGCCGAAGCATTTTTGTTTTTGATGATACTGTTGATCTGGTTTTTTAGTTTTACAATCTCGGTTTGCCGGCTATTTAACTCGCCGCTTAAGTTGTTGTTAGAGCCCACTAATGAATCAAGGCGTGATAAGGCTTCGTTGTATATAGTCTGAACCGAATCCCGGCCGGTAGTTGCCGTTGTAATTTCAGCAGACTTTACCTGGATTTCCTGCGTTGTTTTGTTTTTATCATACAAAACATATCCCCATGTGCCCAAAAGTCCTACGGCTAATAAGCCAATTATTACATTACGGGTGTTGTTGTTCGGAGTTGGCCGTTCCGTTTGCGGACTGCCTGCTGAAGGATAATTTGTGTTTGCCATCGCTTAGGATTTAAGTTTATGAATTTTGATATTGGTAAGGTTTGAACTGTATTTTTGAATTCGCCGCACCGTTCCGAAAACCGTGCCAAAAAGTAACAAGCTATTAGTAAACCGGACACCTGATGACCCCAGAAAAAATTATCGCTGATATTAAGAAAGGCTACTTCAAACCGGTATACTGGCTGGAAGGGGAAGAAGATTTTTTTATTGACCAGGTTATAAATTATGCAGAAGATAACATTTTATCGGAAGGCGAGAAAGGTTTCAACTTAACGGTTTTTTATGGACGGGATACGGCCTGGACTGATGTTATAAACGCCTGCCGCCGTTACCCGATGTTTTCAGAAAGGCAGGTGGTAATAATTAAAGAGGCACAGGACTTAAAAGCAATTGATAAACTGGACAGCTACCTTGAAAAACCCTTATTATCAACACTTTTATTTGTTGGCTACAAAGGCAAAAGGGTAGACGGTCGTACCAGGTTGGCGAAACTGCTGAAAGATAAGGCGGCTTTAATGACGACCAAGAAAATGTACGATACGGCTTTGCCTGAATGGACGGGCGAGCTGGTAAAGTCGAAGGGACTGACCATAACCAAAAAGGCACTTTTTCTGCTGATAGATCATATTGGAAACGACTTAAACCGGCTAAGTAACGAGGTGGATAAGCTGGCCTTAAATTTAAAAAACAGCACAAAGATTACCGAGGATGCCATCGAACAATTCGTAGGTGTAAGTAAAGAGTTTAATGTATTTGAATTGCAGCAGGCAATTGCGCAACGCGATTTATACAAAGCCGTGCGCATTGTAACTTACTTCGGTGCCAACCCCAAAGCGGCGCCAATGCAATTGGTCTTTCCTTCCCTTTACAATTTCTTTAGTAAGGTGCAGATGATTTACACCGTGCCAACAAACGATGAAAAAGCAGTCGCTGCTGCTATTGGTGTGAATGTATGGTTTGTCAAAGATTACCTGAGCGCAGCAGGCAAATTCCAGTACGAAGAAATAGAAAAATTGCTGCTGCTTCTATACGAGTACAACCTCCGTAATCTTGGTGTAAATGATGCGGGTACCGATGATGCGGAGCTAATGAAAGAAATGGTGGTGAAGATGATAACGCCAATGTAAGTGCTTATACAGCTGTCGGCGACGCAGCTCTGTGGTCTCCGCGGTTCTTAATGTCAATTGCGATAGGATATCTTCGTAAAGTAATTGTACAAAGGATTACACCGGCGTGGAAACAGCAAGCCTTATGAAATGCCCGAAAGTAGCTCAAGACTTTTTTCTTTGTCTTTGTGAAGTTGTTGAACCATGACGTCCAGTGACGGATATTTTTCCTGCGGACGCAGGAAATGCTCAACAGTTATGTGGACCGTTTCGCCATAGATTGTTTTATTAAAGTCAAAAATATTCACTTCAATTTTTTCTTCAGAGGCGACAAGGGTAGGCCGGTTGCCAATACTTAACATGCCTTTTCTTCTTTCACCGTTGATAGAAGCATAAACGGCATAAACGCCATGGCCCAAACGGATTTTATCATCGTGTATTAATTCCAGATTAGCGGTAGGATAGCCCAGTGTCCTTCCCAACTGATCACCCTTCACCACGCGTCCATCAAAAAAAAACGAGTACCCGAGTAACTTGTTAGCAGCGGTGATATCGCCGCTTAAAATCGCGTTACGGATTTTGGTCGAGCTTACACCAACTTCATCTAGCAGATGTTTGGGTATCTCAACAAGGTTATAATTAAATTCAGCTGCTTGTTCTTCGAGTAACGTGTAGTTGCCGCTGCGGCCCTTGCCAAAATGGTGATCATAGCCAATGATTATAGAAACCGGGTGAAATTTGCCGATCAGGAAATTTACAATGTATTCGTCAGCCGTTAATTCGGAAAAAGCCGGGGTGAAAGGAACTACAACCAGGTGGTCAATTCCGGCTTTGGTTAGCAGGTCAATTTTTTCCTCCAGCGTGTTAATTAACTGAAGCGGATCGATAGCCTTTACTATTTTTCTGGGATGGGGATTGAATGTAATGATGACTGTTTCGCCAACCACTGTTGCCGCTTCTGCCTTAAGTGCTGCAATGATTTTTTGATGGCCTGCATGTACTCCATCGAAGGTGCCAATAGTAATGACTGCATTTTTAAAAGCAGGAAGTTTTTCAATATCATGATGCACTTTCATAGAAGGCGCTAAGATAAGTAGCGGGTTGGTTGTTTTGAGTTTGTGATTACAGGCGTGGAGTTGTCCGTAAGTATAAAAATTTAATTGTTGCTGCGAATATCAGGTTTTTCTGAACCTCTTTACTAATCATTCACCTGCCATCATTCACTATTTTTGCTGCATGTCGTTATACTCCCAACGAGGCGTCTCTGCCCAAAAAGAAGAAGTGCATGCTGCCACAAAAAATATTGATAAAGGTATTTTTCCAAAAGCATTTTGTAAGGTTTATAAGGATGTGTTAGGCGGCGACAAGGACTGGGTGAATGTCATGCACGCCGATGGCGCGGGAACTAAAAGTATCCTGGCTTATTTGTATTGGAAAGAAACCGGTGATATTTCTGTTTGGAAAGGCATTGCGCAGGATGCCATTGTAATGAATCTGGATGATTTGCTTTGTGCGGGCATTTATAAAAATATCTTATTCTCTTCTTCTATTGACAGAAACAAAGCCAGGATTCCGGGAGAAGTATTAAAAGTATTAATTGAAGGCACCCAGGAATTTTTTGATAGAATGGCAAGCCACGATGTTGCTATTACCTTCCTCGGTGGCGAAACCGCTGACGTGGGTGATGTGGTAAAAACAGTTGCTGTTAACGGAACGATGGCTGCACGTTGGCCTAAATCAAAAATTATTTCTAACGAGAAGATAAACGCCGGTGATGTAATTGTTGGCCTGGCAAGTTATGGTCAGGCTGTTTATGAAGACGAGTACAATAGCGGCATAGGCAGCAATGGCTTAACATCTGCACGGCATGATGTATTGAATAAATATTATGCAGAAAGATTCCCGGAAAGTTTTGATGAAACGCTTGTCAAAGAGGTTGTCTATATCGGCAACAGCCGGTTAACAGATGATATAACGATTAGTTACGGTGCCAATGACATTGACACCACTATCGGGAAACTGGTTTTATCCCCCACACGTACCTATGCACCAGTGCTGAGTCGCCTTTTAGAAACAAATTTTGAAGCTGTTCATGGCCTTGTTCATTGCAGTGGCGGCGGGCAAACCAAGTGTATGAAGTATATGCCGCAAGGAGTGAAGGTGGTAAAAGATAACTTGTTTGAAGCGCCACCGATATTTGAGCTCATACAGCAGAGCAGCGGCGCCGATGACAGAGAGATGTACCAGGTATTTAACATGGGTTGCCGGCTGGAGGTTTACACGGATGAAACAAATGCTGATGCCATTATTGGCACAGTAAAAGAGTTTGGAATTGATGCGCAGGTGATCGGGAGAGTTGAAGAGCGGGAAGGGCAATCGCTGGAGCTAAGAAATAATGGTCAGCTGATTAATTACCAATTCTAAGTATCAGCAATTACGAATGTAATGGGCTGTATATGGGTTGACCTTACTACCTTCTGGTTTTGAATGGCCGGTTTCCACTTTGGAGCATCTTTCATTATCTCTAAAACTTTTGGTCCAATACCATATCCGGGGTCGTTTACCAGACGAGCGTTGGAAATAGAACCATCTTTTTCTATGGTGAAACTCACATTCACGGTGTACTTTCCGGTTGGCGCAGTGTTACCTATCTGTTGCACGATGTGCATTGTGCTTTTTTCAAGAAACCTGTGCCAGATATCTTTATCAATCGAAGGGGCAAACTGCGCCTTTTCGAATACAGGCTCCCCAGAATTTAAAGAAATTCTATCTCGTTGATTACCGATTACTACAACCTCATTCAATGAAGAATCCGCTGAAGTAAGCTGCAACTTCAGTTGGTCGGCTTTCACGATAATAAGTTCTTTACCGTTTTGTTGAAAGGTTAAGGGGTCCCCCGACAGCTCCTTTTTCAACTTAATTTCTACCGCCCCGTTTCTCCCTTTTGGCCCATATTTATCAATGGCAGACTTATCTTTTAACACGTTGATAGACTCAATCATTTTAGTATCAATCCCGCCCATCTCTGCCTCAGTGATTTCTTCACCATCCACCAGGTATAAGGGCCTGACGGCGGGTTTTATTTCTTCAATGTTAGCTTCAAGGGTAACATCTTTCTCTCGTATATTCCATCTCGTTATGTTACCTCTTAGGGTACGTCCATCAGAAGTTTGAATATTTATGGGTGTATCTGAAAGCTCTTTCTTCATTGTTATTTCCACTACACCATTTTTACCTTTTTCTCCATATACAACCATAGCCGATTTATTCTTCAGAACGTTTATTGACCCAATCATTTTGGCGTCAAGATGGGAGAGATCAAAATCCTTTTGTTCTTTCCCGTCAACAACAATCAAAGGTTTTGGTCCGTTTCCATTTAAGCCAAAAGAGCCTTGTAAATGAGATTTGCCCCCTAACTTTTCTTTACCGTACCCTCCATTATTTATTAAACCTCTTGCATTCGCTTCTTGTTCCGTTACTACTTCCGATGTGCCGTCACTGTAAGTAATTGCAATTTCTTTGCGGGTTCTTACATCCACAGTGCTGATTTCTTTATTGCTTTTGGGCGGGGGAGTATCGTTAACTATCCCTAGGAAAGCAGATAAATCAATAACTGTTTCTTTTGGTGCTGTAGAAAAGTTTTTCAGGTTGGATTGTTGGGAAGCGGGAACTGGTTTTGTACGGAAAGAAAAAATAACTACCGTTAGTGCTATGAGCGGCAAAACAATAATTCGGCTAAAATATGCCCGCTGTGGGTTCTGAATTTTTGTAAGCATAAGAAGTCTGCGTTTTATTGAGGTTTGAAAAAATTGATTGGTGATTGAGTGATAGTGCTGGGGATAAACCGTTTGCAGAATCATAGCGGCAAAAGCATCAGCGCCATATTCACCCACGGCTTTCTTATCGGCTATAAATTCATGTATGAACTTTAGCTCTTTGCGAATGAGCCAGAAAAAAGGATTGATCCAAAAAAGCATCAATACCCCCTGCATAAACAATTTGTCCAGCGTGTGCTTTTCTTTTACATGCACCAGTTCATGCTGAAAAATTTGCTGGCCGGTTTGTGACTGAAGAGAAATGGCGTCATTCCAAAAGATATAATTCAAAAATGAAAAAGGTGTTCCGGGTTCTTTTGTGCCTACAAACCTTATATTCTGCACCCTGCGTACGGTATGCTTTCTTAACAATGAAAAAATAGCCGACAGGGAAATAAGAAACGAGCTAAGGAGCATAAAACAAACAAGCAGGTAGGCGGTGAAAACCCACTGCTCCGGCGATACAGAGGAGGGGGCCGAGACCGTGAAGGCCTTTAAATAAATATCAGCCGACTGCACAACCTGTATAAGTTGAATCGCCTTGCTTTCCTCTTCACCCGAATGAAAAATGGTAAATTGAATCAATGGCAGGAGCAGCGATAACAAAACCGCCAAAAGCAAATAAAACCGGTTCCACTGATGAAAGGCTTTATTTTTTAAAGCGGCATGATAATACAGAAACAAAATACCGGAGCAGATAATAACTTTCAGGAGGTAGTAAGCAAACGCTGTCATTTTTTTGCTTTTTTAAGTTGTGCCAAAAGAGTTTCGAGATCCTCCACTGAAACGTTATTTTCCTTTACCATGAAAGAAACCGCTTCGCTGAAAGAGCCTCCAAAATATCCCTTCACTAAGCTTTTAATACTGCTTTTTGAGTAGGCATCTTTTGTTACCAACGGGTAGTATTGATGTTGCCTGCCAAACACTTTAATGCCGATAAATTCCTTTTCAATCAGGATTTTTAGAATCGTGGAAACGGTGTTCTGGTGCGGTTTCGGAAGAGGCAGGGCTTCTAAAACATCCCGTATAAAACCTTCCCCGATTTTCCATACAGCCTGCATTACCTGCTCTTCTGCTTTTGTTAGTGTCTTCATGATTTTGTATTCACAAATTAAAGCTATAACTAATTATTTAGTTGTACAACTAATTATTTAGTTTATGAAATAAATGGCGCTTCCATCCCTTTTGTTCATTTATTTTGCAGCAAATAAAGTGGGATGGCGGAAACAATTGTAAGCATCAGTAAGGCAAACATTTATCAGGGTGAGAGCATGGTGCTGCAGGACGTAAACTTAACAGTAGAAAAGGGCGAATTTGTATACCTGGTTGGCAAAACAGGAGCTGGTAAGTCAAGCCTTTTGAAAACATTGTATGGCGAGTTACCACTCAGAGAAGGGCAAGCTTCGGTGGTTGGCTATAATCTCAGAGAACTTACGTGGAAAACAGTTCCTTACCTCCGCAGAAACATGGGCGTGGTGTTCCAGGACTTTCAGTTGCTTACCGACCGTAATGTGAACGATAACCTGAAGTTTGTTTTAAAAGCAATAGGTTGGAAAGATGAAAAATTAATGAATGAAAAAATTGCTGATGTATTGGATAAAGTGGGCTTAAAATCGAAAGGCTTTAAGATGACTTTTGAAATGAGTGGCGGCGAACAGCAGCGTGTGGACATTGCGAGGGCTTTACTAAATTCTCCTAAATTAATATTGGCCGATGAGCCGACCGGTAACCT
>DASQMG010000308.1:0-6469 GCA_035645595.1 Flavisolibacter sp. | reverse complement strand
TTGGAATGAAGAAACTAATCGAAGAGGGCAAATTTTAGCACAAAACCTGTTACTCCTTTGTTACTCAATCTTATGAGGCGAATATAGAACCCTGATCTACAACGCTGTATAGCTGTAGTTGTATGCCAGTCCCGGGCACAGAGTAACATTTTAGGCTGCAGCGAAAGACACATGTTTGCGTCTTTTCCATCGCAATGGTATCCATAATTCATCATTTAGAACCACAAATCTCTGAAGATGACATGGGGAGTATGTTTCAGCATTTTGAGAAACTGTTATAGAATTTTGCGGACTACAATTCTACTACAGCGGTATGAATTTGTTTGTCCTTTTCCCAAACACAAAGAAGATGTTCGTTATTTATAGCCATGATACAAGCAATTCCATTTATCCAGACCAAAGCATCATACTCAAGTTGAATTTGATCATTGCTTACCCAGGGATTCAAGGCTGTCCCACCTAAGCCAACAAGCCCACTCATTGAAATACCAAAATGGGTAGTTTGCCGACCGTAGCCGCGGAGCGGATCTTTGTGATACTTTACTACGTAACTGTCATTGTGGTAACCCAGGTAAACGCCACCATTTAGATTGGTATTGAACTGTTTGGGAACGCTTTTGATAGTTTGCCTGTACTTAAACGGTATCGTCAAAAAATCAACGTCAAAACTCCTTTTGTGAAAAGCATAGTGTTTCTGCACACCATCGATGTACAGTTGCGGAAGCGCCACCCGTCTGTACCGCGAGGTATCTACCATTATGATTTTTCCCATTTTTTTCACAGGATAGATTGTCACGTAATCTTCGTCATTAATCACGTAGACGGGCGACGGCTGTGGTGAAAACAACTTTGCTTTATAATAGCCATTGGCAAATTCATACTTTGGCGACTTGCGCACCGTACCGCAACTGCAAAGCACAACTAGAAGAAAAAGACTACCAATAAAAAGTTTCATTCTATCATGTTGTTAGTAAAGAAACACCATCGCTATGCTCTGTAAAACAAATATATTTCATCAAGGGTGCAAAGAATCCTCCCTACTTGCAAACACCAGCTCTGTCACATATCTTCACGCCCAAATAATACTCTATGAAAACAAAACTCTTCGCAGCGTTATCGCTGGTTACCCTGCTCTTTTTTGTCTCCTGCTCAAAAAATAGTGCAGATCCCAAACTAACATTTACCAACAACCAAACAGAAGGCCAGGCCAACGCAAGTGGTGAGTACACGATCACAGGTACATTGATTTCTGAAGTGAATCTGGAGAAAGTAACGCTAACCATTGAAGGCCAGAACAATCCATTTTTGGTAGATGACTCAGAGGCAAAGAACAAAAACGAATACAGCTTTTCCTACCTGGTTACTGGTATCAACGCTAACACTTACATTATACTGGATGCCTATGATCAGGATGGCGGTAAAACCACTGCCAAATTTTTAATCAGAAAATAAACGCTTCGTTATACCCATTAATTTTTACTAAGCCTTCGGATTTTCCGAGGGCTTTTTTATTTTTATTATTATCAATAATTGAACGGTTACAAACCTTGTTTGTGTTAACAATCCAAGTTCTGATAAATGTTATTTGAAAAAGTAAAAACATGCTAATTTGCCTATTCGTCATTAAAAATTATTTGTTCTTTATTGATGGTTAAATAAAATTATTACCAGAAAATCTTTACACGTCACACCATGAGCAGATCCATTATCGTATCACTTTTATTTTTGTTTTTGCTAACCTCCCAAGCTACCTATGCCCAACATAACCAACAAGCCTCAGCAAAAACTGTAAACTCGTCCGCGAAACCATTGGATACTTTAGCAATTGAGCGCATCACGGGAGTAAAAGGCAAAACTAGTAATGCAGAGTATAAGATCACCATACCACAAAATGATCTAAGCATTATGGTTGATGGCTTTAAGATCATTCCCGCAATGGGTTTGGGTACCTGGGTGGCATTTACACCCACCTCACAAGGTGCAATGGTGATGGGTGATGTTGTTGTTACCGAAAAAGATATAAAGCCTGTGCAACAGGAAATCATTCGTCAGGGCTTAACGATCACCGCCATACACAACCATTTTGTTCGCAATCATCCCAATGTGATGTACATGCATCTTGGTGGATCGGGCAACACCGAAGCAATGGCACAGAAAGCAAAGGCGGTCTTGGACAAGGTGCGAGAGGTAAGGAGAGGCGATCCCGCAAAGGGAACGGCTTCTAATGAAACAGTACTAAACAAAGTGGATACAAAACGGCTGGATGAAATACTTGGTTACAAAGCAGACATGAGTAAAGGTGTGTACAAATACACCATTGGAAGGCCAGATGTTAATCTGCGGGAGCATGGTGTGCCTGTCACGGCATTCCTGGGTTTCAATACGTGGGCTGCGTTTCAGGGAACTCCAGATAAAGCAGCGGTGGCGGGAGACTTTGCCATGCTGGAAAACGAAGTGGAAGGTGTGATCAAGGCTTTGATCGAAAACGGCATTGAGGTGGTAGCTGTACATAATCATATGGTGCATGAGCAACCCCGCATTTTCTTTCTTCACTATTGGGGTATTGGAAACGCCGAACAACTGGCTAAAGGTTTAAAAGCAGCACTGGATCAAACTGGCAAAACGAATGGCGACGGCAAAATGAACATGCCTGGCAATTAAGCCAAAAGCGCCTCTGTCTAGTCCTAAAATAGCTTTACAGCAATCCGATTTAGGATGACTGAAAAGAAAAAGCAACAAAGCACACCAGGTCCACTAAGCAGGGTTCCATGGCAATGTCGCAGCAAAGAAGAAATGGAGCTAATTGTTGGGCAAATCCGATCAGGATCAATCTCCATCCTGGGCGCCTGTAAGAAACACGGCATTAACCGCAACACGTTAAAACTCTGGATGACTCGTTTGCGTGTCGGAAGTTTGACGGACAAAACCCAAACAGTGTTGTCCAGCAAGGAAGAAGATAAAAAAGCCCGGCAGTACAAACAGCAGATCCGCCAATTGGAGAAAGCGCTCCAATACGCCAATTTAAAGATTCTTGGTCTGGCAACAATGATCAAAGTGAGTGAAGAGGACCTTCAAATCAAGATCAGAAAAAAGCCTGGTACCAAACGGTCAAAAGAATAAAGCCAGGGCTTATCCCTCCATAGGCTTGGAGAAGCTATGCTGGCTGTTTGGTGTAACAATCATATTTACCGTTTGTAGCTGCAAGAGGAATCGAACGATACACCCACTACTGCCGCGAATCGAGCACGTTATGCTTCGGTGTACCGGAAGTTAGAATTCAATAATTCAGTTCACCATTCAAATTAATATCAAATCCTTTCAGATAGCACTTAGATACATTAAGAATATTAATATTTTATTACTAATTGATAATCAACCAATGTCTTTAGATTCTCCACTAAAAAGTTCGAACTCGCGCTAGTCCTGTGCACGTTACCCCTGCTAGTAATCATGCGGGAAGTGTAGCTGATCCTTGAAAATAGCTGTCAATTGATTTCCAGTACGTACTTGCACTAGGGTGATGTTAACAACAGGCACGGTATTAATTTGTTTTATTCCATGTTAGAAACACATTTGCCACCGAAGGATGCACTTCTTTTTTCAGCATGTTCGCAAATTCTTCATCCGTCATTATTCCCTTGTGCTTTTTTAGTGCCGTCCATAATTTGCTCAACACCCCTTTGCCACCGGCATTGTAAATATCTTTGGCAGCCATATGGAGTTTAGATTGATACCAACCATAATTTTTAGGACCCATACCCAGCGTTGCATACAATTTTTCAAAATCTTCCAGGCTGGTAAATAAATATTCTCCGCTGCCGCCACTCACCACCATATTTGGAAATGCTTCCAGGGCAGGCAAGAGTTCTGGTTTTTTTTCAGCAACATAAGTATGTAACATGATGTTTACGAACAGTTCGCTCATCCAGTTTCGATGCATCTTAAGTCCCGCCTGTGAGGTATATGAATGACCCATTTCGTGAAGGGCTAACAGATCAAAGAACGGCATCATGCTATAAGATCCATCCGGCTTCCCATAGGCTTTTGTAATCTGCATTTTCAGGGACGGGGGAAGCTTATCAATAGACGGCAAAAAGCTCCGCCAAAAATCGTTGTCTTCAGCCGCAATAGCCAAATGAGCACTGTCAATATTATGCGGAAAGCCATAAACATTCTGCAAGGGTTTAGCAGCCACGTCTTTCCAGTGTTGCGGGGCTAGTATGTAAAGGGTAGTTTTTGGTGTAAAGCTTATCTCTTTCTGAAAAAAGGCACCGGCATCTTCCATAAATACTGCAATGCTTTTTGCTTTCCCTTCATGACCAGCACTGTAATAATAAGTTTGGGTGAACCCATTTAACTCTTGAAGCGGTAATGGCCCTGTAATTGTCTTTGCTGTATCCTGTGCAAAAGATAAAATGCAAAGCAACAACACTAACGTTGTAAGAAGCAAATCTTTTATTTTGCCTTCTTTTAATTGTTTTGTCATAATTTTTCAACGAATGTATGTTGAGCACATACCTTCTACATAGTATAAAATCGACAATTTAATAGTGCAGGTCTTTTTGCATGCGCAGTGGTGTGGAGAGAAGTTGCTGTTCAATAATGGATGGGTTTACACCAGCAAAAACTTTAAAGTCTTTAATCATATGCATTTGGTCAAAGTACCCTGCTTCGTAAGCTATTTTGGTCCAACTGGTTTGTGGGAAAGCTTCATGTATCCTATATGCCTTTGAAAATTTTAAAATGCGGGCATACATTTTAGGATTCATTCCAATTCTTTCTTTGCACTTTCTCTCAAACTGTTTGATACTCAGGCAGGAAAGTGAAGCTGTTTTTTCCATAGCCATATTGCCGTTACGGTGCAATAGAATGCGCAAAGCGGAATCAAAAGGCAACACTGCCTTGATGTTTGTTAGATGATTTAGAAGAAATCTTTCTACAATGTTTTTACCTTCTTTTAAATCATGTATGTGTTGTAGTTGGTCATTTATATTTCTTATTTCGGTCCCAAAGAAATCAAAAGCGTCGAATCCGCCATCAAATAAGTGGTGCATAGGAATGCCTAATATGCGATATAAGCCACCGGGAACAAAATCAACCCGAATAGCACGCAACTGATCGTGCACTTTGATATTTACACGTGAAAACTGTGGACCTATCAAAACAGTAAGCGGTTGCTTGTCAAATTCATGCCCGCCGATCCTGCCCATAGATACGGGATTATTGCAGTAAAACATCAAAGATTGAAAAGGAGTGGGAGGATAAGGTGTGACCACAGCATTAACCCCTTCAGGCAGTACAGCGTGCACAGTAGAAATGTTCAGTACATATTCTTGTAAAGCGGGATGCGGTATGTATATTTTAACATCCAATTGAAGAATTGCCTAATTTATAAATAAATGGTTTCAAATATTTGTGTTACGATCGTAATCACTATTTGTACTAGTTACTTACTTTGCGAGCCTCTCAGCCGTACAGGCATTTGTAAATCTTCGGCCTTATTGTTATTGCTAAAGTTAGGTAGTATTAATTTGCTGAGCAGTGGCACTCTTGTACCGATTCATTTTTTAAACCCAAAATACACATCTCCATACTATATCGTTAATCGGCCTACAAAGGGGCGAACCAACATCTTTCAGGGCGAGTATAATATAAAGCCCATTTGCATAAAGGTTGCCATACGAGGTGAAGAATAGCTACACCATAATGCCCAAATGCATTAAAAGGTTATGATTAGCACATAGCTATTATACAAGTATCAATCTTTTATTACCCTTTAGTAATGGATCACTGTCTTAAAATCTTCCACTAAAAAGTTCGAACTGGCGCCAGTCCAGTGCTCTCGTTATCGCTGGCGAAACCGACATGCTTTATGCGGTTGTTATTTCCAACGATAACATGCTGGATTATATCAGACGGGCTGGAAGTGATGAAAAGAGAGTCCTTTACAAACTTCTTTGTAGAGTAGACTTCTGCCCTTTTGCTTCCATGATAAATGGTTTAAAAATGTACAATTAAAGCCCTCTCTTGAATTAAATATTACCGCTACACTTTACGCTGACTATTTACACTACCAAATCTTCATGCGGCGGAGTAACTAAACAAGATACGTGGTAGAGCTAAAAAATGGGAAAGTGTCAAAATGGACGTGATTTTGCTGTTTTTGCAACTGCCCCTTGCTGCGATGCAATATTCAATAAAATAAAAAGGGATGGCGTGTATACCTTGTCGTAAATCAAAATGCAATGTTGAAGCTTTTGGCCCTTTTCATCGTTTTCGTTACTGCCCTTTCCTCATGTTCTAAGGACGAAAAAGAGTATAGACTTGATCGCGCTGGTTTGAAATATATTCAGTTGCGCCTGAACCAATACTTTATCTATAAGGACTCCGCCTCCGGAAGGTTAGACTCCGTTGTAGTGACAGAATCGTTTCTTTCCACAGAGCAGTTTACCTATACCAACCCCTTCAG
>DASQMG010000307.1:0-4513 GCA_035645595.1 Flavisolibacter sp. | reverse complement strand
CTCCCTATCAGACTTATTTCCTTTTCCTTATACTGATGGAGACGGCGGCGAAGCCGGATGGAGCAGTAGAGGGAGCCTGATTCACAGCCCTGGCTTTATAACAGTACTTATACTCTTCAGTCAAGTTGTTTACTTTTTTTTTATGTTACCGGCAGTAGTGTCTAATGGAGTCGTCTGTTGCATTGCACTCTTTTGCGTTCTGATGGCTTTGCAACAGGTTGCATTAATTAATAAACATTGATTTATAGCCGGTTCGTTTAGCCGGTTGGTGATGACCACCGTCCGTTTGCAAACTATACTTCTTAGCTGCTTACACACAGCTTTACTTTCCCGGCAAATTAATTTGTATGAAAAGAAATATTCCTTCTTTGGTTCTTTCAATTATCTGTTGGTTGTTCGTGGCTTCGTGTAACACTGCAACGCCGGAGGAGTGCTTTGGTATTGCTGTTTTAAATTCCAATTTTTTAGTAGGCTTTGCCAGTGATGGACAATTGAGTGAACTGGAATCACCAACGATAAAGATGGGTAAGACCAAAGACGAATTTGCACCCATGAAGCGTAAAGAAGTTATCGATGCTAAAATTGCTTTTATTGAAGAAACCTTTGAGAAAATAAAAGATTTACGAGAAACAACCGACACAAAAGATATACGGCAAGCCTCCCTTGCCTTGTATGAATATGTGCTGCCGGTTTATAAAACAGAGTATGTAGCCCTTGCAAAAATGTATGATGAAGGCGCTTTAAAAGAACAAACTAAAACAGCAGCACGAGCTATATCTGATAAGCATTATTCTGGGTTTGAGGAATTGTATAATAGGCTAATTAGTAGTGGGAAATTGTACGCGGAGAAGAATAATATAAAAGTGAATTGGAATGTTGCGGGGCTTTAGAGGACAACGTCTAAAGTATCTGTGAAGTAGTGGGCTTTGGAAATACGTAGCTTCCTTTCTGCTATGCAGTTGAATCGTGCTCTTTTGTTCAATTTAGTATGTAAGCCCATTATTTTACAAATGCTTTTTTAGGTGCAGTACGGGTCATTGTAGTCTGATGCTTTTGATAATGTCCTGAACTGTCTTTAAAATTTCCTTATTTATTATTTTCTGTTCTTGTGCTTTATCACTTGTCAATGAACACATAAATAGTTTATTTTTCCTGCTAACATCCTGATAGTATACTGCCAACTTGCCTCCATCTCGTTCTGTATCCTTTTTATACTGAGTGCCATTGAAATTACCGGGTTTAAGTCTGACCGCTCCCTCATTTTCAGCCGGTTCATCGTTGATAAGCTCTTCCACTTTACTATTTTTAGCAGCATTAGAATTTGTCCACTAAAAAGGAGTTATTCTGAAGTAACCTGTCCGGGATTTTGCAATAAACAAGCGATGGTGTTTTCTTCTCCATCATCCTATCCTTCCCAGTCATCAGGCAATGTGAAACTACACTTTTCATCCGCCGAAGTAAAATGTCTTACCAGTTATGTTGCAGTGAACAAAAGAAGCATAATTGTACGGAAATGCATGTATTGCACTTAACGCCTGTATTAGTGCAATTAATTTACGCAAATATCTATATCGGGTTATAAAGGTTTGTATATAGTAGCTCGCAACCTGTTCGCTACATAAGTTGACACCGTTAACCATAAAAAAAACTACCGCAAAACCAACAGATGATCTACTTTATAAACAGGCTCAAAACAATAAACTACAACCCAACACCTGCCAACTGCAAACTCACTTTCTTGATGCTCTTATGCACCAAGGCTTCTTTCTCCACGATACCCTCTGGTTGTACAATTACAGATACCGATTCATTATGAAACCAATCTGCAGCCCTTAATTTTTCAGCGCTTATTAAACCTTTCAGGTATTGTCTTCCCGGTGTGCTGTGGTACTCTGTTACTTCTTCAAAATCCCATTTGTTTACAGTAGCCCATTCAGGGAAGCTAACAAATACATGCAGGTAGAAGGCGTAGGTTAAAGCCGCTGTCTCGTTGCGCCTTAGCTTTTTATATTCATAGCGATATTCATAACTAAAAGCGGAAATATCAGAGATCACTGCCGATGAAGTAGGGTAGCGGCCCGCTCCTTTACCATAGAAGAATTGTTTATCGGCCAGCTTTGTTTCTACAATTACACCATTGTACTCATTGGATACAGTAAACAGTTGGCTCTCGCTTGGTACAAACTGCGGTAAAACAAAAGCTGCCACTTTTCCCGATGATAATTTAGAAGCCTGTGCTACCAGTTTTATCTTCAGTCCTTTTTCCTTTGCATAAGCGGCATCACCTTCGTGCAGGCGGGTAATCCCTTGCCGTAAAACTGCAGAAGGCGGTGTTTTTATACCATGTGCATGGGCCAATAAAATAGTGAGTTTGTTGGTGGCGTCCCATCCTTCTACATCCAACGCAGGATTGCTTTCAGCAAAACCTTTTTGTTTTGCTTCCTGCAAGGCAGCGCTATAATTCAAGCCGCCATCCATTTTAGTAAGAATGTAGTTGGTGCTACCGTTTACAATGCCATAAATATTCTGCAGCAGGTCGTTATCAAAATACTCTTCGAGGTTGCGGATGATGGGGATACTGCCACAGACAGCCGCTTCGTATAAAAATGAAACATCATGCTGGTGTTGCAGCTCAATTAACTCCGGCAAATGTTCGGCTATCATTTTCTTATTGGCACTAACAACAGACTTGCCCGCCCTGAATGCAGTGGTTACAATTTTGTAAGCTTCCACGGCGTCATCAATCAATTCTACAATCAAATTTATTTCCGGATCGTGAATCAGTTCATCATACGACGTAGTGAATAATTCGGCAGGCGCATCCCGTTTTTTATTGGGGTGTTTAATGCAAACTTTTTTAATGGTGGCTTGCAGGGAAGGTGTTCCTTTTAGTACCTGGTAAATACCTTCACCAACTACGCCAAAGCCAAAGAGTCCTATGTTCAATTCCGTGTTATGTTGCATGTTCGTATTTTATGAATAGGAAAAGGTGGAGGCCACCCCCTCCTTTGTAGTGCTTAAAAATTGGTTGATCAAACTTTCAATTTGTTCATATTCCAGCAAGAAACCATCATGGCCATATAGCGAATCAATAATAGAAAGTTGGGCGCCCCGAATTACACCTGCCAGCAATTGCTGTTCACTCACCGGGAATAAAATATCAGAAGAGATACCAATAACCAAAGTAGCAGCCTGCACTTTTTGCAAAGCTTCCTCTATTGAAACCCGGCCTCGGCTTACATCATGTAAATCCATAGAGCGGCTGAGAAAATAATAACTAAACGCATTAAATCGTTTGGCTAATTTTTCGCCCTGGTATTGTTGGTAGGTTTCAGCCTTTGACAGGGTAGGCACTTCACTATGACTGTCCTGGTACCATCCTGTTTGTGCTAACGCATAGCTTGTATAGTTGCGATAGGAAAGCATGGCAATTGCTCTTGCTTTTTTCATACCATCCAAACCCGCATCGCCGTTTGCAAGTTTCCAACTTTGATCGGCTTCTATACAAAAGCGTTGCGTAGCATTAAAGGCGATTCCCCAGGCCGAGTGTTGAGCGTTTGTGGCCAGCAAAACAAGGTGTTTGAAAAGAGAGGGCTCTTCAACAGACCATTCCAAAGCTTGTTGCCCACCCATAGACCCGCCTATAGCAATGTGCACAGAACAAATGCCTAAAAATGTTTTTAATTTTTGGTAACACCGGATCATATCTCTTGTAGTGAACTGCGGAAAGCGGTGATACCAGCCTTTGCCATCAGCAGGGTTTGCATCTAATGGCGAGATGCTTCCATAACAACTTCCAGGCATGTTTACACAAATAATAAAATGGCGCTGGGGATCAAAGCACTTTCCTTCGCCCACCAGTCCCGGCCACCATTCGGCTGCATTACTGTTGGCGGTTAGTGCATGAAAGATCCACACAACATTGTCGCCTGCTTCATTAAGTGTACCCAATGTTGTATAGGCTAAGTGAAGCCCTTGTAGTGTTAATCCGGATTCTAAGCCAAAGGGCTTAGTATAAGAAAATATCTGTGTCATAAATGGAGCAACCATCTCAACTATAAGATGGTTGCTTTTAAAAATTTATGCTAATTCTTTAGCCAATACCTGTTCAAAGGCTTGTTCAAAGTCGGCTTTAATGTCTTCAACATGTTCAAAGCCTGCACTAATGCGAACCTGGTTTGGTGCCACACCGGCGAGCGTCTGTTCTTCGCCGCTTAACTGTTCATGCGTAGTACTGGCAGGGTGAATAGCAAGAGTTTTTGCATCACCAACATTATCTACGTGGCTTATTAATTTCAGGTTGTCAATAAACTTGCTTGCCTGTTCTTTACTTCCTTTAATGCCAAAGTTGAAAACACCACCGAAACCATTGGGCAAATATTTTTTGGCCAGGGTATTATAAGGGCTGCTCTCTAACCCTGGATATTGTACAAACTCCACTGCAGGGTGCTGCTCTAACCATTGAGCCAAGGCCAATGCATTCTGTACCTGGCGTTCTACACGAAGGGAAAGT
>DASQMG010000306.1:0-6725 GCA_035645595.1 Flavisolibacter sp. | reverse complement strand
CTGTCACACTTAGTCAGAAAGTAAGGATTCGAAGGGTTCATATTCTGATACGCATCCGGAACTTACCGGACAAGAGTCGAACCAGTTATTACCACATTTAACAATACTTGCAGGATGTTTAGATTGATTATCAGCAATTAGTACGTGATTAATTATTGCCATTTGTGGCTCGACTTTTTGGTTTCCTTCCGGTTAGGTATATCTGGGTGATAGTTCTAGAAACTAGCTAAGATTAATCTCGGGTACTCTTGTCACAGGTTGATCGATGCAAGCCATTTTATGAGGCTTTAAATAATCCTGATTGCATACTGTTATTTTCTCAATGGCATCTGCGGCCCGCATTACTATTTTTCTCCCAGAGTTATAGAGGAGCCTAAAAAGGCCTTAAAAGTTATTTTGATTTTCAACGAGAGCAACTACCGTAGAGAAGATTCTGTGATCAACGCTTCAGCTTTACCGGCCACCATGGAATAACTTCATTGCAGAAGAAATTCACCTGTGAGAAGTATTGGATGTAAATTGTTTAACCGGCGGGCAAATTCAAAAACTTCTTCCGAAAACGATGTTTCTTCCAAAGCAATTCATATTTTTTTATACGAAGTTTTATTAATAAGTGAGGTTTATCAAGACAAAGTAGCATCAATAGCTTCTTAACAGAAATGACAAAAAAATTAGTTCTCTATGATTTAAATCATACGGACTAAAAGCGCCGACATGACTGCATTGCAGCCTGTATATATTTTATTTGCAGATAACAATGAAGTTGATTGAATTATTTTTAGAGGTGATAAAATCATATTTTTTATAGAAAAGCACTTGTACATAAATCTTATAAAGATGAAAACCTAACCTCTCTAAAAAGAAAAGGCATGAAGTACAAAGCCAGTATTACATTTCTTGTTATCGTGGTTGTCATTTGTGCAGCCGTGGCAACTGTAACCGGCATTTTCTATACAGATGGCGCCGGTGCTTATACTTACCAATCCATCCGTAATAAAACCGTGGTAATTTACGGCAAGGGCTTGTATAAAGATATGTCGGCCGAAGTGGCGCCACAGGGCATTGCACAGGATTATGTAACACTGTTTATTGGTTTGCCGCTGCTGCTGGTTTCAATGTGGATGATGCGAAATGGTTCCCGGAAGGGCGGGTATTTATTGGCCGGAACACTGGGTTATTTCTTAGTTACCTACCTTTTTTATACAGTGATGGGCATGTATAACCCCCTTTTCCTGGTGTATGTTGTTTTAATGGGCGCCTCTTTTTATGCCTTCATTCTTACATTATTTTCGATTAACACAACGGATATATTGGCCGTTTTTAAACCCGGTACTCCCATAAAAACAACAGGGAGGCTTCTCCTTTTCATCGCCCTTTCCATTGCCCTTTTATGGCTAAGCATTGTTATACCGCCGCTTTTGGATGGCACAATTATTCCGGTGCAAGTGGAGCATTACACTACGTTGATTGTACAAGGCTTGGACTTAGGTATTCTATTGCCGGCTGCAGTCATCTGTGGTTTACGCTGGATAAAAAAGAAGCCATTTGGTTACCTGCTGGCTCCTGTCTATTTTGTTTTCCTTTCCATATTAATGACCGCCTTAACAGCAAAAGTGCTCGCCATGGCATATTTAGGCTACAATGCAATACCTGCTATTTTTGTAATTCCCGGCTTCAACTTTATAACGGTTGTTTGTACAGTTACGATTCTAAAAAATATAATTGAGGAATCCTCCGGTACCACCAAAAGCAGGCGATGAAAAATAGGTCAAGACTTAACACTTTACATATCCTGGGTATTGTGCTTTTATTTATTGTATCGTGAAAGGGTTGACTTTAAGTAAAGTAAGAATAGCTGCCGATCAAACTGAATGGTGATTGCGGTGATAAAAAGTTTTATATATACCGAGCCGCACTAAATCCATAAGGAAGTTTACCCTTTATTTCAATAGCCACCTATTTACTTCCGGAATAACCCCTTGAAATGGTCATTCAGCCACTTCGTGTAGTCCTTCCTTCCAATTTAATCGGCTTTTGCTTTTTCCGAATGACAATTTTGCCCTGTCAAATCAAACCGTTATCTAAAATAAAAAAAATGAAGAAGCAAATTTTAGTGATACTGTTAGCAGTTATCAGTCTTTCCGCAAATGCACAGCGCAAAACAGCTGTATCTGCCTACGGCGCTGCTACGGCCGAAATCAACAACATCGATGGAAGAGGCAACCTAAACGTTGGTGGTTATGGTGGGGTTCTGCTCAACCATCGGTGGTTAATAGGTGCAGCCGGCAGCAACACCTTCCTCAAGAAGACAATCGACGGTACCAAGACCTCCTTCCAGTACAACACCTATGGGCTGTACACTGAGTATCATATTAATCCGAAAAGCCCTGTCCACCTGGTAACGGGTTTGATGGCCGGTGCAGGATACTTGCAGCAAGAGAAAGGGGCTACAACTAACGAAGATCAATTCGCACGGGTAGGTGAATGGCATGCTGTTATAGTACCAAACCTGGGATTATCCATCGATGTAACCTCTTTTATGCGGATACACACAAGAGCCTCGTATAACTACAGCGCTGATCCGCAAACCAGTACGCTGACCAAAGAAAACCTCCGGTCAGTAGCCGGTTCTGTATCACTTGTCTTCGGAAAGTTTTAACCCAACGGAGTACATAACTCAACTTAAACCAACAAAATCATGAAAAAGTATCTACTTGGACTGCTGGCCATTGTTTCGCTGGCTCAATCCTGCAAAAAAGAAAGTGACTCCAACAACAAACGGAAGGACATGCCCCGCCACGTAACCACCTTCCAACAATCAGCTCTGGAAATCAGCAAAAGAAACGGAGGTACTGCATCTATTGTTTTGATTGCAGGCTACAAATCTGAAATGGCAACATGGGAACAACTTTATAAGCAGCTCGATCCCAACATGACGGTATTTACTTACAACCGGCCAGGTGTAGGTCGCTCGGCCGATGTTCCAGGAAAGCGTGATGCCCAAACAATTGCCAAAGAAATGAAAGCTGTGTTGCAAGCCAACGGTGTAAAACCACCTTATGTTTTTGTGGCTCATTCGATGGGTGGAATTTATGCCCGTATGTTTTATTATCAAAACCCTTCGCTGGTAAAAGGACTGGTATTTGTGGATGCTACACACGAGCGGCAAATCGAAACGCTGTTGGCCCGCGTGGATGACGAAGCGACCAGAGATTTTATTTTGCAGCAGATGGAAGCAAATTTCCAGGATTCGCTGGCTGTTATTCCTGCCGGTTCTGTAAAGGAAGAATTCCGGAGCAATTACAAGGAAAACTATGAGCAAATAAAACAGTTCGGACCTATCACGAACATTCCGGTCTATGTCTTAACAAGTACAAAAATCGGAGAAGACACTAATCCTGTGATTGTCGAAATTACGAAGAACTTACATGCACAATGGGCAGGTGCTGCCGGCGCAAAGGGCAAGTTTGTAACGACGGATAAAAGCGGACACTATATACAGGTAGAAGAGCCGCACCTGGTGGTAGCAGGAATTCGCTGGGTAATGCAATAACTTTAAGCGCCATCTACCTGTATGAAAAAAATGAATCCTAAATCTTTCCTTTATCAATTTGGACTGGCAGCCATCTTCGGATGGTTTGCTAGTTTTCTTCAGCAACTGGTTCTTTCCGGCGGGTGGCATAACCGCGAGGTTGTTCTGGGTGAATGGATTTATGCGACCTTTTATTTCTTCATTCTATGGCGAGCCGTTTTGTTACTACTTCAGAAGTTGCCACCTATAATCCAAAAGGGTTCTTTGAGGTATAATCATATTTTTTGGGGGCTGCTTCTCTGTATCGTTTTTGGGTTGCTTTGGATGTTTGCTCTTGGTATTGCAATGGAGCTTGTGGAAAAGGGACAGTGGAATTTTACGTTTAAGGCAAATGACCAGATGCGCTTTATCTTGCTCTATTACAGCCTTCTGGTTGGCATACACTACATCGTTATGTGCGCCTATCAAATTTTGCGGCAGTTTACCGTTGTACGCAATGCCAATGTGCGCAATGAAAAAGCAGCCATGGAAGCACAATTGCAAATGCTTCGTTCGCAGCTAAACCCGCATTTCCTGTTCAACAGTTTAAACATCATTGCTTCTACCATCAAGAGCAATCCGGATGTTGCCTACGATTTTACCAAGAACATGGCCTCCTTTTACCGTAAGGTGCTGGAATCAGAGAATGTTGGATGGGTACTACTAAAAGATGAATTAAAAACGATTACGTATTATTTGAAAATGCTCAGCATCCGTTTCGAAGACAAACTGGTTATTCAAACTGAAGTGGATGATAGCCAGCAGCAGCAATACCTGATTCCGGAGTTTATCCTGCAACCCATTGTAGAGAACATCATCAAGCATAACGAATGCTCACGGACCAAACCGTTACACATCATTATCACAATTCCGGACAATGACGTGCTGGAAGTGAAAAACAACATGCAGCTAAAAGACAGCAAGCAAGATGGACTCGGCATTGGCTGGTTTAACATCGAAAGCCGCTACAAGTACCTTGGCGCCGAAAGCCCGGAGAAATACGAAAAAGAGGGTTGGTTTTTTGTAAAAGTGCCGCTGGCAAAAGCATTTAATACAAATACAAAGGATCTATGAGATACAGCGTTGTCATTATAGAAGATGAAAAATATGCTGCCCAATTTGTTGCAAACCTGTTATCCGATAATGCGCCGGATATGGAAGTGGTGGGCATCATCGAAAGTGTAGAGGAAGGTATTAAGGAATTACCTGTTTTAATGCCCGACCTGGTGCTCGCTGATATTCACCTGGAAGATGGTTTGTCGTTCAAGATATTTGAAAGCCTTCAATGGAAAAAGCCGGTCATTTTTATTACCGCCTACGATGCCTATGCAATTCGTGCTTTCAAAGTAAATGGCATCGACTATTTGTTAAAGCCGGTTGATGAAGAGGCCTTGCTGGCGGCCCTGCAAAAGTTCAGGGACACGACGTTCAGCGGGAATTTCGGTGAGCTGTTCGCCCGGCTGCAAAACCGGAGCAGCGAGACTTACAAAGAACGATTTGCCATTACCATCGGAACCCGCATGGTATCTATTCCGGTAAATGACATTGCCTATTTTTTCTACCAGAACAAAAACGTCATACTTGTTTGTCATAATAGCCAGAAATATCCCTATGCAGAAAGCCTTGATCAACTTAGTACGCTGCTTGACCCCGTAAAGTTTTTCCGCATCAACCGTAGCTATATCATTGCGCATGTTGCCATTCAGAAAATTGAGGTGTATGCTGGCCGCAATATGGTTGTGTCTTTGTCGCCAGAACCTGCTGGGGGTGCTTTGCAAGTAAGCAAAGACCGTATCACAGAGTTTAAATACTGGCTTGACAAATAAAGGCTTCTCTGTTATTTATTCATTCCTTTGTCCTCGTCACTCAATCCTTTATGGTGGTCATCGGAGCGGCGCTCTTTTGCAAATACGCTCCAATGTTTATAATTGTGCCGAAATTTCATCTTAGGAAACATCATTGGCGAAATAGAGCAATAGCACCTTCCCTGTACCGAAGGTCTATGTATAGGGGTGGTAGTACGAAAATGCATAGAATTGCAGACGATTTTGCGAACCAACCCTTAGTATTTCTACCAACTACGGGGAGCTTACCGGAGAAGAGTCGAACCAGTTATTACAGGATTTAATGATGCTTGCGGCTGTTTAGATTGATCAGCAGTCATTGATATGTGACTAATTATTGTCATTTGTGGTTCGACTTATTGGTTTCTGTCAGCTTAGGTCTCTTTAGAGTAATAGTTTTTGAAACTACCTACTATTGACATAGACCGCCCATTTCACAACTTGATTAATTAGCCTAGCGAACTCTTTATACTTAGAGTTCGAATCCAGTCCCGGGCACAAGAAAAGTACAAAACCCTTATTTGACGTGAGTTTGGTGAGGGTTTTTCTTTTTAGTCGATATTGCAGGGGACGTTTGGTGAAATGACAACCAAATGATTTATCATCATAAGAACTGCGACATGATAACAGATGTTTTCACAAAAATCGTTATAGAGCCAGCTTGACTATTGACGAGAGGAAAGTATTCCGGCGCTTAAGTGCACCGGCACACACCGTGATAACAATCATTAAGCAAGGCCCAGAATCGAATGGGATCACTGTACGGCAAAGACGTAGACCTCACCATGATTAAAGCCGTAAAATGCAGAGACAGTTGCAACTAATTATCCAAGCCAGTATGCCTACCCTAATCCATCTAGCAAAGACAACAGGTATTTAAAACGGGATTGCAAATAAATTGTATCGAAAGAATAAAAAACGTAATGGGTGTCACTTGCTTGAAACCTTTTTCTATGGCTGTGACCTTACCAGGCCCAGGTTCCAACTCTTTGCTTCAAGATCTAAAGAGCATTATCGACTACCAAGTCTTCTGCTGAGATCAGGCCTTACCGGGGCAGCTTAATGTCTTCATTGATCGTAAATACGTGGAATGATACGATAAAGACATCTTTGCAGAACTTATGGTTTGGCGCCACTTCCTTTATGCTATTTCTCAAACCCTCTTGCAAGATAATTATAATAAGGCCATAAGAAAAGCAATATTGTTGTTATGCTGTATCTCACCAAAGTCGGCAAGTACACAAAGAAAGAATTGGAGACAGGTCCTGGAAAATTCCAACCTGCCAATAAAGCCCTGCTCTATCGCTAGT
>DASQMG010000305.1:0-1555 GCA_035645595.1 Flavisolibacter sp. | reverse complement strand
TACATGTATTGAATGGTCAACGCTTAAACAGACATATACCAACCAAGGAAGAAATTAACCAGGAAGTTCAAGCCTGGACTATGCAAAGAAATAATAAAGCCAGCAAGATAAACTGGCAGTTCACAAATAAAGATGCAAGGATAAAATTGAAAAAATTGTATCCGTCAATTCAGAATTAACATTACACTAGAAGTAATTATGAATAACACATCAATGGGTTGTGGTTCCAAATGTATGATGGGATGTTAAAATAAAGAAGAAAGGCAGCGGGTGCTTATAGCTTTGTTGATTAGTGAGATCGAACAAAGAAATGACTTGCCCCTACTGCCTTTCAGCGAAGGTAGTATGCAACGGCAAAAAGAAGAGTGGGGTGCAGAATTATTTATGCAAACATTGTGGCAAACAGTTCCAGGATGACTACCTGTACCGGGGACGGGATAAACGGGTAAAAGACTGTGTGCTGCCGATGCTGCTGCGGGGAAGCGGTATCAGGGATTGTGCGGTGGTGCTGGGCATTAGCAAAAACTGCGTGCTGCGGCATCTGGTCAAAGCGGCTGGTGAAATCGTGATAAAGCCGAAGAAACGCTACTATCATTGCATTCAGATAGACGAGTTGTGGTCCTATGTAGCAAGAAAGGAAAAGAAGGTGTGGCTCTTGTATGCCTACTGTGCCCAGAGCGGAGAAATCCTGGGCTTTGCCATGGGAAAAAGAAGTGGCAAGACCGTGAAGAACCTGCTGGTGAAGTTAAAGCACCTGGAAATTGATTTCTATTTGACAGATGATTGGGAAGCTTTCCGCTCAGAGTTGCCCTACTACAAGCACCTCATTGGAAAGCAGTTTACCAAAGCCATTGAAGGGGTAAACACGTGGTTTCGAACCAGGGTGAGAAGACTGGTAAGAAGAACCACCTGCTTTTCCAAAAAACTGCTCAACCACTACTCCATGATCAAGCTGGTCATCTATCACCGAAATCAACCCCTGTCATACAATTGAAACCACAACCCGCTGATTTTTGGACATTCTTTAGCAATAATAGAAAGATATTTGCCTGCTTTACATTAATCTTTTCTTTATCTAAAGCATCAGAGCTTCGCAATAACTTGATATGAAAATTTTTTTTCGAATTCTTTCCGTTTTCACCTTATTTATTTATAACAAAAATCTAGCGGCTCAGGTTTCCATTTTTGATAAACAGCAGGCTTTCAATCCTGAATTTTATCCCAATTATGGTGATAATGTCAGAACTTCCGCAGGAACTCCTGGTCCTGAATACTGGCAAAATAGCGCCAATTATAAAATTAATGTAACCTTAAATGACAGTAATCATTCTATTGACGGTGATGTAATAATAACATATAAGAACAACAGTCCTCAGGACCTTGCTTTTTTGTGGCTGCAGGCGGACCAGAATATTTACAATTTGAAATCACGAGGCGTTGCACAAACAACAACTGCAGGAGGAAGATGGGCTAATCAAAATTTTAATGGTGGATACAATATTGCTTCGGTAAGTATCATAA
This sequence comes from Flavisolibacter sp., assembly GCA_035645595.1. Lineage (GTDB taxonomy): Bacteria > Bacteroidota > Bacteroidia > Chitinophagales > Chitinophagaceae > Flavisolibacter. The sequence goes on along the minus strand of DASQMG010000305.1, from coordinate 34 downwards.
AGGGTCGTAAAGAAGTAAAAGCAGATTATTACAT
>DASQMG010000304.1:0-2105 GCA_035645595.1 Flavisolibacter sp. | reverse complement strand
TGCAACGCATATTTTCCTCGGTCAGAACTTAGAGGCTACCTTTGGCTATAACCATCTGCGCCGGCGGGAGTTGTCGATCCGGGATGCAGGCAACGGACTCGCTGGTTTTTCTGCAGGGCTTCGGCTTAAGTTCAACAAGCTTCAGATTCTGTTTGCCCGATCCACGTATCAAAGAGGGATTGGCTATAACCAGATTGGTATTACAACGCAATTAAATAAATTAGCCGGGTTGTAATAGCAGCGTATCCCACCAGCAGCGTTTATTCATATAGCAGGACTGTAGAATCCTTTAATAGAGGAAGCCTTTGCCTAAAGATGGTATTAAGCAATGCTCTGAATTGATTAACTCCTGACATACCATTGTAGAAATCACTATATTCTCCACCAGGTATGAGAACCGCGTTCAGTTTCATGTAATAATAAGGCGCGTTATTTTCAAAGTTGCCGCTAAATTCCCTGAAGCCATGATCGCCCATAAAAAGAATAACCGGTGGCTGTTTCGAGTTTGTTAGAATCATGTCGATGGTCTTTAAAAAAATTCTGTTGGAGTATTGCAGATAGCCAATGTATTCTTCCTGCCGCACCTGTTGGCCTTCAACCAAAACTTCAACCTTATTTAACTTCCCCTCTTTTGAATAGTAATATGGGTAATGAGGCATGGTGAGATGGGCGTAAACAAATTTGGGCTTTGTTGCTACTCTCGCTGGTTCGTCAAGCAGGCGGCCCAGTAACAATTTATTGCACCTGTTAATAAAATAAATTACCCTATCGATTTCCGATTGAATTTTAAAACGCTGTGCAAGGTGGTATCTCAGATCACGATCAAGGCGTGATAAGAAAGTTTGTAAAAGGATCATGTCTTTTCCAATCAGGATATAGTTCTGGGGTGCGGCAGTAGGGATATTTGCAATATTAAAAATGGAATGATTCCTGATTTCATACCCATGTTGTTGCAGGAAATACCATAGCGGACTTTTATTAATCAACTGATAACACCTGTTTTTATCGGCCATGCTTTGATTATGCCCTTCAATGCCCGTTACATAATCCATCTGTAGCAGTGACGCCATAGCAAATGGCGTAAAATTATAATTGCTTTTACTGTTTTCGATAAAATGAAAACCCCGGTTACGTAACCCGGCCTGAAACTCTTTATTATTAAAATTAAATATCTGTTGCAGGGAAGAAGAGTCTGCGTACTCATCGGCGATAACCAGGTATATGTCTGGTTTTTCGCAGCTATCACAAATGCTGGTGCCCGATAAGGCAGTTACCTGTTTTTGGCGGTTGTTGGCCCTGATGAAAGCCGGTGCTTCCAGCAAGATGAGCAAAAGAAATAAAACATTTAAATAAAGGGAAAACCGGTTGAAGCTTCTTTTTGTCTTCTTTAAGTATATCATAAAAGCAATAAGAGAAACCAATGAGGCCGGCAGAATGAATACATATTTCGATAAAAAAAGGGAGGGGAATAATGACTTTAATAGGTCCTGAACGGGGCCAAAATACAGGTGAAAGAACATGATACTGAAAGCGAAAATCGATCCCTTACGTACGGAACGAAAATTTAGTAAACCAATAATTGAAATTAAAAAAATGGCAAATACAGTTTGTAGCCATAATACTACGGCTTCAGAAAATTGCATAGCCTCCATGTTCCGGATGTAGCCATGTAAAACAAAAAAAAAGGGCAGTAATAAAAGAAAAAATTCTCTATGAGCTAACCGTAAACCTTTCCTCATAAACGCTCCATTAAATAGACAGTACGGGCCGACGAAGATAAGATGCGTTTATTTGTCACACGAAAGTGGGAAGCAAAGTCAGTCAGGAAAGCTTCTTCGGTGTACCAGTCGTATATATCTTTTTTATGTTTTAGGAGCAACTTTACCTTTTCGTCTTCCTTTGGAACAAATTCAATAATTAGTTGCTTGCATAAACCAGCACACAATTCTGCAATTCTACTAAATGGAATATTTTTTCCTATTGCCAAATGATGAACCAATGCAAGCATCATCGCGAGGTCGGATGCCGCCCGGTTGAGGAAAGATGCTCTTTCGGTATTGTTTACACCGATGGCAGGAGAGGGGGTTGCAAAATCAATAATCAGC
>DASQMG010000303.1:0-14197 GCA_035645595.1 Flavisolibacter sp. | reverse complement strand
ATTTTGGGCTACAAGTAATGAGTGTGGACCCAGCTTAGAATAAAGAAATCGTTGCAGAGGGTGAAATATGTTTTCTCTCTAAGAACAACCAAAAGATACACTTCTGCAATGCTAAAAGCTGTTATTTTGAATATAACAATTTCCGCTTAAAGAGATGCAAGGAACGCGTACAATCAGTTATGATAACCGGACTGCTTTAAGTGGAAGTATTATATAGCGGACTCAAACTAACCCGATGTCTACCTTAAATTTTTATAAGTTCTATTTATCAGGGTGAACCTAAATCATATAAAATGGTCTTCGCACGTTTACAGAAAGTACTAGCTCGTGTTCTTTGTTTGGTTGCAGTTTCATTTTCCCTTGAAGCTGTTGGCCAGAGCTTAAATGTTCCCGAATGGAAAAGTAAAGTAAATACGTATTCAGAGTTATCCGGAAGATTTAAAAATCCTCCGGCATTCTATAGCCCGCACATGTTTTGGTTTTGGGATACCGAGCTGGACGCTGCGCAAATTCGTCGCCAGGCAAAAGATATGGTGTCGAAACACATCAACCCCGGATACGTCCATGCGAGAGGAGAATATTTTTGGGACTACACGCTGCCTTCAATGCCCAAAAAAAATTGGTTATCGGATAAATGGTTTAACTCTTTTAAGGGAGCACTGGAAGATACAGAAGCAGCAGGATACAATATGTCTTTCGACAGTGAATATATGTGGCCAAGCGGACAGGCTGGCGGAAGAGTATTAGAAAAACACCCAGACGTAAAGGCTCAAACATTATATTATACCAGGCAGGAGATTTGGGGCCCCTGGAAGGTCCATCTTTCCGAAGGTACTTTTTCTACAATTGCAAAGCTGGGCGAAACCGGATTGCAGGCAAGTACGCTGAAGGTGGTTGCTGAAAATGGTGAAAAAACCATAGATGTGCCGGCAGGAAAGTGGATTTTATATACGTATCGACCGGACTTTCATGCAGGTTATGATGGCGGCGAAGTGAACTACCTCGACCCTAAAACGGTTGAACACTTTTTACGTATAGCCGAGAATCCTTACCTGGATAAATTTAAGAACCAGGCCGGGAAGACTATGGCCGGGGTTTACCCGGACCACGAAGGAGACTTTGGCTGGGGAATGGCCTGGTCAGAATATCTGCCTAAGCGGTTCTTAGAAATGAAGGGCAAAGATATCCGGTCTATTCTCCCGTTGCTTACAGAAAGGGACCCCGAAGGACAATGGGTAAAGGCCCGCTGCGACTGGTTTGACGTCGTTTCCGACATCTACTCCAAAGAGTATTGGGGCAAGATGAGCGATTACAATGAAAAACACAATATGTACACTGTGACAAACCTTTGGGAAAGCCCACTTATGCTGGTTACTCAAACGGTTGGTGATATTATGAAATTAAACAGGCAGGTGACAATGCCGGGTGTGGACCAACTGGGCTATAAGAATCAGGACGTGTTGGATTATAAAGAAACTCAAACCGTAGCTGAACTCGAAGACAAACCGTTTATGGCCGAAGTTTTAACGTGGATCGGTTGGCAACAGACACCTAACGATATGAAAGCCTGTACAAACGCTGCTACGGCTTTCGGAATTACTCATCACGTGCCTCATTGTATCACCACTAATCGTGATATGAGCCTCACGCAATATCCGGCCGACTTTTATTCACAAAACCCCTACTGGACATATTTGGACCAATGGGCAGACTATACAAAGAGAGCCGCATATGTCACAAGGATGACCAAATTAAATGCGGACATTTTGTTGTTAAATCCTATAGAAAGTGTTTGGGCGTATAGTGAACCTTACTTTCAAAAAATGACACAGCCCAACTATTTTTTCTGGGACAGAGACCCCGATTGGAACAAAGATGCAAGAAGAGTAGACAGTGTCTACGCCAGGTGTATGCGAGAAATGGCTGACAACAACCTTGACTTTTTAATCGGCGATACACACTACATGACTAAAGCTACAGCTACGGCTAACGGATCTTTCGTTATTAATGATCATGAGTTTAAATTAATCGTCGTGCCGGAAATGTTAGTCATGGCACAATCAACAGCAGGAATTCTCCTGGAACTTGCAAAGAAAAATGTACCGATCGTTATTGTTTCAACTTTAGCTACTTCATCGCCTGATAAAGGCTATAACGATACCGGGTTGCAAAATACCTTGAAGCAATTGCTATTGAATAAAAGTGTGATTGATTTAAGAAATCAAAGTAGTGCTGCCACTCTTTTTACCTCAAAAATCAAAGGGATAATTTATCCCAAAATATCTTTTGAAGGCAACATAGTTCCGGTTTTTTTCGCCCACCGTACTTTTGGGAAAAAGCACTTTTATTGGATAGCGAACAAATCGGGCGAAAAAATCTTAACAACATTCCGGCTAAAATACGGCCAGGGCCAGGCGCAGAGATGGGATAGTGAAAATGGAGAAATCAAACCTATCGGCTATACGAAAGATAAGAATGGCGCTTTGATAAAATACGTCTTCGAGCCTTTCGAAGGTTTTTGGATTGTATTTGATGATCAATTAGCGCCGGCAAAAGAAGCGGGTAATACAAGGTTGTCCGGCCCTATCAAAGAAACGATCTCACTAAATCCTTCCTGGGCAATATCCTCAGACACCTCTTTCCTCTCGCAGGTTACAGGAGCAATTGAAGTGAGCGATATGAAGGACGACAGGGAACTGAGTTTAGGCAAAGCCGGTCGAATTTCTGTTCTTGGAAAAAGCCCTGCTCCCGGCAAATTTTGGAAAATTAGGATTCCACTTAACGCTGAAAAAGTTTCAATATCAGGCTTGAAAGACGGGGTGTTTTTTATAGATGGCAAAGCTGTAGAATCAGAGAACGATGCAGTGTTAATACCTGGTACTGCAAAGCATTTATTTATATCCACTGATAAAACAAACAATCAAACCTTTATTGATAAGCCGCTTCTGTTTACCAGCACCCGGCAAACTAAGAGCACTTTAAAGAATTGGTCGGAATATGCCTTGGAGCAATACACAGGTTTTTTATATTACGAAAATGAATTTTCTATCAATGAACCCAACAAGGCCGTTGTAGTTGATCTGGGTAGGGTAAGCTATATGGCGGAAGTATTTGTGAATGACCGTTTAGTCGGGTCACGGTTATGGGCCCCTTTTACTTTTGATATCACCAGGTTTGTTCACCAGGGAAGTAATAAAATTAAAATCAAGGTCGGAAACTTATATTTAAACGAAGCATCTGTAAATGAGGACCTGAATTTATTTATATATAAAAAGATTAGAGCGGCGAGTGGTATGAATAAGCCCAACCCAAAGGACTTCGATGCAGGACTTTTAGGACCTGTAGTGATAAATCGGTTCTGATTTGCCGGGGTTCTGTGCACAGGACTACCGGCAGTTCGAACTTTTTAGTAGAAGATTTAAGAAAAGTGATTGATTACTAAAGGATAATAAAAGGTTGATATTCCTGATGTAGCTATATGCGAATTAAAACATTTTACTTTCACCTGAATTGTTAACTGAAGTAACGGGTGTTATTCTTCGGTGTACCGAAGGATAACATGCTCGATTAAAGGTTAGTGGCAACTGAAAAATTTGGTTCCTCTTGAGGTTACCACGGGTAATCGTTTTCGGCCAGTATCAATATCAATATCAAATCAACTTTAAGTTGTGCCTTTATATCATCCCGGTGCAACCAATCGGTGTACTTTGCTTTATCATGGCTAATGAACAGACGTCAACTTCCGAAAAGTTTATCCGATAGGAGCGGCTTGCCACTAGACCGGGTATCAACTAAGTGCTGAACAAGATATTATTATTGAACATTTGTAATAAATTTAAGCTGATAAGCCACTGAATGCCGGTACATCGGCAAGCCCTCAAACGTCAGCGGCGTTCTGTATTCTGCAACAGAAAACATTTCTCTAATTGATTGCCGGAAGCTCTACTTATAAAAGAGACTTACTGACTAAAATTAAGCAGTCATTGTACACTAACTTGTGCAGTATATCTAGTGGAAAGAGCTCAAGTTCATGCCTAATAACAATTTAGAAAAATACAAAAGATAGTATTATCCTGTGAATATGGAAGCACAGGATGTAGATCAAATTGACTTGTCGTCTATTTATATAATTCATTTAGAACTATATAAGAAGGTCAATGACCAATCTCTTACTTCAATGCGATTTAAAGCTCCAGCCAATATGACCTTGGGAAAACTTTTTTATTGGATACTACTGATTATAATGAAAGATCGCCAAGTACACCTATAGAGTACATTGATGAGTCATAAATTTAATCATCCAAATTACAGGGATAGTATTACCGCTCCGCTCAACAACAAGGAAGATACAACCAGGGTACAGACCGTGAATTTGATTTTTAACTGATGGAAGCATAGAACTTCCAAGATACTTTGCAAAAATTGGCGAGGTTGCCGCCTCAAAGTGCAATTACTGTGCTTATATAGGACGCTCCATTAACTTATGCTTAGCCAGAGACTACACATATTTGTTCAAGGAGTCGTAAAGGATTTGTTTAGCGTTACCGTAGACGTTCTGAAAGTCATAAAAGCCTAACAAACTGTCAAATTCAATTTGGTTCATGTGCTCTTTGATCCGACGCACTTCTTCGATAGGCAAGGGAATTTTGTTGGGATAGCTGTACATAGGAGCCATGTGTTTGAGGCTTGGTGAGATATAGAAGGTGTCTCCACAAAGTATGGTTCCTTTGGCAGATAAGCCCGGAACATGCAAGACAGAACTCCCCGGGAAGTGCCCGCCTATGTTTATGATCTTTATATCGTCCCATAAGTTTATTTCAGCTCCTTCCCATAGCGAGACATGTTCCCCTTTATTAAAGATCCATTGCTCGTCTGAAGCGTGAATGTAGATCGGACAATCAAATGTCCCGGCCCATTCATTCATAATTGAATAGTAATGCGGATGAGAAATCGCTATTGCCTGCAGGCCTCCTTTTGATTTGATGAATTCAACAATCGGCTCATTGATGAGTGAAACACAGTCCCACAAAATATTTCCTGCCGGAGTTAGCACGAGTAAAGCTCTTTGACCTATAGCAAACGTTGGAACGATCTTGATTTCGTAGAGCTGGCTATTCAACTTTTTGGTGAGCAGGCTATGGCTTTGACTCATTTTCGAAAGTGTTGTCCAGCTTTGCCCGGTCTCAGGTATGTACTGCCTGTCGTCACTGCAGATGGGGCATACCTTGTCCCCAGTCATAGCGAGGCCATATTGGGTACCACAAGTGGTACAAATAAGATTTTCGTTCATGGTGCTGGCGGTTTATGAATTGTGATTAGTGTTGTCATGGAAGTTACACCAACTCTCTTTTAATGGCTATTGGACTTCAATGAATGGCCAAACGATTCTGCGCTCTTATTCTGCTTAAACTTTGTGGCGTAACACCGAGGTAAGAGGCGATCCAGTGATTGGGAACTCTTTGCTCCAATAGCCGGTGTTGCTCAACAAACTCGTTATAACGTTCGGCGGTTGGTTTGCTTAAATGCGAGCTCACCCGCCTTACCAAATGCGTGTAGCTTTCCTGTAATTGCAAATAAAAGTAACAACCCATAATTGGTAAGGAGTTGATCAAATCAACTTTCGCGGCGTTGTTCAAAATCAGCACTTCGGTATCTTCCAAGCAGTCTAAATTATACGAAGCAGGTACTTCGTCATCTAAGCTAGCTATTGGGAGCACCCATTCCGTTTCATGGTGAAATTGGAAGATGTGTTCTCCGCCTCTGTCATCTATTTCATACATCCGCACCAGGCCATTCAGTATAAAGAATGAACTTGCCTGAACCTGACCCTCCTGAAGAATGTATTGCCGCTTTCTCATTCGCTTATATCGGAAAAACGTTTGGCAATATTGAAACTGTTCTTCTGTCAAACCCACGTAGTGATTGATATGCTCATATAAAGATTGATACATAGCTTTTATTCTGTTTTGTCATTTAACGAAGCTGAACGCTGCCAGGCTTTCTGATTCCTTGTGTGATTCAATAACCCTTTGCAATTTTAACGCATGCAGCTTTGCCTTTTCTTCAATAATTTCTTCGTTGACGCCGGGTATTATTGCCATCTCATAGCTATAGATGGGTGCCAGACACTGCATGCCGCAGTACTTGGCAAAAAGCTGCAAGGGCAACAGAAAAGTCTCAACAGCGTACTGGTGTTGCCCTTCCGGACTATAGGCTTCGCTGCTACCGCCAAGCGTTATTGAAAGCAGCAACTTCCTGTCTTTCAAGGCGTGGCCACCCGGACCGAATGCAAAGCCGTAGGAAAACACTTTTTCCACCCATGCTTTCATGTGCGAAGGCATTCCATACCACACAAAAGGAAATTGCAGTACAATTAAATCTGCTTCTCTTAACCTGTCTTGTTCTGCAGCCACATCAATATCCCCATTTGGGTATTTGGTCTGAATATCGCAAACCATAATACCTGGCCTGTTGATAAGGTTTTCGATAATTAGTCTATTGGCAGTGGAATGACTCAGTTTTGGATGACCGCAGATAATCAATGTTTTTTTCATTGGTAGATATTTGCGAAGTCAAAAGATAATTTTTCGGAATCTCTCTTTTTTGTGAGCGATGCATCGATGGAGTAAGCACCGGAGCCACTTGCAAGTAGTCCCAGCGAAAGGCCTATAGCCAGCACATGAAATTCAAAGCCTTCACCTCCCTGGTTTCCCATCCAGTTCATAAAGAAACCGTGGTGCCAGTGACTCGTAACGACCATTCCGATAAAGAGACATGTCATAGCAAAAGCAAAGAAGCGACTGAGGAAACCGGCCAGGATGAAAACTGATCCAAGGGATTGAAGGAGGATAACCATGCACCCCACAACCCAGGGGAGACCTTCAGCCTGGGTAAAGTAATCCATTGAAGCTGAGAAACCCATACCGCCAAACCATCCAAACAGTAATTGACATCCGTGCGGTAACATCACCGAGGCAAGCGTTATCCGCATAATAAGGCCAGAAGTGTGTTCGTTTGTTTTGTAAAGAATTGATAGCTGTTTCATAATTAAAATTTTATTGTATCGCAAAAATGGAATGCAAGGCAGGCGAAAAAAATGAACTGGTTCAACTTCTCTGGCGAGCATAAATTTTTTTCAGATCAATAAAAACTTGATTAGCTGAATTACTTGAACTGGTTCATTTTTCTGATGTTTTCGCAAAGACATTTTTGCTTTCCAAAACAGCTTATCATGAAACAACTTTTCTTCACAATTTGTACAATCATCTTTCTACAAAGCGTGAAAGCGCAACTTGGTCCTGTTGAACTAATGACGGGACACAACTACTTTCACTACCAGCACTCATTTGCACAGCCTTTAAAGCCTGATTCCAGACTGGGGTGGCAGCACATCGCAACACTTATCAAGCGATTTAATGCATATCCAGAGAAAGGGGAACTGCCGGACGAATTAATGAACCAGAGCTATTTGACATTTCGCTTTCACCAATTGCTTACAGCGAAAGGGGGATTGTTTTATACCAATGTAGGCGGCTATCAGCCAACAATAGGGCTCCAGTTCTTCTGGCATAACAAACACTGGGTGGCAATAGCGTCTCCCCGAATTGATATAATTAAAAATGGTTCGTACGAACTGTTTACAAGTGTTGAATTTTCAACTTCTATCGGAAAAGACATTGAATTATATTCCCGACTTCAGGCTATGAGCAATATCAGCAAGGAAAGTCACAATAGAAGCTACCAGTTAGTAAGAGTAGGAGTGGAAATAAAAGGTTTTCAGCTTGGAGGCGGGCTTACTTTAGACGAGTATGGAACCTCAGGAAAAGTGCATTACAACACTGGATTATTTCTGCGAAGAATGTTTTAATTGATTTTCTTTTGCTCTTTTCTTTTTTCATGAATCCGCTTTTTAACCTTACTTAGGAATTCGGCTGACATGCCTAAATAGGACGCGATATGCTTCTGTGAAATTTGTTGGTCGAGGAGAGCGTATGTTTTGCTAAAGATGTCATAACGCTGCTCAGCGTCCATACTCATGTTATGCAATATCCTGTACTGAAAAGAAGCATAAGCTTTTTGAATCAACAAGCGAAAGAACCGTTCAAATACTGGTGCCTGTTGGTAAAGTATCTGAAGATTTTCGTAGGAAAAGGCAAGAAGGTTTGTGGGCTCCAGCGCTTCGGTATATAGCATTCCCTTTGCCTGGGTAATAAAGCTGGGGAAATCACCAATCCACCAGCCACGAATACCCAATTGAACCACATGCTCTTGTCCATCGCTATTAATGTAGAACACCCGGGCACTTCCCGATTCAATAAGATGCGTATAGCGGTTCACTTCACCTTCCTTATTGATGAACTCTCCCTTCTTAAAGCACCTTTCAGTCACTAATGAAGAGGCGAGTTGCCATTCGTCTCCGGTCAGCGAAACATAGCTTTTGAAGTTGGCAAGCAGGATGTCGTGTTCCACGAATTAAAAATAGAAAGAAATGCGAGCTTTGGCAAATGATGCTTCCGGCAATAAGAATCATAAAAAAGTAACTATTCGGTCAGTAGCTTATTGTCTGTTTCACATTCAAAAATTAATGGCTTAAAAGGGCATTGACTTTTGACAAGGCAAAGAGGTAACAGTATTGGGCTCTACTCGATGACAAAGCATTTTGATCCGATTTGGAATTCAGACGGAACGTTTTTTATACAAGAAAACCAAACCACCTGATGATCATTGAACATATCCCAATATGGACAGAAGATATCGATAAAATAAAGGCGTACTACGAAAAATATTTTGGAGCAAAGCGTAGTAATTTATATGTCAATGAGACCACGGGCTTTAAGCGCTACTTTTTACACTTCTCCTCAGGGGCTCGACTCGAATTGATGCTCCGTCCAAACGTTCCAACCAACCTTAACGACACGGTTCGTCAACATCTGGGCCTCATTCATTTTGCCTTTGAAGTCAACGCAGCGGATGAAGTGGAGAGGAAGGCGAGGGAACTAAAAGATAATGGCTTTGCTATTTCGCGAGGGCCTACGATAACCGGGGATGGTTATTACGAACTTGAAACATTAGACCCGGATGCTGATCGTTTAGAAGTCATGTACTGACCTTGAGTAGGGGAACAGTTTATATCGTGACCTGTGTAGACCGTTAAGGTATTAAATCAGCAGCACTGATTTAAAATCCTCCTGACCAGTAGCCGGCTATCATTATCTCTTTTTTAAAAACAAAAGAATTTCTAATTTTCTTTCTATTAAAACGGTCTATGTACGAGCTCTTATTTAAACATTTCAATAAATACGTCACGATCACGGAACAGGAATTTGAGGAATGTATGCCTTTTTTCCAGTTCAGGAAGTTTCGAAAACACCAATACATTTTGCAGGAGGGTGATGTAAGCCGTCACGAGAACTTTATTTTAAAAGGCTGTACTCGATCCTATGAAGTCGACGAAAAAGGCCAGGAGCATATTGTTCAATTCGGCCTGGAGGATTGGTGGGTAGGCGATATGTACAGCTTTCTGACAAAAACACCGGCAAGAATAAACATTGACTGTATTGAGGACTGCGAGGTGCTGCAGATTTCTGAACAGAACCATGATTCAATGCTACTCAAGGTTCCAAAACTGGAGCGGCACTTTCGAAAGCTCATCTCAAATGCTTACTGTGCCTCTATCAACCGGATTTATTCCAACCTTAGCAAATCGGCACTGGAACGATACGAGGAATTTATTCAAAAATACCCCCACATTGAACAACGGGTACCTAACCACCACATCGCTTCATATTTAGGTGTTACACCACAAAGTCTGAGCAGGGTGAGGGCCCAGAATGCCACCAGGAAAATTTAATAAAGCGTAAAAAAACTACTTATGTAAATCGTTTTTAGGAGGTAGTCGATAGTCATGTGATTTTTAAAGCTTTCCATTCATGCAGAATTTTTGCAGGTTTCCCCAAATAAAATAGCGGCGCCAAGCCGCTATTTCAAATTAAGACTCCCCGGCAAATGTTACCAAGTGCTTGCCCTTTAACTCTTAGTTATCTCTTAGAGTCGCATTAAAATTTGCCGAAGGAAAGACCCACGCCGGCAGTGATGCCATTGAAATCGTCGTGTTTAAATTCCTTGTATTTGTCGTTCGCTGCATAACGGTAACCCCCATTGAGAGAAGCTCTCATAAAACTGGTCACATTGATATGTATGGATACTCTGGGTTCGGTAACAAAAATCAGATTTCCATGGTTATCCGCACGATTACTTAAAACACCCATCCCACCCATTGCACCCACACTTAAATGAATCAATTGTGCAGGATTAAAATGATACTCTGTATAGGGGCCAAAATACACAAATGTCCGGGGCTGGTTAGCATAACGAAAGAAAATGACCTTTCCCTGCGCTCCTAGCAAGAGACGGTGATTCAATAATACACCACCATAACCTCCCAATGAGTAGTTGCCCTTTCCAACAAAGGATGTGGCTTCATTTGTAACGGTACCATATGCACCTAATGAACCAGGTCCTGTTTTCGCAATTGTCTTTAGTTTGAAATTGTCCTGCGACCAGAGGGTATTTGCACACAGCAAACACAAAATAAAAATTACGTTACGCATAGATAATAATGTTTGATTAAATAATACGGCGAAGGTGAAACCACAAATAGACCAAGCAAACCGCCTTTGTTAAGTAATCTGGTTACCATATGATAATTGAATTACTTGTCGCATGTGATTGTAGAAGGGAATTCTGTGATTGAAAATTTGTGCTGTAAATCGATCACATGGAAAAAGCAATTATCTCCATCGTTTATCACAGCCAGCAGGGTCACACAAAGCAGGCGGCAGGAATCTTAGCCTATAACCTCGAAACAGAGTTTACGAAAGTAAATCTGCTACACGTACGAGAGGCTGCTAATAACATGGAGGTGCTCCACGAATCTGACACGATCATTTTTGGTTGTCCTACTTATTTCGGGAATGTGTCAGCAGAATTTAAGCGGTTTATGGAGGAAACCGGAAAGTTCTGGTACAAACAACTTTGGAAAGACAAATTAGCGGCAGCATTTACATTGTCATCCACTACTAACGGTGATAAATTAAATACACTCATCAGCCTATCGCTCTTTGCCGCTCAGCACAGCATGCTTTGGATTAGCCAGGGAATCCTTCCCAGGTTTTGCAACAACGAACAGACCGACGGCCAAAACCGCATGGCCAGTTACCTGGGACTCATGGTGCAGTGCACCAACGGTAATGACGTGCAGCCCTTGCATCCCGGCGACCTGCTCACCATTGAGCTATTTGCACAACGAATTGTAGACATCACACTTAAATACAAAAACCTAAAAACTTACAATTATGACACACGTAGAAATTGAAAGCTCACTCAAAGAGTTAAACAACCTGGTAGTAGAAGGAAAAATGCTGGATGCCTTCGAAAAGTATTACCACGATGATGTAGCCATGCAGGAAAATAATCTGCCAGCCACGATTTCGAAAGAAGCCAACCGTCAGCGGGAAATCGAGTTCTTGAATAACATCGAAGAGTTCAGAAGTGCTGACGTAAAAGGCATGGGCGTTTCCGATGACCTTTCATTCGTGATTTGGCAATACGATTACACGCACAAAGAGTGGGGCGTTCGGAATTACTCCCAGATATCTGTTCAACAGTGGAAGGACGGAAAGATTATTAAGGAAATTTTCATTTATAATAATTAAAAAACAAACAATGAAAAAAGTTGTCTTTCATACCTCAGGAAATTATGCACCGCTTGCGCTTCGCCTCTTGTTAAGTTTTGTTCTTTTCCCACACGGCGCACAAAAGCTGCTTGGCTGGTTTGGTGGCTTTGGCTTTGAAGGTTCAATGGGTTATTTCACAGAACAGGTTGGCCTTCCCTGGATCATTGGTTTTGCTGTTATCATCATTGAGTTCTTCGGACCGGTCTTCCTTGTACTCGGACTTGGTACCCGCATCTGGAGCCTGGGCATCCTTTCCATCATGACTGGTATCATTATTACCACATTCAATGATTATTTCTTTATGAATTGGTTTGGTAGCCAAAAAACAGAAGGCTATGAATTCTTCCTGCTCGCCATCGGCATGGCACTCTCCCTGATCATTTCGGGAGGGGGTAAGTATTCTATCGATGAAGTCATTAGCAAAAACGGTCCAAAATCAGTTCAAGGCGCAGGGTTAACAGCTTAGCGTTTTGATGTCACTTCTCACGACCATATTAAGACCAGAAAAAAAGAAAGGGTTAAAGTGTACCGCTCACTGCACATGCCCTTTCTTATTTTGTACAAACAGATAAACCCTCTAACATGAAACCAAAAACCTCCCTAAACCTGGTTGGCTTATGGGCTCTCTTTACGGTACTTGCTCTTTCAGCATGTAAAAAAGGAGTTGATGAACCAAAGTCGATCCCTATAGAAGAGAAGAAATATTTAAATGTCGTTCTCCACCCTTATCTAAAACCAACCGAGATCGATTCAGCAATTGCTAAGTGGAAGGTCTCAGGGGCAGAAAAAAGTGTCAGACTTTCACTCCGTAACGATAGCTTGTACGCAGACGTACAATCGTTTACCAGAGGTGCGGGAACAATGACGGTTCAGCTCTTTTCAAATAAAAAGCTGGAGAACAAATCACTGCAATTCGAAAGGACTGTAAACCTGGACCTGCGGCACAACTCTGATGTGCGCATTAATGGCCCGGAGAGTATTCAGGATGTAAACTGGAGACCACGAATTATTTTCTCCCTCCTTCAAAATAATAGTTTGATTGCCACCACTATTGTAGCCGTTCGTCCCGGGGATAACTATTTCGAATTCCAAAAGATTGATCCGGCATGGCGACACCGGATTATTGTGGAACGGGTTTACTACAAACGAGGATCGCCCAACCATGTAATAGCTGACGGTGCGTGGGACTGCACCAATAATTGCCCCGGTGGAAGTGGTGATTACATCAATACAACACATTTCCAGTTTTTAGCACAGCAGGCAGGTAACCGGAGCTGGGATCGTGCAGCGTTTCTCGTTCGGTTGTATAGCGCTCCAAACAATGCGGTAGAATCCAACTTCGACCATAACTTTTAGCAGAGGCTTTTTCAGGAAAGCCGTTTTGGCAACGGCCTTTGTTTCGACAGTGGCCTCTTTTCACCTAATAAAAAAATACGAATGACAATAGATGTAAAAGTTATCAATGCCTTCGCTGTTGACGGCAAAGGTGGCAATCCGGCAGGTGTTATTCTCAATGCTGATGGTCTAACCCGTAAGCAAATGCAAGCCGTTGCAAGCAGACTTGCCTTTCCCGAAAGTGCATTTGTCTTAAAATCTGATGTCGCCGACTTCAGACTGGACTTTTTTACACCAACCAAACAGATCCCCCATTGCGGGCACGCCACGATTGGCACCTTCACTTATTTAAAGAAGAACGGTAGTATTCCCGGCATGCATTCATCAAAAGAAACCATCGATGGAACAAGACGCATCTTCTTTAAAGACGGATTAGCATATATGGAGCAGCAAAAGCCTGTTTTCAAAGAGGTACCTGAAGAACTTTTTGCCATTTTAAGTTCATTGCGTCTTTCAATAAATGAACTAATAGACGGAGGGCGACCATTCATCGTAAATCCCGGAAACAGTTTTTTAATAATACCCGTGAAGGATGAAAATACGTTAGCCCAGGTACAACCAGACTTCGATGAAATTGCTTCCATATCAGAACGATATAACCTAATAGGCTACTACTTATTTGCCCCATCGAAAAAAGAAAAAGTACAAGCTACTGCGCGGATGTTTGCACCGTACTATGGTATCCCGGAAGAAGCAGCGACAGGGATGGCGACAGGGCCATTGGCTTGTTATCTGCATACAATCTGTAACATAAAGAGAACGCAATTTCTCGTTGAACAGGGTCGCTTTATGGCTCACCCTTCGCCTTCACTACTATATGTTAACCTTTTGGTTGACGGCACGTCGGTACAAAATCTTTATGTGGGTGGAGATGCTTACGTCAGCCAGGAATGGAGTCTATCAATTTAATCTTGAGACAAGTCGTAGTAACTGCTCATCTATGCATGGAACAACATTTTTTGTAAAGAAGGCCAGGTTGCAATCACAACTCCGGAAAGTTTAGTGCTACGGCAATGTTACGAGCCCGAACCTGTTTTGTCTTCAATTCATCAACTTTTAGCCATGTG
>DASQMG010000302.1:0-3021 GCA_035645595.1 Flavisolibacter sp. | reverse complement strand
CCGTCTTTGTTGGTGCGGCCATAGTTAAAGCAGATCATTGGGTACTCCATTCCATTAGCTGCCTCCACGCTCTGCGCAACAGGATAGGGGTAAGGGATGGTAAAATCGGAGTAGGTTTTTATAGTATGCGCTACTGCTTTTGTAGAATAGCGGCGGTATAGGTTGTAAGCCTCTTTCGGATAAAAGCTCATGCACATTATCTTCTTGCCTTCGATAGTTACCGGCATAGCATCCCAGATGTATTTACGGCTACTTGTCCATGCGAAATCACGAACGCTGTCTGCTTTAAAAATCCAGGTCTTGGTTAGCTTTGATTTTGTTTTCTCCGCTGCAGTAGCTTCTGCCAGTGTTGTAATTTCCATTACATCTTTTGCAGTTTGCGCCTGTGCCCAACGGGCCTTTGCAGTAGCAGGTAACACGGCTGCATAATTTAAGCACTCCCCGGTAGAGCCCACTACATGGTCAGCCGGAACCGTCATTTGCACTTTGTAATTGCCAAAGGTTAATGCAAACTCACCGCGGCCGGTAAACTGGTGGTTTTGCCAGCCCTGGAAGTCGCTATACACGCAAAGCCTCGGGTACCATTGCGCTATGGTAAAAAGATGGTTGCCATCTTCCGGAAAAAACTCGTAACCGCCACGACCACCAAGGCTCATTCGGTCAGGAATCTTGTAATTCCATTGCAGGTTAAAAACAAACTTTTGTCCCGCCTTTAAAACCTGCGGCAATTCAATGCGCATCATTGTTTTATTGATGGTATAGTTCAGCTTTTTACCGGTGGCGTCGGTAAGTTTTGTTATGATATGACCATAACCATTGTCCGCTTTATCGACCTTCATTCGCTCTAATTGCTGAACGCTCGTTTGTGCCGGCAAACTGCTACTGGTTTGATAGTTAGCATTGTTCACGGAACTGTGTTCATTCTCATCCAACTGGATCCATAGATAGTTTAAAGCATCCGGCGATTGATTGTAATAGGTTACCGTTTCGGTACCGGTAAGTTTTAGTGCCGCTTCATCAAGAGTGGCTTTAATGTCGTAGTCAGCACGTTGTTGCCAGTACTTCGGCCCCGGGGCACCACTGGCAGTGCGATACTCATTTGGCGTAGGCAATGTAGTGCCCAACTGTTCAAATTTGTTTGCATGATTGCTGTTCGGATTATTTTTTATATCCTGCGAAAAGGCCGTGTTCACCAAAGCCGCTGCAGTTATAAATAAGAGAGCTTTCTTCATGTGTTATTTGTGTTTATCGTTTATTGTCAAATTTATTCATTACCGTACGCAGCAGCCGAACGATAGCGTGACTCTCTCCGGGCTATTTGCTGCGAACTTTTCAGGAGGCCCGAATAGGACTTCCGCCTCTCTGCCTGCCACTAGGTATCCTTCACGCCAACATTCCCCTCTAAACCTTCCTGGCGGCAAGTCGGAGGCTTACAGGCAGCTGCTTTGTAACGAATCTTTGTTTCGTCTGCAGCTTTCTTACCTGCGGTTTGCAATTTAAAGATAGACCTTCTTTAAGCGGGTAACTGTGCTGCTGGTGACCTTGCCACCAGGCCTGTCGGGAGGCTCCATCGGCCATCTCTCCAACGCCATCTCCAAAGCTAACCCAAAAACTACCGCCGATAAAAAAATCACCCAATGCTGTCGGTCAATCTTTAGTATACCAATCAGTAATTGTGAAATCAACAGAATGAGGAGCACAATTAAAATTTGCCCAAGTTCTAAACCTACACTAAAGCTGAACATTGCAAGTGCAAAACTTTGGTCGTTAGCCAGTATCATTCGTAAAGTATTGGCAAAGGCAAGCCCATGTACCAACCCAAAAATCAGTGCCAGGAAATAATTAATGCGCACTGCTTTGGGTGTAAACCTTTTTTGAAAAAGGTTACTTGTAGCGGTAGCAACAATAGTGCAGGGAATCAGGAATTCAATCAGGCTTTCGTCCAGTGTTACTAGCTGTTTTGTGCTAAGTATAAGTGTAATGGTGTGGCCTACAGTAAAGGCGGTTACCAAAATAAGTACCTGCTTCCAGTCTTTCAGCATATAGATAGCCGCAAGCGCCGCTATAAATAAAATATGGTCAAGGGCTTCAATAGTAATAATATGCTCCCAGCCTATCTTAAAGTAAAATGAAAAATCGTTCATTGTGAATGACAATTGGTGGATGACAGTTGACAAACGGTAACCGATTATTCCTGCCGTTCGTCATTTAACTCCCATACTATAACCTTTAACCTTTTATAGGTTGACAGCTTCAATATAAACCGCATTTTTGTATCCGAAAAAAATACTGTGTCGATGGGGCTATTTATTTACAGGTGGACAACGTTAATTCTACTACCTCTGGTGATGATTGGTAGCGAGGCTGGAATTAAACCAGCGGTTGAGCCGTTAGCACATCCCTTTTATATTTCTGTTACCGAGATAAACCATAATCCTAATGACAAAACATTAGAGATCAGCTGCAAATTTTTTGTGGATGATTTTGAGCAGACTTTGGAAAAGGCGTATAAAACGCAATTGGACATTACAGCAGTCAAGGACAAAGCAGCCTTCGACAAGCACATTCCGGACTATGTTTCCAGGCATTTATCCCTGGTAGTTGATGGTAAACTTGTGCCCTTACATTATGTAGGCTTTGAGAAAGACAAAGAATCGGCGTATGCCTATTTTGAAGTAACGAATGTTTCCACTTTAAAGTCCATCAACATTACCAATAGCTTGTTGTACGATTTTATTGACAAGCAGATAAACATTATGCATGTCACAGTCGGGGGCAAGCGGCAAAGTACTAAACTGGATTACCCGGGGACGAATGGAGCTTTCGGGTTTTAAGTGCTTTTGAAATCAAATCCAGTTTCCTGTTTCTTACCCAAAACCATTTTTCCATTTTTGGGCAATGGCAATTGCTGTTTCGAGCATATGGGGGTTCCAGGCTTCTATGTTCCAGCTTGTGTTGGCGAGAATAGAATTTCGCAGCAACCTTTTAGCATCAGCATAATCAATGGCGGTTTCTAAAATA
>DASQMG010000301.1:0-1854 GCA_035645595.1 Flavisolibacter sp. | reverse complement strand
CGCCGACGGTGGCAATTCGGTGTGTTCCGCTAATGCAGTTTCGGCCTATCCCTGGGGTGCACATTATGTTCCCATACCCAATAATTCGCTTAAAGAATACCTTGAATTTTTAGGGGAAGCGGGCGTGGTTACCGGTATGAGTAACGAGGGACTGCCCATATATAACGAGTACCATCTGTGTTTTGATCCCGAAGAAAGATTATACATCAATGGCAGATGGCAGGAAGGCTTGATTCCCCATTTTGGCGTACCTGGTAACGATAAAAAGGAGATTGGAACTTTTTTGGCCGCTATGAACCGGTATCGCTATCAAACAGGTGTGGATGGTAAGGATGCTTTTGCTATTCCGGCAAACGCTTCCAGTAAAGACACGGCTTTGGTACAATTGGATACGATCACCATGAAGCAGTGGATGCAGAAAAAAGGTTTTAAAAGCCCGTACCTGCACTGGTACGTAGATTATTGCGCCCGGGATGATTTTGGAACCCCTTACGACAAAGTAAGCGCATGGGCCGGTATTCATTATTTTGCTGGCCGTAAAGGCAAGGGTGCCAACGCTACACATAGTGATGTACTTACCTGGCCAGAGGGAAATGGATTTTTAGTGAGGGCATTACAAACAAGCTTTGCAGCCAAGGTTCAAACAAACTCATTAGCAGTTTCCGTTGCTGTTGTTGATGAAGGTGTAACAATAGACTATTATGATGTTCAATCGCAAAAATTAAAGAGGATAGAAGCCGCACAATGCATTATGGCGGTGCCGCAGTTTGTAGCATCGCGGTTATTAAAAGATGAGCGGCGGAAGGCTTTCGTTCAACAGCATCTTAAATATGTGCCCTGGATGGTAGCTAACCTTACAGTAACTAATTTAGAAGAGCGGTCCGGCGCCCCGCTAAGCTGGGATAATGTGATTTACGAAAGCAAATCATTGGGCTATGTAGAGGCAACTCACCAGGGCATTACTCAAAGTAAGCCAAAGAAAAATCTCACGTATTACCTTCCGTTAACCGATGGCGAGGTAGGCATTGACAGGAAAACGGCGCAGCATAGGTCATACGAAGAATGGGTTGAAATAATTTTCGCGGACCTAAAAAAAGTACATCCTGATATTGAAGCTGCAACAGAAGAAATTAATGTAATGATCTGGGGACATGCCATGGCCCAACCACTTCCCGGAGTTATTCATGGCAATGCCAGGTTACAATTGGGTCAATCTATGAATGATCGTGTGCATTTTGCACATACCGATTTAGCCGGGGTAAGCGTGTTTGAAGAAGGATTTTACCAGGGGTTGGAAGCCGCAAAAAAAGTAAGGGATAACTTGCTGCTGTCCGGCCGCTCAGTGCAGACAAACAGCGGTCAACAAACAACATGACTAAGCAACCCTGGATAGGAATGCACTTAGTGGATGCCCTTTTTATTCTGCTACTACCCTTTATATCCCTGGCTGTAATTGCTTTTGCCCATCATTATTTCAGATGCCGTGCCACAGATTACGCATTAAATTCTAGATGGATTTATTTGGAAGATTGAACATGAAGAATTTAAGTGGAGTAGTGAAATCAAAAAGGTAGAGTGATATTAAAAACTCATTTTATGAGAGGACTATTATCCCTCGCATTTCTTTGCCTTATCAGCTGTCGTTCTTATCATAAGATAGCTATTCCTGTACCGTTGTCATCACGTATTACCAGCAAAGACTTTTACAAGACTGCGGCAGCTTTCAATTGGCGACAACGTGATTCATTTGCTGTGAAGGAGATTTTGTCCGGCAACCTGCCGTCTTTCTTTAAAAAATTTGTAGCTGTATCTACCTCGATCACGGATTCAACTACGGGCAAAATTATTCATGCT
>DASQMG010000300.1:0-11107 GCA_035645595.1 Flavisolibacter sp. | reverse complement strand
GTGGACCCTGAGGGACTTGAACCCCCGACCCTCTGATTATGAGTCAGACGCTCTAACCAACTGAGCTAAGGATCCATGATTTAAAGGCCTGCGATTGAAATTTCGGAGGGCAAAAATAGGGAAATGAGATCTTTAATCTTTTACTTCTTCAAAATCTATATAATCGCTCTTTGGCTTTTTTCCAGTTCCGGGTGAAGACTTTTGGCCGCCTTGCTGGGTTGCGCCTTTATGCATTTGACTATTCATTTGCTCGTTCATCTCTCTGAATTTCCTTTTTACCTCCCTGGTGGTTTTATAAATAGGAATCACAAAGTGAAACACCAGTTTAAACAAGAGATAAAATAAAAAGGCAAAGAAAAGAAAACTTAAAATCATAGTGTTCCAAAGATAAAGCGGCCCTTTAATTCAATCTTAATTTGGAAGGTATTTAACGTTTACCTTACCTTTGAACCCGGCAAAGAATGAAGAAGGGAACGACAGGCGTTCCCTTCCTCTTTTACTATATGCAAACAGAAACATTACACGAGGCACTTGAGCGCCATATAAATACATTGCTGGAAGATAATTCTGCCCATTTTTTAGTGGAAGTGCGTATCAAGCCCACAAATAATATAAAAATCTTTATTGATTCCGATGAAGGCATTATCCTTTCAACCCTTATTCAGTATAATAGAAAACTTTATAAAATAGTAGAAGAAAGCGGGTTGGTACCACCGGATAATTTTTCATTGGAGGTTTCGTCGCCCGGTTTAGATGAGCCGTTAAAAAAACATCGTCAGTACAAAAAAAATGTGGGCCGGGATGTACACATCACAAAAAATGACACCCTGGTTTTAGAAGGGAAATTAATAGGCGTAAACGACGAAGGCGTTACTGTCGAAATAGAAACAGGTAAAGGCAAAAAGAAAGAAATAAAGCAGGAAACGGTTTTATTTACTGATATAAAAACAACAAAAATTCAAATTAAGTTTTAGAATGTGAGAGGTGAAGGGTGAATCTTAAGCGATTTTACTCACCAGTAACCACTTACAACTCACAAAAAACAACTATATGGCAAGTATAAACCTGATAGAAGCATTCCAGGAGTTTAAGGATGCCGAAAATATTGACCGTCCCACGCTAATGCGTGTTGTGGAGGATGTTTTTAAAACCCTTATTCGTAAAAAATACGGTAGCGATGAAACCTTTGACGTAATTGTAAACGCGGAAAAGGGTGACCTGGAAATTTTCCGTCGGCGCAATGTGGTGGATGATGACGATGTGTATAATACCCTGGAGGAAATTGAGGTAACAGAAGCCAAAAAAATATCGCCCGATTACGAAGTGGGCGAAGAAGTATACGAAGAAGTCAACCTGGAAGATTTTGGCCGCCGGGCCATACTGGCGGCTAAGCAAACGCTGGCCAGCCGCATATCGGATTTGAAGAAAAATGTACTTGCTAAAAAATACGGTGACCGGGTAGGGGAAATTATTTCTGCAGAAGTGTACCAGGTATGGAAAAAAGAAATCTTGTTGCTGGATGAAGAAGGCAATGAGTTGATCCTGCCCAAAAGCGAACAAATCCCGCAGGACTATTTTAAAAAGGGCGAAAACACCCGTGCCGTAGTAAAAAAGGTGGACATGAAAAATAATACACCGGTTATTATTCTTTCACGTACTTCGCCTGATTTTCTGGCAAAGCTTTTGGAAATAGAAGTTCCGGAGATATTTGATGGATTGATCGTTATAAAAAAGATTGTTCGCGAGCCGGGAGAGAGAGCGAAAGTAGCAGTAGAATCGTATGACGATCGTATTGACCCGGTGGGTGCCTGTGTAGGAATGAAGGGAAGCCGCATTCATGGTATTGTTCGCGAATTGAAGAATGAGAATATTGATGTTATCAATTATACCTCTAATATCCAGCTCTTAATTCAGCGCTCCTTAACACCCGCAAAGATTACCACTATGGACTTGAATAATGAGGATAAGCATGCAAGTGTTTACCTCAAACCCGATCAGGTTTCATTGGCTATTGGCCGCCGTGGTGTAAACATTAAGCTGGCGTGTGAATTGACAGGATATAATATTGATGTCTATCGCGACAACGAAGGTGAAGTAGAAGAATTTGATATTGACCTGGAAGAATTTAGCGATGAAATTGAAGCCTGGGTAATTGATGAGTTTAAGCGTATTGGATGTGATACGGGCCGCAGTGTATTGAACCTGACGGCAGAAGAATTAGAGCGCCGAACAGATTTGGAAAAAGAAACCATTGCGGACGTAAGAAAGGTTTTGCAGGCAGAGTTTGAGAAAGAGTAAGAGCCTAGGCTCTCAAATGGGGGCAAAGGGGATTAAATATTACCATACACTGTAAGATGCATGGTAATAAATATAAACGACTCAAAATCTCTAGAGATTTAGGGTTTAAACGACTTAATTAGTCCGTCGTATGCGGATTTAGGGTAAACATTTATATGGCAGAAGTTATTTCAACACCAAGGTTAATGGCAGCGGCCAAAGAATTCAATATCGGTAAAGATACCCTTGTGGATTTTTTGGTGGGCAAAGGGTTCGACAAAGACGAGCTGAAACCTACTGCAAAGCTTACCGATGATATGTACCGGGCTTTGCAAAATGAGTTTCAAAGTGATAAAGTGGCTAAATTGAAGGCTATTCAAATTGACCTGCCCAAAGGTGCTACTGGTGAAGTAAAAAAGAAAAAAGACGAAGAAGAAATACTACACTTTCGGAAAGAAGAGAAAAAGCCGGTTAAAAAAGAAGAGCCAGCTCCACCCCCTCCTGTTATAGAGGAAGTAGCTGTTGTACAGCCAGAACCGGAACCACCTGTACCGGAAGAAGTACAGGAGCCGGTTATAGAGCCGGCTTCAATAGTTACGACTGACGTGAAAATGGAAGCAGAAACTCTAACAGAGCCTGAAATCAGCAAAATTGAAGCGCCGGAACTGGAAGGACCCAAGGTGATTGATAAAATAGACCTTTCTACCATTGACTCGTCTACCCGTCCTAAAAAAGGAGCGAAAAAAGCAAAGCCTGATATAGAATCTGCTCCTGAAGTTCAGCTGAATGAACCAGTACAGGAGGAGGTAGTAAGTCTTATAGAAACTCCTGTTGAGCCTATAGAGATTATAGCCGAAATTCCTGTTGAACAGGAACCTGAACCGGAAACAAAAGAAGAGGAGCCTCTTATTGAGAATATTAAAGCTGAAAAGCTGGAAGGACCAAAAATTTTGGGTAAAATAGAACTGCCGGTAGAAGCTGAGGCCCGTCCTGCTAAGGCGGATGAAAGAAGAAAGCGAAAGCGCATCCCCATTGAGAAAAAAGATGTACGCCCTACTGCATTCAGAGACAGGCAGGCAACCGGCGGGCAAACTACAGCGCAGCCCGGAACACAAGGTGGTGGAGGGCGTTTTACGCCTCAAAAGGCAACAGGTGGCAGCGCACCAGGCGGACTTAATCGTGGTGGCACAGGTCAGCCGGGCGGCGGTGGCGGGCGGTTTACACCTACCCGCCGTGGCGATGTACGCCGCGATGATAAAACTATTGACGAAAAAGAAATTCAGCGGAAGATACAGGAAACCCAGGCAAAGCTTTCGGGCGGCAGAGGAGGCAAATCAATTAAAGCCAAGCGCCGCGACCGTCGTAACGAAATGGCTGATTCCAGCGATGGTACAGAAAGCAACAGGCTGCAGGTAACCGAATTTATTTCTGTAAGTGAGCTGGCCAATTTAATGGATGTGTCGTTTGCCGAAGTGATCAGTAAGTGTATGGGGCTGGGTATTATGGTTTCCATCAACCAACGCCTTGACGCAGAAGTAATTGAACTTGTATCCTCAGAATTTGGTTTCGATGTTGAGTTTATCGACATGGAAAAGCAAATGGAAATGGAAGAGGGTGGCGACGATGAGGATGATGCAGCTGACTTAGGCCCACGTTCACCTATTGTTACTATCATGGGTCACGTTGACCATGGTAAAACTTCACTGCTTGACTATATACGTAAAGCAAATGTGGTAGCGGGTGAAGCAGGTGGTATTACGCAGCATATTGGTGCCTACCAGGTAAATTTGCCTAATGGAAGGGATATTACATTCCTGGATACACCGGGTCACGAAGCATTTACAGCCATGCGTGCCCGTGGTGCTAAGGTGACGGATTTAGCGGTGATTGTAATTGCGGCGGACGATGCCATCATGCCACAAACCCGTGAAGCTATCTCCCATGCGCAGGCAGCTAATGTGCCCATGATCTTCGCTGTAAATAAAATAGATAAAGACGGGGCAAACCCGCAAAAAATATACGAGCAGCTTGCCGGAATGAATATACTGGTAGAGGCCTGGGGTGGTAAATTTCAAAGCCAGGAACTTTCAGCCAAGCAAGGTTTAAATGTTGATTTGTTGCTTGAAAAAATATTATTAGAAGCAGAGTTGCTTGAACTAAAAGCTAATCCCGAGCGGGAAGCTAATGGAACCATTATCGAAGCTACCTTAGATAAAGGCCGTGGCTATGTAGCTACGATCCTTGTACAAAATGGTACATTACAAGCAGGTGACCTTGTTGTATCCGGTCAACATTTTGGCCGTGTAAAGGCTATGATGAATGAACGGAATAAGCGGGTTGACATAGCCGGCCCATCTACACCGGTTTTGATACTTGGTTTAAATGGTGCGCCGCAGGCGGGTGAAACCTTCCGGGTTTACGAAGATGAAGCAGAAGCAAAGGAAATTGCCAATCGCCGTGCACAAATTCTTCGTGAGCAGGGTATGAGAGCTAAGAAGCATATCACTTTGGATGAAATCGGTCGCCGTTTGGCCCTGGGTAATTTTAAAGAATTGAAGGTAATTATCAAGGGTGATGTGGATGGTTCAGTGGAGGCGTTGAGTGACTCGCTTCAAAAATTATCTACACAGGAAATTTTAGTAAACGTAATTCATAAGGGCGTAGGGCAAATTAATGAAAGTGACGTGGTGCTGGCTGAAGCATCGGATGCCATCGTTATTGGGTTCAACGTTCGTCCATCCTTACAGGCAAACCGGTTGGCAGAAAACGCCGGTATTCAAATTAGAACCTATTCTATCATTTACACGGCTATTGATGAAATACGCAGTGCAATGGAAGGTATGCTGGAGCCAAAGGTTCAGGAGAAGATCGTTGCCAATGTGGAGATACGGGAAGTGTTCAAGTTTGATAAAGCTACGGTAGCCGGCTGCGTGGTAATTGATGGAAGAATTAAGCGTGATAATAAAGTGCGTTTGATTCGTGATGGTATCGTGGTGTATCCAACAGGCGAAGGTGCCTCGGCAGAACTAGCTTCTTTAAAACGTTATAAAGATGATGTGAAAGAAGTACTGATGGGTATGGAGTGCGGATTAACTATTAAGAACTTCAGCGATATTAAAGCTGGTGATATTGTGGAGGCGTATGAGGAAGAGGAAGTGAAACGGACACTGTAATTCACTGCAAAACTTTGTTAATCCCCCCCTTCCAACGGGGGGATTTTTCTTTATTACCGCTACTTTTGGAAACACTTCATTTATGAAAAAATTATTCATCCTCCTTGCTATTATAACTGTCGGCGCTGCCGCGTTTGCACAGCCGCAAAAAGTAGTGGCCGATAAAATTATTGCCGTTGTTGGCGACCGCATTATTTTAAAATCAGACATCACGAATGCTATTGCTGACATGAGCCGCCAGGGAGCAGCCATCCCTGAAAATGCGAACTGCTCCATATTAGACCAGGCTTTGGTTTCAAAAGTTTTAATGATGCAGGCGATTAAGGATTCGTTGCCAATTTCCGAAGAAGAAATTGAAGCCGAATTAGACCAGCGTGTACGCTACTTTGTAAGCCAGTATGGAAGCAAGGAAGTAGTGGAGCAGATGGCCGGCAAAAGCATCTACCAGATTAAAGATGATGCCCGCGAATCGGTACGGGAAACGAAACTGGCGCAAAGCATGCAACGCAAAGTAGTTGACGGGGTGAAGGTAACACCGGCTGAAGTAAAAGCTTATTTTGACCGTATACCAAAAGACTCACTTCCGTTTTTTGAAGCCGAGTACCAGGTAGGGCAAATTGTTAGCTTTCCAAAAGCTTCCCGCGATATGGAAACTTACGTGGTAGGAGAGTTGTCGAATTACAAACGCCAGGTAGAGGCTAAAACATCCACCTTCGAGTCTTTAGCTAACCGTTATACCGAAGACCCGGGCTCGAAAGGCCGCGGAGGTCAATACCAGATAAACCGTGTTGATAAAAGCTGGGACCCTGCTTTTGTAAATGCTGCTTTCCGGTTAAAAGAAGGACAGGTTTCCAACCCCTTTAAATCGAAATTCGGGTACCACATCGTGCAGTTGGTAGAACGTAGCGGCGATGAAGCCACCGTTCGTCACATTCTTCGGGTGCCACCGGTAAATGAAGAAGAAATAGCAGCAGCCACTAAAACATTGGATTCTGTTCGTGCCCAACTAATTGCGGGTACTATCGATTTTAATACGGCTGCCGGTAAATACAGCGATGATGAACAAGCCAAATTTGCAGGACCTTACTTAATGAACCGCAATGGGGAAAGCCTGGTGAGTATTGATGAAATGGATAAAACAGTAGTAGCTGTTTTGGATAAAGTTCCCTTGGGAGGTTATTCGCAACCGCTTCTTTATAGTGATGAACGTGCGAACAAAAAAGGTGTTCGTCTACTGTATATTAAATCCAAATCGGAGCCGCACCGCATGAATATTAAAGATGACTACAACCGCATTTCTTCGGCAGCTTTAGAAGAAAAAAAATATAAAGCTTTAGAAAAGTGGTTGACCAGCCATATAGACAGCCATTACATTATGTTGGATCCGGAAGAAGCTTCCTGCCCGCTGTTAAAAAAATGGGCGGATGCAGCAAAAACCTACGCATCAAACTAAATAACTATCTGTACGTAATGGATTTCTCTTAGTCGTTAAAATGATTAAGCGAAATCCATTTTTCTTTTTTGTGGATTTGACTACTTTAGGTCATTATATCCACGCATGTCTTTATCTGGGCCGTCTATAACTTCCTTACATACTCTTCACCGCCTTGAAAAGCTGGTGCTTGAAAATGTGTCTGATATCATCATTATTACAGACACCAATTTTTTTGTACAAAGCTGGAATAAGATAGCTGAAGAGTTTTACCAAATACCTGCCAGCGATGCCATTGGAAAACAAATGAGCAGCCTGGTACCATTCCAGTTTTGCAGCACTACCGGAGAACAGGCACTAGCTGATTTGCAAAAGCACAAAATCTGGCAGGGTGAAGTTTCTTTCACGAATGCAAGGAGCGAAACCTTCTTTTTTCTACAAACAGTAAAATATGCGTTTGATGAGGCGGGGGCTGAGGTGGGAATATTGGCTGTTGGGCGAGATATTACGGAAAGGAAAAGAGCGGAAGAAAAACTACTAAAAAGTGAACAATTCTACCGTACGCTTATCGCTGATTCACTTGATGTGACCTTGCTATTGAATGCTTCGGGAAGAATAACTTTTTCTACGCCTTCCATAAAAAAATTATTGGGTTATGAGTTGGAGGAGATACTTAGCACAGATGCGTTTCAATATGTTCATCCCGAAGATTTGGTCTGGACTTTAGAATCATTTAGGAAAGAAGTGAGTGAAGCCCCTGAGATAAAATACATCCGGGTTCGCTTGCTAAAGAAAGATGGAAGCTGGCTTTGTTGCATGGCACGCGGTCACAATTTACTAGATGTCCCATCCATTGGTGCTATAGCCGTTTATATACACGATGATACACCGAGAAAGAAGGCCAAAGAAGCCCTGAAGGAAAGTGAAAAAAACTTTCGCACCCTGATAAGAGATCTGCAGGTTGGCGTACTGATACAGAACGCACAAGGTAAAATTGAGATGACCAATGATGCGATGTGCCGTTTATTCACCATTACCGAAAAAGAAATAATAGGAAGCAAAATATGGGAGCTTTATACTGATGTAATTCATGAGGACGGTACTCTTTTTTTATTGAAAGAGCGGCCTTCTTTTAAGGCAATTAAAACCGGGAAGCTGGTGAAGGATGTGGTGATGGGAGTGTGGCATAAGGTGAAAAAAGAACGTGTGTGGATAATGGCCAGCGCCGAACCGGTATATAATGAGGTAGGTAAGCTTTTACATGTGATCTGCTCTTTCACAGATATCACAGAACGTAAAAAGTCAGAGGAAAGAAGTCTTGCTGAAAAGATGGCGCATCAACGCCAGTTAGCCCAGGCAACTATTGACGGGCAGGAAAAAGAAAGACTTGAAATTGGTAAAGAGCTGCATGACAACATTGGTCAGCAGCTAACTACGGTAAAGCTTTTTCTTGACCTGGCAAAAACCAGTGCTACTGAAGAGAACGCAGAAATGATTGGCATGGCTTTAAAAGGGATTATAAATATCATAAACGAGGTAAGGGCGGTGTCGAGAACCCTTGTGCCCCCAAGCCTTAAAGATTTAGGATTTATCGATTCGGTAAACGACCTGATAGATTCTCTGCGCCATACACAGGCACTTAGCATTGAGCTGAACTATTTTAGCTTTGACGAGGACCGGCTGCCTGAAAATAAAAAGCTGGCCCTTTTTCGTATCATACAAGAGCAGTTGAATAATATTATTAAACATTCAGGTGCCAAACAAGCATACATTTCTTTACGCAGTACAGGTGACAATATTTTTCTTCAAATTAAAGATGATGGAAAAGGCTTTGACTACAATAAAATACGTAAGGGCTTAGGGCTTACCAGCATCAGCAACCGGGCAGAGCTTCTTGGCGGTAAAACCGAAATTATTTCTGCTCCCGGCCACGGTTGTCAAATACGGGTTAACCTGCCTGTTTCCTTTGGGCCAGTCGTTGCTGGGTAGCCCTAAGATTGTATAGGTAAAATTCCGGCCTATAAAATATAAAACTTATTTTCCTGTAGAGGAATATGCTTTACATTTTCAACCTGCTATGTCGTTCACAACTTACAGACCGACTGTGCTGAATTTTACATTCACCATTTTCACTCTCTATACCGGATTGCTGTACTTTTGCCTCCCTCATGAGTGATGCGATAAAACACGAATGCGGCCTTGCTTTTTTACGCCTGCGCAAGCCCTTCTCCCACTACCAGCAAAAATATGGCTCTGTACTTTGGGGCTTAAATAAGATGTACCTGTTGATGGAAAAGCAACACAACCGGGGGCAGGATGGTGCCGGTGTGGCGGCTGTTAAATTAGCGGTAGAACCAGGCTATCCTTTTCTTTCCAGAATCCGCAGCAGCGAGAACCAGCCTATTGCCGATATTTTTAAAAAAATAGGCGAGGAGTTTAATGACCTGCAAAAATTTAACCCTGAGATTAGCCATTATCCCGGCTTAATGAAAGGCCACCTTTCGTTTTTGGGTGAGTTGATTTTAGGCCACCTGCGCTATGGCACACAGGGAAAAAATAATGCAGAGTTTTGCCATCCATTTATCAAGCGCCACACTATTCCGGCAAGAAACCTAGCCCTGGCCGGCAACTTTAACCTGGTAAATACAGATGAATTATTTGAGCTGGTGAAAGTAGAGCCCGGCCCTTTTCAAAAGCAAAGCGACCTGGCTGCAATGATGGAAGTTATTCATCATTTTTTGGTAAAGGAAGATGAAGCTAATCCGCACCAATTGGATATTGTTTCGGTACTAAAAAAAGCACTTCCGCTCTTCGACGGCGGGTTTCATGTAGGCGGTATGACGGGTAGCGGAATTGGTTTTGTTTTCCGGGATGCACATGGTATTCGGCCATCTTATTATTACATGGATGAAGATATCGTTACGGTAGCATCGGAACGAGCCGCTATACGAACTGCTTTTAATGTAGGCGAAAATGAAGTGCAGGAGCTGATGCCGGGGCAGGCGCTGATTGTAGCAGAAAACGGTGACGTGCAAATTGAGCAGGTACTGGAACCAAAAGAGCGAAAAGCCTGTTCGTTTGAGCGCATTTATTTTTCCCGCGGCAGCGATGAAAAAATTTACCGCGAAAGAAGCAACCTTGGATACTGTCTGAGCAAGCAGGTACTTGACAGCATTGAATATGATTTAAAGAACACGATTTTTTCTTTCATACCCAATACTGCAGAAGTAGCCTTTTATGGTTTGATAAAAGGCTGTGAAGATTACCTGAATAAAATAAAGCTTGACCGCATTTTATCTTGGGGAAACAGGGTAGACCCCGACAAGCTGGAGGAAATGATAAAACGGCGGGTACGTATGGAGAAAATCGCTATTAAAGATGTAAAGATGCGCACCTTTATTACGGAGGATGTAAACCGTAACGAGATGGTGCAGCACGTATATGATATTACGTATGGCACTGTGCGAAAGGAGGTTGATACACTGGTAGTGATAGATGATTCTATAGTAAGGGGCACAACGCTGAAAGAAAGTATCATCCGAATGTTATCAAGGCTAGGTCCTAAGCGTATTGTGATTGTTTCATCGGCACCGCAGATACGCTACCCCGATTGTTACGGCATTGACATGAGCAAACTGGGTGACTTTATTGCTTTCAATGCTGCTGTTTCCTTATTAAAGGAGCGAGGTAAAGAAGGGCTGTTGAAGGAACTGCACGAACAATGTAAAGCACTGCATGAAAAAAATGAATTACATACGGTGAACGTCGTAAAACAAATTTACAAGTCATTCACCAACGATGAAATCACGAGGAAAATATCCGAATTGATTACTCCTCCTGATTCAACCATACCGGTTGAAGTCATCTATCAAACTATAGAATCGTTACATGAGGCCTGTCCGGGGAATTTAGGGGACTGGTATTTCACCGGAAACTATCCCACCCCCGGCGGCAACCGGGTAGTAAACAAAGCCTTTATGAATTATGTAGAAGGAAAGAACAATAGAGGGTACTAGGTTTATTGTTTCCTGCTAAACTGCTGCACAATATTTTTTGTACGTAGCTATATACTACCAGCATCTCTGTTGCGTCGCACTCGTGTACGCTTTGTAATTCTAGTCAGCATTGTGCAATCTCTCTCCAAAATTCAACTTGCCTGCTATCATACACTCCCGTTCTTGTCATCCCAGGGAACGAGGGATTTGTGGATACCAGGTTGACGAAT
>DASQMG010000299.1:0-21396 GCA_035645595.1 Flavisolibacter sp. | reverse complement strand
TACAAAAAATAAAAACTCTTCGCCTGACCGAAGACAGCAATAAAAAATTAGCGTATGATATTATCCCGCTACACACTAAGAAACATCAGTAATGAAAACATCATTGTTCCCGCTGATGAACTGTTTGAACTGCCTGAAAAGGTATTGCAATTCGGCACAGGCGTGTTACTTCGCGGACTGCCGGATTACTTTATAGACAAGGCAAACAGACAGGGAATATTTAATGGGCGTATTGTAGTGGTAAAGTCAACGTCGCAGGGAGACACATCGGCATTTGATAAACAGGACGGCCTGTTTACCTTGTGTATCCGCGGTTTGCAGGCCGGCGAAAAAGTGGAAGAAAATATCATCAATTCGTCTATAAGCCGGGTGTTAACCGCTACGGAAGAGTGGAGCCAGATTTTAGAGTGTGCACACAATAGTGCTATGCAGGTTATTATTTCCAATACTACCGAAATAGGTATTCAACTGGTTCAGGAAGATATTCGCCAGCATCCACCCAAATCTTTCCCCGGTAAATTGCTGGCCTTTTTATACGAACGCTTTAACGCGTTCGGCGGCAGCGGGCATAGTGGGATGGTGATCGTACCTACAGAATTAATTCCGCAGAACGGTGCAAAGCTGCAGGCGATTGTTTTAGAGTTGGCCCACCTGAATAGCCTTGAAGATAGCTTTATCGAATGGCTGGAATGCTGTAATTATTTTTGTAACTCTTTAGTTGACCGGATTGTTCCCGGTAAGCCGGACATAACCGCCCACGAAGCAATTGCAAAAGAGTTAGGCTATAGTGATGGCTTGCTCTCCATGTCGGAGGTCTATCGCTTATGGGCCATTGAAGGCGATGAGCAGATAAAAAACATTTTATCCTTCGCACAGGCTGATGACGGCGTTGTAATAGAATCAAATATTGATATTTACCGCGAGTTAAAACTGCGCATGTTGAATGGCACGCATACTTTGAGTTGCGGCCTTGCTTACCTCGCCGGTTGCGAAACCGTAAAGGGGGCTATGGATGATGAATCCGTATCGAACTTCATTACAGATGTAATGCAAAATGAAATCGCTCCGTCAATTCCATTTGAGGTTGATCTGGCAATGGCACAGGAGTTTGGAGCTAAGGTGCTGGATCGTTTTCGCAACCCACACATCCGGCATCAGTGGATCAGTATTACAATGAACTATAGTTCAAAAATGCGCCTGCGCTGTATCCCTGTTTTACTAAAGCATTATGAAAGAACGGATGGAGTTCCGGAAGCATTTGCCTTAGGCTTTGCAGGGTATCTTTATTTTATGAAAGGTGTAATTATAAGAGATGGTAAGTATTATGGAGAACTGGCCGGAGCTTCTTACCATATCCAGGATGAATTAGCAGAACGGTTTTACAACCGCTGGTCTGCACTATCTGTTGAAGATTTAGTTAATGATACGTTACGTGATAGTTCATATTGGGGTGATGACCTGTCTTTGTTACCTGGCTTTACGACGGCCGTAACCGAAAAATTAAACAGCCTGATTGCAGAGGGAGTAAAAGAGACAATCGAACAATCACAAGTAAAAAAAACTATAGTGGCATGAAGCGAAGGGTTTTAAAAGTAAATGCTTCGGATAATGTAGTGGTGGCACTTCAGGACCTTACCATGGGCGAAGAGGTGGACTATAAAGGAAGCATTTATAAAGTAGTCGATGACATTCCTGCCAAGCATAAATTTTTTGAACAGGATATGGAGATGGGTGAAGAAGTGATCATGTATGGGGTGTTGGTAGGCAAAGCGCAGAGCTTTATTCCGGCAGGCAGCCGCATGACGACGACAAATGTAAAACATGCAGTTGAAGGATATGATTACCGCGGTGTAAAGTACAACTGGCAGGCGCCCGATGTTTCAAAATTTAGGGATAGAACCTTCAACGGTTATCACAGAAGCGATGGCCGTGTTGGAACAGCTAACTACTGGTTATTCATACCCACTGTATTTTGCGAGAATAGAAATTTGGATGTTATTAAAGAAGCATTGCATAATGAATTAGGTTATGCGGTTACGCACAAGTACAAGCAGTATGCGCAGCACTTAGTTGAAGCATTTAAGAAAGGCGAGCAAATAAGCACGGTTGATCTAGAACCAGCGGCAAATGGCCGGGACCGCATCTTTAAAAATGTTGACGGCATTAAGTTCTTAAATCACCAGGGCGGTTGCGGCGGTATCCGGCAGGATGCAGCCATCTTAAGTAAGCTCCTCGCGTCCTATGCCGATCATCCTAATGTTGGTGGTATTACCGTTTTAAGTTTAGGCTGTCAAAACTTACAGGTAGAAGATTTTAAGAGAGACCTCCTGGAGCGCAACTCTAACTTAAATAAACCATTGTACATTTTCGAACAACAACAAGTAGGCAACGAGGAACTATTGATTCAGCAAGCCATCCAAAAAACATTCGAAGGACTGATCGAGATAAATAAAATTGAACGTTCCCCGGCAACATTAGACAAGCTAACGGTTGGTGTAAAATGCGGTGGCAGCGATGGCTTTAGTGGTATCTCGGCCAACCCCGCTGTTGGTTATACTTCTGATTTATTGGTGGCATTGGGCGCTAAAGTTTTGTTGGCAGAATTTCCGGAGCTGTGCGGAGTCGAGCAGGAATTGGTGGATCGTTCTGCCAATGAACCGGTGGCCCGTAAGTTTATTCACCTGATGCACAGTTATGAAGAAATCGTATCGCGGGTGGGTTCGGGATTTCACATGAACCCGTCTCCCGGAAATATAAAA
Organism: Flavisolibacter sp.; assembly: GCA_035645595.1. Lineage (GTDB taxonomy): Bacteria > Bacteroidota > Bacteroidia > Chitinophagales > Chitinophagaceae > Flavisolibacter. The sequence goes on along the minus strand of DASQMG010000299.1, from coordinate 18,637 downwards.
GATGGCTTAATAACCGATGCTATTAAAAGTGCCGGTGCGGCGAAAAAAGGTGGCACCTCACCGGTGGTTGATGTGCTGGATTACACAGAACCTGCTACGTTGCCGGGACTGAATTTAGTTTGCACGCCGGGTAACGATGTTGAAGCTACAACGGGTAAAGCTGCCTCCGGTGCTACCCTGATTTTGTTTACAACGGGGCTGGGCACACCCACAGGTAATCCGGTTTGTCCAACTATCAAAGTAGCAACCAATTCTAAGTTGGCAAAACGCATGGCTGATATTATCGACATTGATACAGGCCCGATAATAGACGGTGTAAAAACCATTGAAGAAATGGGCGAAGAGATTTTAGAGTATTGCATTAAAGCTGCCAGTGGCGAGGTCATTCCGAAAGCAGTACTGTTGAACCAGGATGATTTTATACCGTGGAAGCGGGGAGTATCCTTATAATAAAAGATGTAATGAAAAAATTTTTAGGCGATAACTTTTTACTACAGACAGAAACATCCCGGGAACTCTATCATGAGTACGCCAAAGACATGCCTGTTATAGACTATCACTGCCATTTACCTCCGGAACAGATTGCCGGCGATATAAATTTCGAAAACATCACACAGGCCTGGCTTTACGGCGACCATTACAAATGGCGGGCTATGCGCACCAATGGTGTACATGAAAGCTATTGCACAGGGGATAAGCCAGACTTTGAAAAGTTCAAAGCCTGGGCGGAAACTGTTCCTTATACACTTCGCAATCCCCTTTATCACTGGACGCATTTAGAGCTTCAGCGGTATTTTAATGTGGCTGACATACTTGATGGACAAAGTGCAAAAAAAATTTATAAAGATTGTTCTGCCCAACTGCAAACACCGGAGTATTCCGTTCGTAACCTTTTGCGTAAGATGAATGTCAAAGTGGTTTGTACCACAGATGATCCAACGGATACATTAGAGCATCATCAAAAAATAAACGATGATGGCTTTGAAATAAAGATCCTGCCTGCTTACCGGCCAGACAAGGCGATGAATGTAGATGACGCCGGCAGCTTCAATACCTATCTATCGAAGTTGGAAAAGGTCAGCAATACCAGCATCTCGTCTTTTACTAATTATTTAGACGCTCTTAAATCGCGTCATGATTTTTTTGCAACAATGGGTTGTTCTGTATCCGATCATGGAGTAGAGCAAGTGTATGCCGAAGACTACAGCGATGCGGAGGTAGAAGCTGGTTTCGATAAAATACGTTCCGGCAAAGAGCTTTCAAGGGAAGAGAACCTCAGATTTAAATCGGCCATGCTGCATCTTTTCGCCATTTGGGACCACGAAAAAAGCTGGGTGCAGCAATACCATCTGGGTGCGCTTCGCAATAACAATTCAAGAATGCTAAATCAACTGGGGGCTGATACGGGCTGGGATTCAATTGGCGATTTTCCGCAAGGCAGGGCACTATCTAAATTTTTAAACCGCCTGGATACCAGTGATCAGTTAACCAAAACAATTTTATATAATCTGAATCCGGCCGACAATGAACTGATGGCAACCATGATAGGCAACTTCAATGATGGCTCTACACCCGGGAAGGTGCAATGGGGTAGTGGCTGGTGGTTTCTGGATCAGAAGGATGGAATGATAAAGCAGCTAAATGCGCTTTCCAATATGGGTTTGCTAAGCCGCTTTGTTGGCATGTTAACCGACAGCAGGAGCTTTCTTTCCTTCCCCCGCCATGAATACTTCCGTCGTATTTTATGTAACCTTTTTGGAACCGAAATAGAAGCCGGCGAATTGCCTAACGACCTTGCCTGGACGGGGAAAGTGATTCAGGATATTTGCTATCAAAATGCTGCTAATTATTTTGGCTGGGCGGAAGTAACAGAACCTTCTTTAACTTCCAGCAGAGTATAAGAACGCCAACTAAAACCACTTAATAAATTAAACTGAAGAACGATTATGTCTAAGAAAGTTGTCACACTCGGAGAAATTATGCTGCGCTTATCAACCCCCGATTTCAAACGTTTTGTCCAGGCCGATAGTTTGGATGTTACCTATGGCGGCGGTGAGGCTAACGTAGCGGCGGCTTTATGTAATTATGGTTTGAACGGAACGTTTGTAACCAAAGTTCCAAACAATGCCATTGGACAATCCGCCATTAATCATCTGCGCCGTTATGGTGTGGATACGCAATTTGTGGCAAGAGGTGGCGACCGGCTTGGCATATACTTTCTGGAGACCGGCGCCTCTATGCGGGCATCACAAGTGATCTACGACCGTGCCGGTGCCTCCATTGCCGATGTAGATGCCAGCGAATTCGACTTTGATAAAATATTTGAAGGCGCCGACTGGTTTCATACAACAGGTATTACGCCAGCCTTAAGTGATAAAGCCGCAGCGCTTACCGAAGCTGCGTTAAAAGCTGCAAAGGCTAAAGGCATTACTACGAGCATTGATTTAAATTACCGCAAGAAATTATGGACTAAAGAAAAAGCCAGGGAAGTAATGAGCCGCCTTTGCCAGTATGTAGATGTATGTATTGGTAACGAGGAAGACGCAGATACAACTTTAGGGTTCAAGGCTGCCAACACCGACGTTACAAAGGGAGAATTGAACCTGGAAGGCTTTAAGGATGTTTTCCAGCAGATGAAAGAAAAATTCGGTTTTAAATATATCGCTTCCTCGCTTCGTGAAAGCCACAGCGCCAGCGATAACGGCTGGAGCGCCCTGGTATATGATGGGACTGAATTTTATCATACCCGCCAGTACGAGGTGCGCATTGTTGACCGTGTAGGCAGCGGTGATTCATTTGCCAGCGGTTTTATTTATGGATTGGTTACCGGAATGTCCTTGAAAGATTCTGCTGAATTCGGTGTCGCGGCATCGGCAATTAAACATACTATTCCCGGCGACTTAAACCATGCTACGTTAAATGATGTAAAAGACCTGATGAAAGGTGATGCATCAGGTAGGGTACAACGTTAGTTATGTACTGATCAGAAGTGCTGCAATTTGGCTTTCGTTGCGTCGCACGCTTGTACGGTAACAACTCCACTCACCACCAAATGGAACCGCGTGGAAAAAAGGCACATACAGAAGGCAATCATAGAACTATACAGGCAATCCAGGTATCTGTCTTGTCTGTATAGTAAAACAAATAACTATCATGATTATTGATACCATTCATAATGCATCAAAGTACTTCTCAGTTCATCCCTTATTTGCCAAAGCTTTCGGGTATATAAATAATACAGATCTAACTTCAACAGCGGTTGGCAAATATGAAATTGATGGCGACAATGTCAAAGCCATCTTCTCCAATAAAAAAGGAATGACGGCTGAGGAGTCAGTGGCCAAATTTGAGTGTCATGATAAACATATTGACATACAGCTTTGCATTAATGGTAACGAACAATTTGGCTGGAAGCCACGGGAAAAATGCACCGCGCCTAATGGTGCCTACAACCCGGAAAAAGATGTGCAGCTTTACAGCGATAAGCCAGATACTTTTTTTAATTTAACTGATGGCCAGTTTGCTATTTTTTTCCCGGAAGATGTACATGCACCCATGATAGGCGAGGGCGAAATCAAAAAGCTTGTTATCAAAGTAAAAATGTAGACCCCGGCACATGCTCCTGGCAGGTTCTATAAATGATAACTGCCGTTGAAATAGCTAAATGCACGAAACAACCCAAATGCAATGGATAAAAAAGCAGAAATATTACAACTCATTCCTGAACAAGGCGTATTGCCCCTCTATTTTTATAAGGATACCGAAGTCAGCATCGGTGTTCTTAAAGCCCTTTATAGCGCTGGTATTCGCACGGTAGAATACACCAACAGGGGAGAGGCAGCTCTCACTAATTTCAAAGAACTACGCAAAGTTTGTGATGCAGAACTAAAGGGGATGTACCTCGGTGTAGGCACTATAAAAAACGCAGAAGCGGCACAGGCGTTTATAGACGCCGGAACGGATTACATTATCAGTCCGGGATTAGTGGAAGATGCCATAGCTGTTGCCAATGCTAATAATATGCTATGGGTGCCGGGTTGCATGACGCCTTCTGAAATTATTAAGGCAGAACAGCTTGGAGCAAAGATGATTAAACTGTTCCCGGGTAACATTTTAGGCCCCGGATTTTTAAGTGCCATCAAGGAAATCTTCCCGGCTCTCCTGTTTATGCCAACCGGTGGCGTGGAAGCAGAAAAAGAAAATCTCAAGGGGTGGTTCAAAGCCGGAGTTTGTGCGGTAGGTATGGGCAGCAAACTAATTACAAAGGCATCGTTGGAAGGAAAGGATTATGAGGGAATAAGAATAGCTACTTTAAAGACCCTGGACCTGATAAAAGAAGTGCGGGGATAATGTTATCTTTCTTACTTGCTATAAAACTTTTTACATGACCGGACAAACCGCTACTGCTTCGCAAACTTCCCAGCCAACGGTTGGCCAAACAATTGGTAGGTACCGCTGGACGATTTGCGGGCTGTTATTTTTTGCCACTACGGTCAATTACCTGGACCGCCAGGTATTAAGTCTGCTGGCGCCTTCGCTCTCCAAAGAGTTCGGCTGGACAAATACGGATTACGCTAATATAACTTCTGTATTTCAGTTTGTATATGCTATATCCATGTTATTTGCAGGTCGGCTAATTGATAAGTTAGGTACTAAGGCTGGCTTTATCTGGGCCATCGTTATTTGGTCAATCGGTGCAATAATGCATGCTTATGCAATTGGTATCGGTACCGGTTTCAATTCGGTTTTAACATCAGTTGGGTTAGCAGCCGTACCCGTTTCAATTTTAGGTTTCATGGTATCAAGGGCTGTATTGGCTGTTGGTGAAGCCGGTAACTTTCCTGCCGCTATAAAAGCAACGGCAGAATATTTTCCTAAAAAAGAACGTTCATTCGCCACCGGCATTTTTAATTCGGGCACCAATGTAGGAGCCATTTTAGCACCGCTTACCGTACCGTGGATTGCGGTGAATTACGGATGGCAAACCGCTTTTATTTTGATTGGTGGGATTGGTTTTTTGTGGATAGCTTTTTGGTTATGGTTGTACGATAAACCTACAAAGCAAAAACGATTATCGGCCGCAGAGTTGGAATATATCAACAGCGACAGTAAGGATACAATTGCCGTTGATGAAAAGAGCGGAACAAAAGAAAAGGTAGACTGGTTCAAATTATTAGGATACAGACAAACATGGGCTTTCGTTTTCGGCAAGTTTATGACGGATGGTGTGTGGTGGTTCTTTTTATTCTGGCTTCCAAAATATTTAGATGCCCAGTATGGAATGACGGGTACACAAATTACATTACCATTAGCAGTGCTTTACAGTATGACGATGTTTGGAAGCATCGGCGGCGGATGGTTCCCTGTTTATTTTATTAAAAAAGGATATACACCTTATGATGGCCGGATGAAAGCGATGTTTCTGATTGCTCTTGTTCCCCTGGTAGTATTGCTTGCACAGCCATTAGGCGGTTCTACTTTTTGGATTCCTGTTATTTTAATCGGAATTGGAGCTTCGGCTCACCAGGCATGGAGCGCAAATATTTTCACAACGGTATCTGATATGTTTCCGAAAAAAGCTATCGGTTCGGTTATAGGCATCGGGGGTATGGCCGGCGGTATTGGTGGGGTAATCGTATCAAAATCAGGGGGTGCTTTATTCGATCATTATAAAGCATTAGGTCATATACAAACCGGGTATACCATTATGTTCGCTGTGTGTGCCGTGGCTTATTTGATTGCCTGGTTTGTAATGAAAGCGTTGGTACCCAAGTATAAGCCAATTACGGATTTGTAGCTGTGGATAAAAAGCAATTCGAATTCATTCAAATAACAGGTATTTGATCCCGCGTAATCAGAAAGGGTAGTCGATCCCAAGTTGCACCTGTCCATTAAACAACTGCCATTTATAAAACCATCTGTTTTGCGCTTCAATTACATCAGGCGTCGGGTTTTTTACTTTATACGCGTAGTCTAGCCGCACTTTTAGAAAAGTGCCAAAGTCCACCCGCAGACCCGTACCCAACCCGATGGCGATATCTTTCCATAATTTATTAAATGTGTGCGGAAACTCACCATCCGGAAAGTCGGGGTTTTTTCGTAAAAACCAAACATTACCTACATCGGTATAAAGTGCAGTGCCTAGGCTGATGGTTCCGTAGTTTGTTAGGAAGAAACGATATTCTGCATTGCCTTCCAGCCTGATGTCGCCAAACCTGTCCGGCGCATCCGTTCGGCCAAAAGAGCGAATAGAAGAACCAGGCCCTAAGCGACGAACACTCCATGCCCTCATGCTGTTGGGTCCTCCAACAAAATACTCCCGAAAAAATGGAAGGTAGCGGTTTGTGCTGTCGCTGGAAGAGGAAGGTAGTCCAACACCAATACCGCCAAACAGGCGCCAGGCAAATGCATTACGGGACAGTTTATGTGTTTGCCTGTACTCTGCATCCACTTTTATAAAACGGTACAAAGTGGTAGCTAATGCGTTCCTAAAAAACCCGGGAATGCCGGAAAATTCTGCACTAAAACTGGTGAGGTTAGTAATGTTTCCCCTACTGCCTGCAATACTGTGATTAGCTATAGCAGAAATAATAAAACCGGTATTGAAGATGTATTTATAAGATGCGTTCTTTTGTATTAACACATCAAGCGAATCTTTTTTTTGTAAGTAATTGTATTCAATGTTTGGGAAGCGAAAACCGGCTGTTTTATTCCGCCATCCAAACTGGTAACCAAAAGATGTATTCAACGTGGCTAAACTGAAATAATCTTTTCGATCCGTAATTCCTGCGTTTAACGTTAAAATGGAAGCAACGGTATTATCTTTCGATCTGTTGAAACTTCTTAGCGCTTTGGGTACAAGCCTTGGAATTTGTATGGTGTGACCGAGACTGACCTGGCGGGTTTGAATAAGGCTTTTTATAGTGGCATTTAATTCGATCCCGAACCTGAAATTTGTAATTCCAAGATTGGCCCCTCGGGCAAAATTCCTGTTTTGTAAAGTTGAGTTCAGGGCTACGCCAATCAAATTTCCCTGTGCTATTGTGATGTTGCCGCGGTTATAACTTACTTCCAGGTTCGTGTTGAAGGTATATTTCCGGGCAGGTGTAAGGCGTATATCAAAGTCGGCTGTATCCTGCCCCGGACGTGGGATTTGAGCAATGCTCACCAGCCGCCACGCACCCAGCGAATTGAATTTGTTTTGTGTTTTTAAGTAGTTGCTTTGGCGGTATAAGTCTCCGGGGTTAAGAAAGATATAATCAGGAAAAATTTTCTTTTTAAAAAGTGGCAGGTTGTATTGCAGCACGTATTGGCCAACGGTGTCGGTATAGCGGAAAGAAGATGTCGTATCAGAACCAAAATCAGGGTAAAGGGTAACCTTTCCTACATAGTAGCGCCTGATCCTGGTCGAGTCGGGATTAGCCCGCAAATGGAACTCGACATCGGCCACAGGATTGAGTCTTCGTCTGGTTCTTTCCTGTAACAAGCGTATCTCCTCAATAGGGTCAACTGTGGGGCGCAATAAGCCTATACCTACCGTATCCCAAAGCACTAATAGCTCTTCTTCGGAAAAACGCATATAGCCATTGTTCCTATACACATCTGCTAACCGGTCCCGCTCCGCCGATAGTTTGTACTTTGAAAAAGGGTCTCCCTTTTTTATCAGTGCCCCTGGCAATGCATCTATCGTTACTTTTTGAATCGTATCAAGGCTTGGTTTTAGTTGCCTTGATACACTGGCTGTATCTGCGTTCAGTGCGTACCCGACAGAGTCAAGCGTAGTTACTATCCTGGGATATACATAAAAATCGAGTTGGGTACGCAACTGGCTGCCATTACTGCTTGTATCTATTTTAACTGTGTAAAAGCTACTATCCCTGAAATAGCCCAAGGAGTTCAATAAAGCCCGCATAAACAAAACAGACTTGTCGGCATGCAAGCTGTCAAAAACTGTTGGGTTATTCAACACTTCGTAAAAGACTTTTGGACCATTATCCCATCCTATAGCTTTACTTACTGCTCTCACTCTTACGCTGTCATGTATCTGTTCGGTAAGCTGTGTCTCTAATTCTTTTTTCTCATCGCTTGAAAGTTTGCCCTCAACATGAATGGTGGTTTGAAAAATAAAAGGCTTGCCTGCCGGATAATTTTTTACGGTGATGCAGCCGGTACCAAAGAAAGTGAATAAAATAAGTAGGAATAAAAAACTGAGAAACGGTTTTCTTTGGTATTCAAACATATCGTAACAATTCGTCTATGCTAAGTAAAAAAGTGGTTAAAGATATTCAAAGTTTGGGCCTGAAAAAATACAGGGAAGAAACCGGTTTGTTCGTTGCCGAAGGGCGTAAGACAGTAGAGGAATTATTGAAAATTATACCGCAACAGATAGTAGCTATTTATGCTACAGCAGAATGGAGCAAAGGTAAAGTACATAAACACCTTGAAATAATAGAGCACGTTGAACTGGAGAAACTATCCTCGTTAAAAACACCAAACGAAGTAGTGGCTGTTATTAAACAATCACCCACTACAACGCCAGGCGGTTCCTCTTTTACGCTCTATTTGGATACGATTCAGGACCCTGGAAACTTTGGGACAATCATTCGTATTGCAGATTGGTTTGGTATAAAAGATATTGTATGCAGCAGAGGCTGCGCCGATTTGTACAATCCAAAAGTAGTTCAGTCAACCATGGCAAGCATTGCAAGGGTAAATGTTTATTATGACGTGGACGAAACATGGTTGCTACAACAAAGTTCAATTATCTATGCCGCTTCATTACGGGGAAAGCCGCTTAATAATTTTGATAAAGCAGCCACAGGAATTTTAATTATTGGTAATGAATCAAAGGGTATCCGAAAAGAGTTTTTGGATCGGGCTTCGGAACTGGTAACGATTCCTAAAAGGGGAGGAGCGGAATCACTAAATGCTGCGGTTGCTACCGGAATTATTCTATCGCACCTGCTGCCCTAACGAAACCGTATAGCCTTAATAGGTTGAATTTTCCGCACCAATAATGACGGTATAAGCAAGATGAGAATTGAAATAAGTAAAGTGCCGCCTATTACCGCGGCTACCTGCCACCATACAATTTCTACAACTGCGGTTTCCATAAAATAGGCTTCTTCTTTTAAGCGTACAAACCCTGTTTTTATCTGAAGAAATAAAATGCTCAGTGCAAATAAAGTTCCTAATAATACGCCGGTAAACGTAATGATTGCCGATTGATGTAGGAAGATTTTTTGCACCGTCCAGTTGGAAGCGCCGAGGGCTTTTAAAATACCAATCATGCGCAGGCGCTCCAATACCAAAATTATAAGACAGGTAATTAAATTGATGGCGGCAATAACGACCATAATAGCAATCAGGATAGTTTGATTCGTATCCTGAACATCCAGCCAATCAAAAATATTGGGATAAAGCTCTTTGGCTGTTTTGGTTTCCCAGCCTGTTGGAAAATTGTCTTTGCTGTAAATTGCGGCACTCACATCATCCATTTCTTTGTAGTCCCTTAAAAAAATCTCATAGCCGCCTATTTCATCATTTTCCCAGCCATTCAACCGCCTGATTAATTTAAGATCGCCTATAGCAAAGGTTTTATCATATTCCTCAATACTGGTTTTATACAGGCCAACAATAGTGAGTTTATCGGGCCGCAAACTGCCATCCGGACGAATAAAATAAAGCAGTACCCTGTCGTTCAATTTGAGGTTGAGTTGTTTGGCAGTGTAAGTGGAAATCACAATCTCCCTCGCATAGGAACTGTCGCTAAATCCAATCCATCGCCCTTCTTTTAGGAAAGGGTTAAGATGGCTAAAATTGTAAGAACTCTCAAGACCTTTCATCAACACGCCTTCCATTTCATCCGTGGTTTTTAAAATGGCATACTTGGTTGCAAACGGTTCTACAGATGTAACCTGTACATTGTTTTTTATGCTTTTTATCAGCGTGTCATTTTTCACAATGGGTTCTTCTTCTGCAATAGCTGATTTGCCCGGTTGCAGGTAGCTGACACGCACATGCCCCCAAAAGGAAAATACTTTTTCGCTAACCGTTTTTTGAAACCCATTGACGAATGACAAGGTGATGATCATAACGGCTACACTGATAACAGTAGCAAGTATGGACAGGCGGATGATAAACCGTGAGAACGATTTTTGCCGGTTAAAAGCAATGCGCCTTGCAATGAAAGAAGAAATATTCAAAATAAATAGTTATAAGAAGCCGGGCATCAGGAAACCAAATAATGATTCCGACCGTCCTTATTTATCAAAAATAGTCTCACGGAGTTAAAAACTTTATTTTTAATCATGCGATACCTGCCATTTGTTATTACCTGTTTTTTTATCACATCGTATCACACTGTATCAGCGCAAACAGAGGTTTTTAATTCAAACATTAAATCCATCAAGCTTTTTAAGGCCGGCGACCAAACTTCTTTTCCGGTGATTACCGTAAACAGCAATGACCTGCTGCAATTAGAGTTTGATGAATTAGGTACCAAAGTCAATAACTATTACTTCACCTATCATCTATGTAATGCAGATTGGAGTCGTAGTATTTTAACCACTTTCGAATACATTAAAGGCTTTCAGTCTACCCGGATTGCTACTTACCGCAATTCCTCTCTCGCGACTATAAAATACGTTCACTACCAGGCAACCATCCCCGACAGGGCCAGTGCGCCAACGCGGTCCGGAAATTACCTGCTGAAGGTGTACCTGAATAACGATACATCGCAAGTCGCTTTTACAAAAAGGTTTGTTGTTGTCAATACTTTATCCCAAATAGCTACACAGGTGCAGCAACCCTTTAACGGCAGTTTATTTAACATTGGGCAGAAACTGCAGATAGGTGTGCAAACCGATAAGCGGATCAATGTTATGAGCCCTGCCGACATAAAAGTGGTAGTGCTGCAAAACCAAAACTGGCAAACTTCCTTGTTTTTAGACCGACCTACAATTTTCAGGGGCACTTATTTTGAGTATAGTGATGAAGGTATAACGGGAATGACAGGGGCAAAGGAGTTTCGCTGGCTTGATTTGAGAAGCCTTCGTTTGATCAGCGACCGCATGCAAACCCTGGATAATAAAGGGGACACGGTAAGGGTGACGGTTAAGCCAGAAGCCAGCCGTAATGGACAAGCTTATATTTTGTACCGCGACTTGAATGGCGGGTATACTGTTGAAACTTATGAAAGCATCAATCCCTTTTGGCAGGGTGATTACGCCTACACGCATTTTAGATATTTCCCCCCCGGCAACAGGGCGATAGCCGGAACTGACATGTATATTTTTGGTGAAATGACCAACTATGCAAGTGACACATCGGGGTTGATGCACTTTAACCCGGAAAGCGGGGCCTATGAAAAAACATTGCTCCTTAAACAGGGGTATTATAATTACCTCTATGTTACCAAACCAGTAAACGGTACTGTTGTAGATTTTAGCAACACGGAAGGAAATTACTGGGGCACGGAAAACAATTATACTATACTGGTTTATTATCGTCCGTTTGGCGCTAGAGCTGATGAATGTATTGGCTACTCAACACTCAATTCTGTTTTCCAGAGGTAGGGGTTTTAAGCTAATTGTATGAAAGAGAAAAAGCAAGAGAAAAGAGCCGGTTTGCTAATCGGTGAAATTTTTTTTCTCTTTGACTGTTTTTCACTTTCAAACTCTTAGTTTTGCACCGGCAGGTCTTGCACGACCAGCTCCTGCTGAACTCCCCCAGGATCGGAAGGTAGCAAGGGTAGGCGGTTGTAGCGGTGCGATGTAAGTAGCCTGCCATTTTTAACTCCTAACTCTTCAAGGGGTTTCGTAACATTTCCTTCTTAATATTGCACTTTAAAATTTGAGCATTCATTGGGTTGACCAACAGAGGAATAACCATTTATCTTCTCTTGCGTCGCACTCGTGTACGGTCAAAACATTATTCAACAAAAAAAATCCTCTTGCCACTATAGGTCTTTGCAGCGTTGCTGCTACTGTTTAGGGGCTGGGGTATGATTAATTATGAAATTTTTTATTGATACCGCAAACCTTGCGCAAATCAGGGAAGCAGCTGAGTTAGGTGTTTTAGACGGCGTAACCACCAATCCATCCCTTATGGCAAAAGAGGGAATTAAAGGTCGTGAAGCTATCGATCAGCATTACAAAACCATCTGCGAAATTGTTGATGGTGATATTAGTGCCGAAGTGCTTTCGATAAATAAAGATGAAATTATAGAGGAAGGGAAAAAGCTGGCTTCGATCCATCCAAACATAGTTGTAAAAGTGCCAATGGTAAAAGACGGTATAAAAGCCATCAGGTGGTTTACCGATAACGGCATTCGTACCAACTGCACCCTTATCTTTTCTGCCGGGCAGGCTATCCTTGCTGCAAAAGCGGGTGCTTCGTATGTTTCGCCGTTTATTGGTCGTATTGATGATACTGGCTGGGATGGTATGGAACTCATTGGCCAGATCTCCAACATTTTTTCAATACAAGGCTATAAAACAGAAATTTTGGCAGCTTCTATCCGTACGTCCAACCATATTGTTCGTGCTGCGGAATTAGGTGCCGATGTTTGCACCTGTCCATTAGAATCAATCTTAGGATTATTAAAACACCCTTTAACCGACAGCGGACTGGCTAAGTTTTTGGAAGATGCTAAAAAAATGTAGGTGTCATTACGCTATTCGGCTTAAGCAACAGAATACATGTATCATCCACCTGTGTGATGGTTGATTAGTTGTCCGTTTTCTTTTTGCCGGAGGGCTTACTGTATTCCTTTAATATTTCTTTATTTGACATAAGGGGTTCATCAAAGCCCCTTTTTCTTATATAGATAACAGCTTCCCGCCACACCTTTGGGTTTGTTTTTAAAACAGCTTTTACGGTAACCGTTTCGGCCGTATAAGCGCTGTCTATAAACAGGTCATTGTTTTGAAATTTTAAAAGCGTATCGGTGGAGATAAAGTCAAGCTCATTGGAAGAAAGCGGCATCCATTTGCCGTCAGCCGTTTTACCATCAACATTTATATAATTATAGAATCCTTTCTTAAGGCTGTCTGTGTACAAATGAAAATAGATGCTGTCTATTTTTTGGGCACTGCAAAACTTAGCCGCTGTAAAAAATAAAAGGAGGAGAAGGCCTTTCTTCATTGTTATTCTTTATTCAAAGTTCTTTGAACAGACGAAAGGAAAGTTGTAAGAAGTTGCTCTTTAACAGAAAGTTCTTAGAGAATTTGAATTAGCGATCAAGCACTACGGACTATGAAGTGGCTCCATTAGTGCTCCCGGTTCATTAACTTACCTCTTATTCTTAAAGTCACCCCTTTTCCAGGATTTAATAAATTCACTCCAGGCGGCCGGGTTAAAAATGTTCATTGGGGGTAATTGTCCGGTGTAGGTTGCCCTGTTGGCGATATTCCTGAACTGCATAGCTACAGCCCCGCCACCATCCACTGGTGTATTTTGCATCAGCACCCTGCGCTTGGCCGCATCGTTATTCTGGCGGGCAATTTCTATATCATCGGTAGGTACTTTTGTGTTGGTAAAATCTCTTGCAAATTGTTCTGCCGAAGGCCGTGGTTTAATGATGGTCGCCGGTAAATAAAAAGTATCCTCCACCAGCAGCTGAACAATACTGTACTGGTTGCCTTCAATGTTGCGGGGTATAGCGATTGTTTTTCCTTTGAAACTTACGTGGGTAAAGTCAACCACATCCCCTTTTAAGGCCACAATGGAAAAAACCCCCTGGTTATTAGTGATGGTTCCTCTTGAAGTTCCTTTAATGGAAACACTAACTGCAGGTATCCCCACAAGGCTGTCCGCCGTCATAACAATTCCGTACAACTGCACTACAGAATCTTTTACTGCTTCAAACTGAGCATGTGAGTGCTTAACCATTAAAACTGAAAAAAAGAAAAAGAGGGGTAGAATTTTTTTCATCTGTTCAAAAATAAATCCTGCGGCATTATAACACGAAACGGGCAAATGACTTTGGGTTAACTTTGCGCTTTCATTAACAAAACAAAATATGACCCAGGAAGAGATATTGAAAGCGTTAAGTAATGTACAGGAACCGGACCTTGGAAAAGACCTTGTTACACTCAATATGGTGAGGGATATTCAGATAGATGGCAACGTAGTTTCGTTCACCGTTGTGCTTACTACACCCGCCTGTCCTATGAAGGAGCACATTCAAAATGCCTGTATTAATGCGGTAAAAATACTGGTGAATAAAGAGGCATCTGTAACCGTAAACTTTACGTCAAGCACTACCACTATACGTGCCGATAAGAACACTGTTCTACCTGGTGTAAAAAATATTATCGCAGTTGTAAGCGGCAAAGGTGGTGTTGGAAAAAGTACAGTGGCAGCCAACCTCGCTATTGCCTTATCGCAAGGCGGCGCAGACGTTGGTTTGATGGATGCCGACATTTACGGTCCAAGTGTTCCTATTATGTTTGGCGTTAGGGGTGAGCGGCCTATGATGACTGATGTTGACGGCAAAGCCATGATTATTCCTTTAGATAGGTATGGTATAAAACTACTTAGCATTGGCTTGTTGGTGGATGAAAAAAATGCGGTTGTTTGGCGGGGGCCAATGGCCAGCAGTGCGATCCGACAATTTATTACCGAGGTCAAATGGGGCGAACTGGATTATTTGATTATTGATATGCCACCAGGTACAGGAGACATACATTTAACTATGATGCAAACAGCGCCGGTCACCGGTGTTGTGGTGGTCACCACTCCGCAGGATGTGGCCTTAGCAGATGCGAAGAAAGGAATCGCTATGTTCGGCCAGGCACAGATGAATGTTCCTATCATTGGTCTGGTAGAGAACATGAGTTATTTCTCTCCTGCCGAATTACCAGACAACAAGTATTACATTTTTGGAAAAGGCGGCGGGAAGCGCTTAGCCGATGAATATGACCTGCCTTTCTTGGGCCAGATTCCTTTGGTTCAAAGCATTAGGGAGGGTGGAGATATTGGTGTTCCGGTTATGATGAGTGACGATGAAGTTTCGAAAAAGGCTTTTGCCGAGTTCGCAGGAGTAGTGGCAAGAAGTGTTTCTATGCGGAATGCGCACATGAAAACAGAGCAGGTGGCAGAAGTTGTTGAAGAAAGATAAAAAGGAACGGATTATTACAAATAAGGCCTTTTGCTTAAAAGTTTAGATGTTACTGTTCCCCATTAAAATGCCGCACAAAGCTCCACTTGTAAAACCAATTATTGACAGAGTAGGCTCCGGTGCTGGGAGCGGAATAACCTTATTAAATAATAAAACACTTTCTAAGCCGGCAAGTGAGCAAGCTATTTCAAGAACAATCATTAAGAAGGCCTTAAAACCTGAACCAATTGACCGGTTATATAAACCAATTGCAAAAGATGTTGGTAAAATACCCAAGCCTGCCAAAGCGAATAACTATCCTGGCAATGAGTGGTGTGGTTAAAGCTTCCACGTTAGCTGTTTTAATCAGTACACACATGGCTATAGAAACAATAGCGGGAAGAAAAATATCCATTCCCTCGTATGGCCTCAGTTAGGGTTTTTGACCGAAGACAATTGTTGAACTGGTTAAAAGTTGAAGTAGAAAAAAACAAAGCTTAAACTGTATTTTCATAAGACCCAAAATAATAGTTAATACCAAGCATGTACAACTTACCATACTATAAAGAAAAAGATCAGAAAGTAGTGTTGGATTTTATTCAAAAACATCCATTCGCTTTTGTAGCCGGGTGCGATGCAGAAAACCGACCGGTTGCTACTCAAATTCCTGTATTCATCGAGGAAAGAGAGGGCAAGCTTATTATGACGGGACACATGATGCGCCAGACCGATCATCATAAAGCGTTTGAGAAAAACGGGAGTGTGCTTTGTGTTTTCAGCGGCCCGCATACCTATGTAAGTGCTACGTGGTATTCCGATCCTCACCAGGCTTCCACATGGAACTATATGTCTGTACATGTGAAAGGACAGTTGCAATTCTTAAATGAAAAAGGCCTGGTAGACGTATTGAAAAAAACAACACTGCATTTTGAGGGTGGCAATTCAATGTCAACTACTTATTTTGAAAACTTAAGCGAGGAATATAATTCCCGGTTAATGAAAGCTATTATCGGTTTTGAAATAGAAGTAGAAAACATAGATACCGTTTTCAAGCTTAGCCAGAATCGCGACAAGGAAAGTTATCAGAATATCATTGAAAAGCTTAGCGGCCAGGATGCTAATGCAAAAGCTGTTTCTGAAGAAATGACAAAACGGGCAGGCGCCCTATTCTGTCCGGTTAAATCGTAGCCTACCCGTTAAAATTTACATCATGAATTTATCACTCGAAGGAAAGAATGCCATAGTTTGCGGAAGCAGCCAGGGAATAGGTTTTGCCATTGCGGAAGAACTGGCGTTAATGGGTGCTAACTGCATTTTACTGGCTCGTAACGAAGAAAACTTAAAACTTGCCATTCTTGCCCTGGACATATCTATCAGACAAAACCACACCTACCACGTAATTGATTTTAATAATGCCGATAGTACAAAGGGCCTGGTCCAGGAAATTACCTCAAAACAACCCATCCATATTCTCATTAACAATTCAGGCGGGCCAGCCTCAGGACCTATTGCACAGGCAACAGAAGAACAATTTCTTCAGGCGTTCAACCAGCATTTAATAACCAATCATATCCTGACCAAAGCCGTAGTTGAAGGAATGAAAAGTGAAGGTTATGGGCGGATCATCAACATCATCTCAACATCGGTAAAAATCCCCCTGAAAAATTTAGGTGTTTCCAATACTACCAGGGGTGCAGTGGCGTCCTGGGCAAAAACAATGGCCAACGAATTGGGCGCGTTTGGTATTACCGTAAACAATGTTCTTCCCGGCTTTACCCGTACACAAAGGCTAGAGTCGCTTATAAAATCAGCAGCATCTTCCGGAGGTAAATCTGAAGCTGATGTAGAAAAAGGAATGATAACTGAAATACCGGCAAATCGTTTTGGCGATGCATCAGAAATTGCCGCTGTTGCTGCCTTCCTGGCTACTCCTGCTGCAGCTTATGTAAATGGTACCAGTATTCCAGTAGATGGAGGAAGAACCGGTTCAATATAATTTGACATGTATGCAATTTGAAAACAGTCTTGCTTATGCGAAAGGTTTAGATGAAAAAGATATATTACGACGCTTTCGGAACGAATTCATTTTTCCACAACACAACAGTGCGGACGCGATTTATTTTTTGGGCAACTCATTAGGCCTGCAACCAAAACGTACCGAAAGTTATATTAAGAATATATTGCAACAATGGGGTAATTATGGCGTGGAGGGTTTTTTCAGGGGGGATCAACCCTGGATGCATTCACACCAACAATTAACATCAACGTTGTCGAAAATAGTTGGCGCTCTTCCGCATGAAGTGGTAGTAATGAACCAACTTACGGTGAACCTTCATTTAATGCTGGTAAGCTTTTATCAGCCGCAGGGTAAGCGAACAAAAATTTTATGCGAAGCCAAAGCTTTTCCAAGCGATCAATATATGCTGCAAACGCATGTGCGGCAAAGAGGACTTAATCCGGATGAAGTGATTGTTGAAGTACAACCACGCAATGGAGAAACAATCATTGCAGAAGAAGATATCATAGCTGCGATTGAACAGCATAAAGAGGATCTGGCACTCGTGTTTTGGGGCGGTGTAAATTATTATAGTGGCCAGTTGTTTAATATGAAGGCCATAACCGAAGCGGCGCATCGTGCAGGTGCCAAAGCCGGCTTTGACCTGGCGCATGCAGCAGGAAATGTGCCTTTATACCTGCACGATTGGAACGCAGACTTTGCCTGTTGGTGCAGTTATAAATATTTGAATGCCGGACCCGGGGCAGTGGCCGGCGCTTTTATTCATGAACAATACCATAACGACGGCTTACTAAACCGGTATGCCGGTTGGTGGGGTAATAAAAGAGAAACGCAATTTCTTATGCAAAAGGATTTTGTACCCGAACTATCTGCCGAAGGCTGGCAATTGAGCACACCTTCTCCAATGCTTTATGCAGCACATAAGGCCTCCCTGGCTATTTTTAAAGAAGCGGGGGTACAGAATATTTTTACTAAGAATGAACAGCTGAATAATTACCTGCATTTTGTTTTGGCAGAGGTGATCGAAGATTGTCCTGCCGGTTGTTTAAAAATTCTTACGTCAAATAATACCGGAGAGAAAGGCTGCCAGGTTTCCATGTTGGTAAAGGCGGGTAAACAAGTTTTCGATGCGCTTTCCCATAACGGCGTTTTTGCCGACTGGCGTGAACCCGATGTGATACGAATAGCTCCCGTTGGCTTGTACAATACATTCGAAGAGGTGTGGCAGTCTGGTCAAATTTTAAGAACAGCAATCAATAAATTTTCTTCATGACCCGTTCCCAACTAGTGTCCCAGATCTTTACAAAGAAGTCTTATCTCTGTGTAGGATTAGATACAGACCCTACAAAACTTCCGCTCCATTTACAGTCGTACCCTGATGCCGTTTTTAGCTTTAACAAAGCCATCATAGACGCTACGAAAGAGTATTGTGTTGCCTATAAGATCAACACTGCTTTTTACGAGGCGGAGGGGGCAAAAGGGTGGGAGGTGATGGAAAGAACCGTGAATTATATTCC
>DASQMG010000298.1:0-9948 GCA_035645595.1 Flavisolibacter sp. | reverse complement strand
GCTTCAGCTTTAACACCCCTGGCCTGCAGTTCCTGTATGGCTTCTTCTGCCTGCTCAATCCTTTCGTTGTAAGTAATGATTACATCAACGGATTTATCTGCCAAAGCCAAAGCCGTTTCTTTACCAATGTTCCGGTTTCCTCCGGTTACGATTGCTGTCTTATTCATTTTTAAATTTTTTTAAATGATAAGGCAAAGGTGAACAGGCGTATAAGCTTATCTATGGTAACAAGTTCAGATTATTTGGTGATAAGTTCAGATTTGTCACTATTGTAATGTGATTCTCTGAATCTGGAAGGGGTGGTTCCTGTAAAACGTTTGAAGAATTTAGTAAAATTGGAAGGGTCAAAAGTCAAATCGCTTGCGATTTGTGAAATGGGTCGGTTACTTTCCAATAACAATTCTTTTGAAATGGCAATTAGTCTTTCTTCATAAATATCGCAGGGCGACTTTCCTAAGACTTCGTGAATGGTATTGCTTAAATGTTTTGGATGAATAAAAAGCAAGGCAGCTAAATCTTTAATTTCAAAAGTGCTTTCTGCTTTCGCAGATTTTAATTCAGCTATATGTTTATCTAACTCCAAAAGGTATTGTTTGATGATTTCTTGCTGTCTGGCAGAAGGTGTCATATTCTTTGAAATATATATATTGTAAGTGTTGCCCTAAAATTGCCACCAACTATTAATATCCGCATGTTCTTGCTCCAAAGTACATTAATTGTCAAAGCTAAGTGAAGCAGGAAACACTTTGCTGAGTAGTTTACTAATGTATAGAACTGTAGTGAAACAAATTGAGCATAAACCAGCAACAAGGTTTAAAATGCAGTAAAGAAAAGTTGACGGGCTGAAAAATTAATTACAACTAACCAGACTTTAAACTCTATTTTATTCCGGCTCATAATCATACGGCAACTGGTCGGCTAAATTCTTCCAGCTCCAATACCCCTGGTTCACCCAGCTTTTCTGCTGCGTAAAATACCCATTGGTCTTAATCAAAATAGCATCTGTTAAATCAACATAAGAAATTTGAACCGGCACATCAAGCGGCAGGCGGGACTGGCTCAGGTATCGTTTTTCCGGTGCTTTCCTGGTATATGTAATCCTTGCTTTTGCAGGGAAATACAATTCTATATTGGCAGTGCTGTCGTCAAAAAAATAATAAGCCGTATCATAAGGGTTTTTTACAGGATTAAACTTAACAACGCTCCGCTCCGAGTACAGGTCAACTGTAAATCCTTCTTTCGCCAAAGTGCTATCGTAATACGACCGGAGGAATTGAAGACGTGAACCCAGGTAAGCTTCCTTACGGGCTTTTGCCCATTCACCCTGTTGCGCCGAATCGCCTTCCATTGGCAGGTACAAACATTTACCACGATACGAATTCACTTCGTTTTTATAGAAATGTACAAATGAGTCCAGGTCATAACGAAGGGTATAGCCTAACGCTTTGTTCTGAATTTGCAAAGGTTCTGTTGCCAACACTTTCAAACGGTCGTTACGCTTAAAGTATAAAAATTTCAGTGCCTGCGGATTTAATAAAACACAACTATCCGCGTTAGGTGTGGCACCAATAAAATGCTGAACAAAAAAGGCCCCGTACTTCTCCCATCCATCCGCCACTTCGTTGCTGTTTTTGATAATTACCTCGCTCATGGTATTATCAGCTTTGTCCAGTCTCAGGTTAAAGGTCCGGTCGCCTGCCACTTCTAGGTTAATAGTTTTACTGGCATAACCCGTAAACGAAACGTTGATTTCGTAACCGCCTTTTTCGAGGTAGATTTTAAAGGCGCCTTCTTTATTGGTAGTGGTGCCCTTTGTAGTGTTTTGCGCAAATACAGAAGCCCCTTCCAATGGCAAACCTGATTCGGCATCGCTAACAGTTCCGGAGATGGTGCCTTGCGCAAAAGCAAACACTGATGTAAACAAGGCGAGGAGAAATAAAAAGGGTCTTTTCATAAGATATTTTGCAAAGGGTTATAACGTTAGCTGTCCTTTATTAATTGCCTCACCGTATTGGGCGCAGGCAGTCTTAATCACTGTATCTAATGGTGTAAAGCTAAATCCCGGCAATGCATTTAGCAAGGCCGTATTATCAAACGAAGTCTGACTATGCGCAACTTTAGCTGTTTCTTTTGTAAGTAAAGGCTTGCTGCCGGTAAAAAAAGATTTCAGACTTTCAACCCTCCACGCAACTTCGCTCATCCCTGCCCCCGCATACCGGTGCGGCGGGTTTTTGCCAAAACCTTCCGCCATCGTATTCAATAAAGATTGAAAGCTGCGGTTCTCCGCATTCACTATAAACCGCTTTTCATTGATAGATGAAAGCAGCAGTTGAACTGCCGCCTCCGCCACATCCTCCACCCCAACAAAACCATTAACGCCTTTTGTGTACCAGGGAAAATTTTTATACCCGTTTTTAAAAATGGCGCAACTGCTCCCTTGCCAGTTGCCAAAACCCAAAATGGTGCTCGGATTAATAATAGCACCTTCCAAGCCTTCGGCAAAGCCACGCCAAACTTCCAGTTCCGCCCCATGCTTGGTGATGGCATAATGGGTGTTGTTTTTGTTGTCTTCCCATTTTTTTTCTTCTGTTACCGTACTAGCTGAGGAGGTTCTTCCGAGGGCGGCCACCGAACTAACGTGCAGCAGGCGGCGTACGCCGGCTTCCAATGCGGCATTCACTACGTTGGCTGTACCTTCTATGTTCACCTTGTACATCTCGTTTCTGTTATCGCTGGTAAAGGAAACAATAGCAGCAGAGTGAATAACAGCATCAACGCCCTGCATGGCCTCGCCTAACAAAACAACATCCAGCACATCGCCATCTACCCATTCAACTTTATCCCGGATGGTTTTATCAATAAAAAAAGGAAGTGGAGACGACCGGCGTATGGCTCGAACAGCATGGCCTTTTTTTATTAAATTTTTAATGATATAAGCACCAAGAAAACCAGTGCCGCCGGTGACGAGGATCATGTTGAGTGGTTGAGTAGTTAACCAGTTGATTGGTTGAACTGGCGAAAGTAGGATGAAACCATTAACAAACTAATCGACTAATAGCTGTAGTATCCCTTTCCTGTTTTCTTTCCCAACTCCCCTTTATCCACTTTCTCTTTTTGCAGGTAGGATGGTTGCAATCGTTCAGGCTGTCCTAATTGTTCAAATACCGAGCAACTAACAGCATAATTGATATCGTTACCAATTAAGTCCATCAATTTAAAGGGCCCCATTTTAAAGCCTTTGCTTTCCAGCAGCCGGTCAATCACTTCAAAGGATGCCGTGCCTTCTTCCGCTAACCGCAACGATTCAATATAGTAGGGCCGGGCCACACGGTTCACAATAAAGCCCGGCGAATCTTTACAAACAACAGGTGTTTTACCAAAGGCTTTTGTAAGCTGGCTTAACTGCTGCATTACTTCTCCTGAGGTCTGTTCCCCTCTTACCACTTCCACCAGTTTCATCAGCGGTGCCGGGTTAAAAAAATGAAGTCCTGCTACCCGTTCGGGGTTCATTATCTCTCTGGCTAAAGAGGAAATGGAAAGTGAGGAAGTGTTGGAAGCGAAGATGGTTTTAGCTGAATTGATAGCTGCCAACTGGTTGAACAGAGAAATTTTTATTTCCGGCTTTTCAATGATGGCTTCAATAATTACATCCGCTATGCATTGGTTAGGATCGGCTATAAAATGAAGCTTACTTAAAATGCTATCTTGTTTTTCTACCGACAACTTTCCTTTTTCTACCAGCAGGGTTAAAGAACCCTTTATACCTTCTTCAGCTTTTTGCACAACCGCTTTATTTACATCAAATAATAAAGTTGTAAAACCGGCTGTAGCGGAAACCTGCGCAATGCCGCTTCCCATCGTACCTGCCCCACAAACGCAAATTGTATTCATACCAAAAATTATTTCCAAAACTAAAGGGCTAAGTAAAACAGATTATCTTAACATGTATAAATAGTTTTTATGGCAACCGTAGACTCCAGCACCTTTTATAGACACCCTAAACTCACTACTATCTCATTTGCTGTAGGCATTCTGCTTTTTTTGTTGCCTTTTTTAGAAATTAAATGCAATGGTTCATCGGTAGCGCAGCTAAGTGGTAAGGATATGGTTTTTGGCTCGGCGCCTAAGGTGAGTAATGACCTGGAGAACCTGGGAAAAGGTTTTGGTGACCGTGAATATGCCAACACCAGTGCGAAAACAGATACCGGGGGGAAAGTATATGTGGTTGCTATTATTGCGCTGGTGCTTGGGATCATAGGTTTGGCAGCATCGCTGCAAAAGCCTAAACCAAATTACACGGCTGTTATGGCAGCCGGCATAGCAGGTGCTCTTGCCCTAATTATTTTAATCATTCAGGTTAAAGGAGATATTAATGCAGAAATGAAAACACAGGCGGGAAGCGATGCCTTCAGTAACCAGTTTTCCGGTATGTTGAAAGTATCGGTTGGCATTACCGCATGGTTTATCCTTTGCCTGCTTAGTTATATAGCGGCCGCTTTTCTTGGTTACAAACAAAAAGGCCTTGTACTTACCCGGGATAGTCCCCCGGCTAATGCCCCGCAATTAAATATTCAAAATCCCGGCGACCAATCCGATTTTCCGGCACCGCCAACAGGGGATAAAGATTTAGGGTAAGCTTAAATCAGGTTTATTTATAGGAATAGGGAATAAAAATCCAGTTCGTTTTTCACCCAACGTACAAATCCCTATCGGGCACCTGTTGCGTCGCACTCTTGTACCTTCAGATCACTATGCGGCAGGTAGCGGCTTACTGGGTCATAGCATTAGCGCAAGCCTTTTGTTGCGACAAAACCAATCTTACATACCTCTATAGTTCCGTTTCGTAAAACAAAATTGCATAGCCTGCCTATATATTTAGATATTTGCCTAAATATATAAGTAGTCGGTTCACTGGTAGCCTGACTATCAACTGCCGACCATTAACCGCCAACCTTTATCATCATGAACCTTCTTTTCAAAGCCCTGAACGATCCTACCCGCCGGGAGATTCTGGAACTTCTTAGGGATGGCGACAAAACCGCTGGCGAGATTGCCGATAGTTTTCATATATCAAAACCAAGCATTTCGCACCACCTTGATTTACTACGGCAGGCAGGCCTTGTAGAATCGGTAAAGCAAGGGCAGTTTATCTCTTATTCCTTGAACACAACCGTTGTAGATGAAATAGCAAAGTGGTTCATTCAGTTTAAAACGAAAAATAAATAGGTATGAAAAAGAGCATTTCGGCTTGGGTTGCCATTTTGGTTTCCCTTTTACCAGTAGCTTACTTAGCAGGCATCTGGAACAGTTTGCCACAAACTGTTCCGCTACATTTTACTTATGACATGAAGCCGGACCGCATGGGCGATAAATCGGAGATGTGGGCGGTAACCGGCATCCTCGCAGGAGTTTCTATTCTTGTTTATTTCCTCTTGAATAATATTCACCATATTGATCCCAAACGAAGGGGCAGGCCACAAACTGGGGCTTTTGATAAACTTGCAATAGGGCTGGTTGTTTTTTTAGCCGCCCTGAATTTTATAATCATTTCATCTGTTAAGGGAAGTTTTGCAATGCAGAACCTCTTATTTCCCTTATTGGGTTTACTGTTTGCGTTTCTGGGAAATTATATGAACAACATCAAGCCTAACTATTTTGCCGGCTTTAGGCTACCCTGGACGTTAAGCGACGACGATAACTGGCGTAAAACACACCACCTGGCAGGAAGAGTCTGGTTTGGCGGCGGGCTGGTTTTAGTTCTCGCAAGTTTGCTGCTTCCTGTACAATACACCTTTCCATTATTTATCACTGTAGTTGTAGTAATGAGTTTGATACCTGTTATTTATTCTTACCGTCTTTTTAAAAATAAAACCGCGGCTTAAATTTTATGAAACGTTTTTTAATAACCAGCCTTGCTTTTTTTGTGGTGTTAGTTGTAAATGCACAAAAAGGCATCGAAGGCATTTGGGAAGGCAAACTAGCGCTTGGTGCCACATCGCTCCGCTTAGTAGTAAACATTAAAAAAGACAGCACAGGCTATAGCGCGACCTTTGATAGTCCAGACCAGGGTGCAAAGGGAATTAAAACGGACGGTGTTGTAGTCAGGGGCGACAGCTTATTTGTAGAAGTGCCTTCTGTGGGAGGCAGGATTTCGGGTAAGCTAAGTAACGATTCAATCATAAATGGCGCATGGTTCCAGGGTGCAAGCCTTCCGCTACTGCTAAAAAAAGTGGCTGCTGCTTCCGAATTCAAACGTCCGCAAACACCAAAACCCCCTTATGCTTATTTGAGCGAAGACGTGATTTATCATAACAGGAATAAATCTGTACAATACGGTGCTACGCTAACAACTCCTAAAGGAACGGGACCCTTTCCTGCCATTATATTAATTACAGGTTCGGGCCAGCAAAACAGGGATGAAGAATTGTTTGGGCATAAACCTTTTGCTGTGCTGGCCGATTATCTTACAAAAAAAGGTTACGCAGTTTTGCGGGTAGATGACCGCGGCGTTGGGCAAACAACCGGCGATGCAAAGGCCGCCACCTCAAAAGATTTTGCAACTGATGTTAACGCAGGAATAGACTATTTAAAGGGCAGGAAAGAAGTAGACAAAACAAAGCTTGGCTTGCTGGGCCATAGCGAAGGCGGCATGATAGCGCAATTGGTAGCGGCTGAAAGAACCGATATTGCTTACCTTATTTCGATGGCCGGTCCCGGACAAAAAATTACAGATCTTATGGTTGATCAAAACAGGGCCGTCCTTCAGTCCTCGGGCTTATCAAAACAGGCGATTGATGATTATTTAAAGTTTTACAGCGCCTTAATTCCACTGGTTATAAATGCGCCAACCGACACTGCGGCAAAGGTCGCCGGTTTTCAATTGCTGAATAAATGGGTTACCGAAACACCAGTCCAAACTGTAGCAGCTACAACCGGGATAAAGGACTCAGCCAGTAAAATAAATTTCATAAACAGTTTTGCAGGTCAATTAAGAACACCGTGGTTTAAATACTTTATGAGCTATAACCCGGAACCCTACATTCAAAAAATACGCTCAAAAGTACTGGTGATTAATGGTGAGAAAGATGTACAGGTAGCGGCAAAGCCTAATATTGCCGGGTGGAAAGCAAGCCTGCTGAAAAGCAGGTCAAAAAAATTTGATGTGATAGAGCTAAAAGGATTAAACCATCTTTTTCAGCATTGTATTGCCTGCACGGTTCAGGAATACGGCGTTATTGAAGAAACAATAGCACCCGAAGCGTTAAATACAATCGGCGATTGGTTAAAGAAAAATGTAAAGTGAAAACTTATTTCTCCAGCTTCTTCAGCACATCTTCCACCACCCTTGGGTAGTGCAAATGCTCTAACCGGTGAATCCGGCCGGCTATATCTTCCGGGCCATCACCTGGTAAAACCGGGCAGGCTGTTTGAAAAATAACATCACCCTTGTCGTACTGTTCATCTACATAATGAATAGTAATGCCTGTTTCCTGGTCGCCGGCGTTAAGCACGGCTTCGTGTACAAACGGCCCGTACATTCCTTTGCCGCCATACTTAGGTAAAAGGGCAGGGTGGATATTCACAATGCGTTTTGGATAAGCGCTAATTAATGGTAGGGGTATCTTCCACAAAAAGCCGGCAAGGGCAATAAAGTCTATTTCTTTTTTTTGCAGTTCAGGCAAATAAGCATCGCCGCGAAAAAAGGCCTCCTTTTCAATCAGTAGAACAGGAATGGCTTCTTTTTCGGCAATGGAAATTACCCCGGCCCCGCCTTTGTTACAAACTATCAAGGCAACCGTTGCCAGCTGCGAATCCTTAAAAAATGAGATCAATGCCTGTGCATTACTTCCAGCCCCGGATGCAAAAACGGCTATCCTTAATTTTGGCTTTTGGTTATCAACTTTTGAATCTTCCCTCATACAACTTTCTCTCTTTTCTCTTCTTTCACAATAATTTTTTTCTTTCTCAAAATTTTTAGCCGGGTCAAAATCTTCTTTTCATATTGCCAGAAAAACGAAAACTGGCCCAGCAGAAAAGCTACCGCCAGTAAGATGGCCTGGTATCCAAAAACTAAAATCCCCAGCCTCACTACAATCTTCCATCCCCAATGTGTACTATCTGTAAAGCCAACCCAACCCGTTACGGCTTTTGACACATAAGCCGTACTAAAACCCGTAATGGCAAATACCAGGAGAATAACAAAAAGGTCTTTTTTGGTGACCTTCCATTTATTCATCAGCGATTTAAACATGAGTGGCCGAAGTGTTAAAGAGGTTTATAAAAAATAAAAATTTAAACAGGTTGTTGAAGTAACAAATAGAAGTAATTTTCAGGATATTCACACACCAACAATTGGGTAACAAACTCAACATTGAACTATTTTTGACATCAAAAAAATTAGTGATAAACAGCCTCAAACACAGGCTGGATAAGGGTTAAAAAAAGTTTTTTAACGATGCGTATTTGTAAATTTCCTGTCATATTTTTGCACCCGATTAGGGGAATTATCCACATCTCAGACTAAATGTTGCTATGAATTTTTTATCACCAATTGTTAAGAAGGGCACGCTGACAGGACTTGTTTTTCTTCTTTCATATATCTCGGTTATGGCACAGGATGGTAAAGCTATTTACCAGTCACAGTGCCAAACCTGCCACGCATTAGATAAAACGGTTACAGGGCCGGCTTTGAGAGGGGTTGAAGAACGGGGTCCCTGGACCGACCGCAAAAACCTGGTAAAATGGGTACACAATCCTGGTGGTTTTATTCCAACTACCCCTTATACGCAACAATTGGCAGCTCAATTTGGCGGACAGATTATGCCAAGCTTTCCACAGCTGAGTGAAGCTGAAATCAATTCTATTTTCGATTATATAAAAACAGCGCCACCTCCGGGTGATAAAGGCGGTAGCGGCCCTACGCAGGACGCTGTTCAAGGAGAGAGCTCGGGTAATGGTGAGTTAGTTTTTGGTATCATCTCTATAGTACTGGCTGTTATTGCCCTCATCCTGATGCAGGTTAACAGCAGCCTCAAAAAACTTTCCGACGATAAAGAACGCATTCTTCGCCCGGAAGCTGTGCCTTTCTACCGCAACAAAATTTACATTGCTCTGTTTGCCTTACTGTTTTTTGTAGTGGGTGGTTTTTATGTAGCCAAAAGTGCAATCGGCCTGGGTCGCCAGCAGGGGTACCAGCCTACACAGCCTATTTATTTTTCGCATAAAGTACATGCTGGCTTAAATCAGATCAACTGTTTATACTGTCATGGCTCTGCATGGGAAAGCAAACATGCGGGCATTCCTACATTAAATATTTGTATGAACTGCCACAAATCCATCAATGCGTACGAAAAAGGTCCGCAGTTATACGATGAAGATGGAAAAGAAATAAGTGGCACTGCTGAAATCAATAAGCTTTATCAATATGCCGGGTTCACACCGGGCCCCGGCGCTCAATGGGATCCATCAAAAGCAAAATCGCCGGAGTGGGTTAAAATTCATAACCTGCCCGATCACGTTTACTTTAACCATGCACAGCATACTAAAGTGGGCGGCGTAGCCTGTCAAAGCTGTCATGGAAATATCCAGGAAATGGATAAAGTTTACCAGGCATCTTCCTTAAGCATGGGCTGGTGTATTAATTGTCACCGCGAAAGCAAAGTGAACTTTGATTACAACGACAGCACAGGCAATAAATTCTATAGCATTTACGAGAAATTCCATAACGATATCAGGGCTGGTAAAATGGACAGCATCCGGGTTAAAGATATCGGGGGATTA
This sequence comes from Flavisolibacter sp., assembly GCA_035645595.1. Taxonomy (GTDB): domain Bacteria; phylum Bacteroidota; class Bacteroidia; order Chitinophagales; family Chitinophagaceae; genus Flavisolibacter. The sequence goes on along the minus strand of DASQMG010000298.1, from coordinate 168 downwards.
GAATGTCAAAAATGTCACTATTAATGCCAAACCCCTAAAAGGGCCTTGGAAGCAGTCTATACAATATTTTAATAACCGACTCAGCTTGAAAATTCTGAAAAAAGAACTTTAAAAGTTAGGAGTCAAAAAGTCCCCTTTGGGATTTAGGGTATTATGAGCGATAAAAAG
>DASQMG010000297.1:0-2720 GCA_035645595.1 Flavisolibacter sp. | reverse complement strand
CGGCAGAGAACCACCAGGTGGCCCAAAAAGGCGGATGAACCACAATTTGGATAGATACACCCTTTGAGTTCCAGACACCGTCGTTATTGGACGCAATTACCCGGAATGTATACGTGCCGGGATCAAGGTTGGTATACGTGGCCCTCCTGCGGCTGCCTATAAAGTTCCAGTCTTTGTCGAAGCCTTCCAGCTTGTAGGCATATTGATTTTTCTGCGGTAACACATAGTTCAAGGCCGCAAATTCAAGGGTAAAAACAAGATCCTTGTAAGATAGGTCCAGCGTTTTTGTTTCACTGATGTCGGTGGTCAGCGGGCTGTTCTTCTCGCCGGCATTCACTGGTTTGTTGAAAATTTCAAATTCCGTTAGGTAAACCGGCGGTATAAAGGGATTGTCGGCGATGTCTTCCGGATAGAAGCTATTGAGCCCGTTCGACCCACCGAAGAACATTTCGCCATCCTCCGTTTGGTAGGCACACTGGAGCCTGAATTCGTTGCCCTGTAGTCCATCTGTTACATCATAGTTACGGAACGTTTGTGCCACGGGGTCAAAACGCGAGATGCCCTTATTGGTACCCAGCCACAGATTCCCCTTCTTGTCCATCAGTATACTTTGCACTACATTGCTGGCCAGGCCGTGCTTTTCTGTAAAATGGGCGAATGTTCCTGTGGCTTTCCTGAAACAGCTCAGCCCCACTTTGGTTCCAAGCCACAAGTTTCCGGCACTATCTTCCAGGATGGGTTCGATATAGCTGCTGGGAAGTGAGCCTGGATCTTCCGGGTTACTTTGATAGCGGATAAAGCCGGTTTGGCCAGGCAGCAACACATTCAGGCCGCTAACCGTAGACACCCACAGCCAGCCCTCGCGGTCTTCATATACATTGGTGACATAATCATTGCCAATGCTTGTCTCATCCTTTTCGTTATGCCGGTAAAACCGGAAGGTTTTTTCCCTGATGTTGTAATAACAAAGTCCACCGCCCCAGGTCGTTAGCCAAAGGTTTCCTTTTTTGTCCTTATAGGTTGTTACAGTTGAAGAGGGCAGTGAGTTGGGATTTCCCTGTTGCGGCATGTGGTGGGTGAACCTCTCTGTTTTCCGGTTGTAAAAATCAAACCCTCCCCGGTGGTAGCCTATGGCAAGCCTCTCCTTCGAAAGCTGGGTAACCGACAGAACGTAGTTGCTGTTGATACTTTGGGTATTGAACGGACTGTGCGTAAAATGCGAAAAAACCTTTGTTTTGCGGTCAAAAAAATTGATCCCACCACCATCGGTTCCGATCCAAATATTACCGTCTGCATCCCCTGAAACGGATAAGATACCGTTCATGTTCAAGCTACCCGTACTGCCGGGTATCTTCTGGTAGAGGGTAAACTTTTCGCCTGAAGCAGGTAGAAAATTTACACCTCCTGACCATGTGCCAACCCACAAACCATGGGAATCATCCTTGTAGAGGCAGTACACCGAATTGCTGCTGAGGCTGAATGGGTCGCTGGTGTTATTTTTTATATTGCTAAAACCTCCTGTAGCGTAGTCGAATATGCTGATGCCACCATTTTCCGTGCCTATCCAAATGCGCCCCCTGCTGTCTTCGGCGCAGGAAAGGATATCGTTATAGCAAAGCCCTGAAGGCCGGGAAGGTGACCATCGGTAATTTGTAAAACTGTTAGTAGCCGGGTTATAAAGGGAAACACCGTTTCCCTGTGTGCCGATCCAGATGTTACCGCGGCTGTCGCAGAAAACTGATTTTATATGGTTGCCGGCGACACTGTTTTCCCGGGGTGAAGCAACATAGGATATGAAGGCACTTTTCTCGGGGTCAAAGCAGTTCACGCCTTTTTCTGTTCCAATCCATAGCCTCCCTTTATTGTCTTCTGCCAGCCGGTAAATATAGTTTGACGACAGGCTGTTCGACTTGTCTTGGTGTGTAAACCATTTTGGTTTTCCACCCGGCGTAAATAAAACAAGCCCCTTGGTGGTGCCAAGCCACAAGCGGCTTTTACTGTCTTCCAGCATACATTTGATAAAGACCTCGCCGCTGTCTTTGAGAAAATGGGTAAAGGTGTTCTTTTTCCGGTCCAGCAGATTAAGGCCATTCTGCGTTGCCACCCAGAGCCTTCGGCTCCTGTCTTCTATCACATCGTACACAATGTTGTTGCTTAGGCTTCCTTTTTGCGAGGGGACGTTTTTATAGATAGTGAACTTGTAGCCATCAAACCTGTTAAGGCCGTCTTCGGTGGCAAACCACATAAATCCTTTATGATCCTTCACAACAGCCTTTACGTGGTTTTGTGAAAGCCCGTTATTGCTGGTAAGCCGGTGGAATTTTGTGGCGTTTACCTGCGCAAAGGCTGGTTGGTTCAGCCATGCAAAAAGGATGAGCAGCAAAAGGAAAGAACGACGGTTGGTCATAGTTTATAGGAATCGCTTGCTTACCGGTTGATTAATTTAGCGCAGGAAAGAGAGCGTAAAGAGACTTGTTCTGGTCAAAGCTGAGCTAAACATAAACATTAGTTTCGGTACTGATGTAATATAACAGCGACAACATTTTGGCTTATATGTGGTTTCACTTAGTTCTGGTTAGGAAGTTTTTCTCATCTTTCTTAGGATCCAATAGTTTAGAAAAAGTGTCTGCGACTTAGGTTCAGAGATTGGCATCAGGAAAACGTGCATTTACGAAGACCGAACTATCTCTATCCTAAAGCAACAAGCAGGCAGCTGCGTC
>DASQMG010000296.1:0-5938 GCA_035645595.1 Flavisolibacter sp. | reverse complement strand
GAAGGGAAATCATTCGCAGCAACCCATATCCTCGGGTTACAAAATTCCATAAAAGGGTCAACGGCATCTGCAGAACGGGAACTAAAAGCACTCAAAGTTATTTTAGACCGTTTTGATCTTAGGGCAAGTATCATTGGTATTCTATTCCTGAATCCTTTTTTACTGTGGGACGTAAGGCAAATGATCGCACTTAATAAGTGGCGCCAGCGCAATAAAGCCGTACTCCATAAATGGTTTGAAGCGGTAGCGGAAACAGAACTGCTGCATAGTTTAAGTACCCTGCATTTTAATCAGCCTGGGTATTGCTTTCCGGAATTTACATCGCAACACTTTACACTGAAGGGCAATAGTATCGGCCATCCTTTATTACCTAAAAACCAACGGGTGAATAATGATTTTAATTTGCAGGGTGTTGCGAAAATTGGGTTGATCACCGGTTCTAACATGGCGGGCAAAAGCACTTTTTTACGAAGCGTCGGCGTAAATATTGTGCTGGCACAAATGGGTTCGCCGGTATGTGCCGGCTGGTTTTTATTATCGCCGGTACAGTTAGTAAGCAGTATGCGCATTGCAGATAACCTGGCTGAAAACACTTCTACTTTTTATGCTGAACTAAAAAAGCTGCGGACCATTATTGAACTTGTTAAAGCACATCAACCCGTTTTTATTTTGTTAGATGAAATACTCCGTGGCACTAACTCCTACGACCGTCATAAAGGTTCTGCTGCTTTAATAAAACAACTGATCAAAGAAGAAGCGGTAGCTGTTATTGCCACACACGATGTGGAACTGGCAGGGATGCAGGAGGCTTATCCGGCCCCGATAGACAACTATCATTTTGATGTGGAAGTTGAAGGCGAAGAACTTTATTTCGATTATAAGCTGAAAGGGGGTGTTTGCAAAAGCCTAAACGCTTCTATCCTTATGAAAAAAATTGGCATTGAAATTCAGGAATAATGATTGCCTGTATTAGTCTGTCTTTAAATGGATGCATTAATTTTTACTGCTCGCTAAATCTTAACTATGTCTTGTTCAAAACTTTTCTTTGCCTGTTTAATTTTGACTTTTCTTTCCTGTTCCGGTGATAAAGACAACAATGATGTCACTACAAGCGTCAATAAAAACGGAGCAGTGGAAACATCTATCCTTGTGGGGGACCTGGACGATACCACCAACATCCTAACAACCACACACAAGGTGTGGGTACGGGATACTATTTATAAAACAATTGAGTACCGGGATACTTTGCCTTCGCTGGGCACTACACTGACAACTGCAGAAAACAGCGATGGCAACAAGCAGACAGTTCCGGTGAAAAAAGAGTACGAGATTTATATTACGATTAAGTAAAAACACAATGAAGAAATCAAAATACGTAGAGCTGGTATTGATTACAGCGGCACTGGCCTCCTGTAACCAGTCTTCTAAAGAGTGGGAAGGTGGCGGTGGCGGCAGCAAAACTTATCTGCGAAGTGATACTACAGCACCTTATACACAGGCCCGTCACCATGGCGGGATTGGCACTGCCTTGTTATGGTATTATGCCTTTCGTCCCTTCGGAAATTTCAGCAATGGAAATTACCAGCGGGCGGGCTATTATTCCAATGCCTTAAACAGGTCTTCTAACATTGGGCGCAACGGCTTCAAAGGCGCTGTATCTAGAGGCGGTTTTGGCCGTGGCTCTTATAGCGTTTCATCTTAACCAACTTTTAATGAAGAGAATCTCAATCGAGGCCCGTAATAACTGGCAGACGGCAGTCGAGAATTTGGGCTTTGGCTTTCATACTACCGACATACCCTACTGGGACGAAACGGCTTATTATTCTTTTGAGATGGAGGAGATTGTTAACATAGAAAAGGCATCGGCAGAATTATGGACGATGTGCCTCACTGCTGTACAGCATGTGATAGATAACAGCTTGTACAAAAGCTTTGCTATTCCGCAATGGATGATACCTTACATAGAACGCACCTGGAACGAAGACCATCCATCTGTTTATGGCCGCTTTGATTTGTGCTGCAAAGACGGGCAAATAAAGTTGCTGGAGTTTAATGCTGATACACCAACCAGTTTATTTGAAGCCGGCATTGTGCAATGGTTTTGGCTGAAAGATTTTGATAATGACAAGGATCAGTTCAACAGCATTCATGAAAAGCTGATTACTTACTGGAAGTATGTAAAGGCTTACCTGCACCCCGGAACCCTGCATTTTGCCTGCATTAAAGAATCGCTGGAAGACCTGACAAACACGGAGTACCTGCGCGACTGTGCCCTTCAGGCAGGCATCGACACCACGCTGATTTTTATAGATGATATCGGCTGGGACGAGGAAAGAAAAGAGTTCCTGGATATGGAGGACGAACCGATGAAAAACATCTTCAAGCTTTATCCATGGGAGTGGCTTTTAGGTGATGACTTTGGACAGAATATTTTGCAGGATAGTAATCAAGCATTATGGATAGAACCAGCCTGGAAAATGATCCTATCTAACAAAGCCATTTTACCCATTCTCTGGAGATTATTTCCTGATCACCCCTATCTCCTGCCTGCCTATTTTGAGCCCGGCCAGCTTACCAGTTATGTAAAGAAGCCAATACTGAGTCGCGAAGGGGCTAACATTAATCTTATTAGGAACCGCAACCTTGTACAACATACGGAAGGTGTGTATGGAAAAGAAGGCTATATTTTTCAGCAGCTTTTTGAACTTCCGCAGTTTGATGGAGCGTACCCGGTAGTAGGCAGTTGGATAATTGGTCAGGAACCCGCGGGAATAGGCATCCGGGAGGGAGGCACTTTGATCACAAATAACTCCAGCCGGTTTGTACCGCATTTAATTCAACGCTAGTGGGTTTATAATTTAGGGTGAACCTATGCCGCTTCTTTATATTTGCCGCAATTTACAAAGCATATGTTCAGAACTCATACCTGCGGCCAGTTACGGCTACAAGATATAGCAACAGAAGTAACCCTTGCCGGCTGGGTGCAAACCGTTCGCAAGTTCGGCTCCATCACTTTTGTTGACCTGCGCGACCGCTATGGTATCACCCAATTATTATTTGGCGAAGAGCTAACCATGCAATTAGATGCTTCCCCTTTAGGCCGCGAATTTGTTCTGCAGGTAAAAGGAAAAGTTATTGAACGCAGCAATAAAAATGGACAGATTCCAACCGGCGAAGTTGAGATTGCGGTGGCCTCTTTTATCATCCTAAATAGTTCTGCCGTTCCGCCATTTACCATTCAGGATGATACCGATGGCGGAGATGATCTGCGCATGCGCTACCGTTACCTTGACTTACGGCGTGGTACTGTAAAGCGAAACATCGAACTGCGATATGCAGTAAACCGTGCTACCCGTGAGTACCTGCACCTGCAGGGGTTTATGGATATTGAAACGCCTTTCTTAATTAAATCCACTCCTGAAGGCGCAAGGGATTTTGTGGTGCCTTCACGTATGAATGCCGGGCAGTTTTACGCCTTGCCGCAATCGCCGCAAACCTTTAAGCAATTGCTGATGGTAAGTGGTTATGATCGGTACTACCAAATTGTAAAATGCTTTCGCGATGAAGATCTGCGGGCCGACCGCCAGCCCGAGTTTACACAGATAGATTGCGAAATGGCTTTTGTAGAACAGGAAGATATTTTGGCCATGTTTGAAGGGCTGATAAAATTCGTCTTTAAACAAGTAAAAGGGCTTGACTATACGGAAACTGTTGAGCGAATGACATGGGAAGAAGCCATGTGGCAATACGGCATTGATAAACCGGATATTCGGTTTGGAATGAAGGTGGCGAACCTTAAGTTTCCACAACATACATTTCCCGGTAAAGAAAAGTTTCCTGCAGTAATCGAAAGCGCGAATTTTAAAGTATTTGATGAAGCTGAAACCGTGGTAGCTATTGCGGTTCCCGGCGCTGCCGAATATACCCGCAAGCAAATTGATGAACTGACCGATTGGGTAAAACGTCCGCAGGTAGGCATGCAGGGTTTGGTGAACATTAAGTACAATGCTGATGGATCTTTAAAAAGCAGCGTAGATAAATTTTTTAACGAAGAGAAGTTAAAAGCAATTGCTGCCTATGCCGATGCAAAACCGGGAGACCTGATTTTGATTTTAGCCGGTGCAGAAGAGCGAACAAGAAAAGCAATCAGCGATTTACGTTTAGAACTGGGTGAACGTTTGGGGCTTCGCAAAAAAGAGGAATTCAAATTATTGTGGGTACTCGATTTCCCCTTGTTCGAATACGATGAAGAAGGCAATCGCTGGGTGGCCCGTCACCACCCTTTTACTTCGCCAAAGCCAACACAGATTAGCGAGATGATCAACAATAATCCGTTGATAGAAAATGCTGCTGAATACCTGAAGCATCCATATGCGGCCATCAAAGCCAATGCGTATGACATGGTATTAAATGGTAACGAAATCGGAGGTGGATCTATACGCATTTATCAAAGAGAATTACAGGAAAAGATGTTTGCTGCTTTGGGCATGAGCAAGGAAGAAGCGCAACATAAGTTTGGGTTTTTATTAGGCGCCTTTGAATACGGCGCTCCTCCTCATGGCGGCATTGCCTTTGGCTTTGACCGGCTTTGCGCCATTTTAGGCGGCAGCGAAAGCATCCGTGATTTTATTGCCTTTCCAAAAAACAATAGTGGCAGAGATGTAATGCTGGATGCACCGGCAAGCATTGACGATAAGCAATTGGAGGAGTTGAGTATTAAATTAGATACCTCTGTTTCCTAAAGGAAGATTCGGAGAATTAAGCAACATGGAAAGTTGCTGCGATAGCAAAGCTGACCTCGTGTACTCAAGATTCTATTTTGGATAACAAGGGGTGGCCAATATCAAAGCAATGGTATATATAGCTATTTGTATTAACAAAGAAGGTAAAATTGAAGGAGTAAAATCCCTGATGCTTTAAAGCATATAAATCTTGGCAGTTTATCGCCAGTATAATATTGCAAGGCAGAGCTAACTTTTTCTTCTTAGTAAGTTGCCAACCGCAGAACCTTAATAATTATCAGCACCTTTTTAAGGTGCTTTTTTGTTTTCACGGCACTAAAATTGACCTAACCCGCATGTCAAATGAAAACCATTTTATCCCTTTTACTATTCATGAACGTAGCTACAACCTGCCAGCAAAAGGAAACAGCTTTTGCTAAAGAAAAATCTCTGCCTCAACAAAATTTTCCAAATGTCCCTTATGGAAAAGATCCCTTGCAGACAATAGACATTTACCTCCCGGAAGGTCGCTCCTCATCCAACACAAAATCACTGATCCTGATTCATGGCGGCGGTTGGAACAGCGGCAGCAAAGCTGACTTCGCCACTTATATCGATAGCTTCAAACATCGCCTTCCCGACTATGCCATTTTCAACATCGGCTACCGCTTAGTAAGTGGTGGTAATCTATTTCCAACACAGGAGAATGATGTTAAAACTGCGGTTGATTTTATTACTGCCAATGCCGAAAAATACGGGGTGAGCATTGAAGGCTTCGTTTTATTGGGCGTATCTGCCGGAGCGCATCTTGCCTTGCTGCAAGCTTATAAATATAACTTTCCAAAAGTTCGGGCGGTAGTGGATTATTTCGGTCCGGCCGATCTGGTGACCATGTATCAAAAACCCTGGCACCCTTTAGTGCCGCTGGCCCTGCAAATGGTAACCGGCACTACACCGGATAAGAGCAAAACGCTGTTTGAAGAATGGAGCCCTGTCAACCATATAACACCGGCTTCACCACCCACACTTATCCTTCACGGAGGAAAAGACCAGGTTGTGGATGTGTCTCAATCGAAACTTTTGGCAAAAAAACTAGCCGGAGCCGCCGTAAAACATAACCTGGAAATTTACCCGGCAGAACGCCATGGAAGATGGTATGGTACAGCTCTTACTGCTTCCTTTGACCGCATTGAAAGTTTTTTGAAGGAGAATGTCCA
>DASQMG010000295.1:0-6969 GCA_035645595.1 Flavisolibacter sp. | reverse complement strand
TGTAGTTTAATAAGTTCTTTGGTAACAATCAGCTTTTCATCATTATAGATACTTACATAATATTGCCCGCTTGCCAGGTAGGCCGATGGAAGTTCAAGTGTAGTGGTACCGCTGCCTTTACTGTTGCGTATAACTGAAATTGTTTGACCCTTATTATTGATTATTCTAATTACCAAATTTTGCACGGGGTAAGAAGTCGTGATCTTTAAAGCAAAGCGCTCTTTTGCAGGGTTAGGCATCAAAACTACTTCTTCGCCAGTACCGGTAACCGGGTTAATAGCCGTAGTAATGCAGGACGAAGCCAGGTTAACTGTAACAGTGTCTATGTAATCAGCACTTAAATTTGTTAGGGCGGTATCAATCACCTGGCGGATGCGATAAGAGATGGGACCTGCCTGCACATTAAGTAAAGTATCGTCAACGCTATATGTTCTGCTACCGAAAGAAGCGCCGGTTGCTTGCCGTTCGCCAATTTTGGTATAAGAATTTTCACCAGCTGCTTTGCGCTCGATCTCATACTTCATGGAGCTCACATCTTTACTTGTCCAAGTAATAGTGTTTTTGCAGGAAGCAGCAGTTACCGCTGCTGTGGAAAAATCTTTTAATAAAAGAAGCATGGCTTTTTTTACATCCGGTATGCCGTAACCGACGCGGTCGTCGGGTGATGTGGCTTTGCTACCTGACTGCCGGAGCGCCGTTAAAATTTTCATGTTATTGAACTCCTGAAAGCCCTGCCAAAGGCAGGTAGTAAGGCCTGCAATATTGGGACAGGAAAAAGAAGTTCCGTTGCTGGTACCAATAGTGTTGTTTGACGTTTGTACAACGGTATTTACGCCTACCGAAGCTACATCGGGCTTCACCTGCCCATCGGACGACGGCCCGTAGCTCGAAAACCCCGCCGCGACTCCGCTTCCATTAACTGCACCAACTGCCATTACACTATCTCCATCCGCGGGAGACGAGATGAAACGAAAAGAGCCGTTGCCATCATTGCCCGCAGAGTTAACAACAAATACGCCTTTTTTAGCGGCAAGGTCGGCGCCTTTTGCTACTATAGTTGTATTCCCGTTCATCTCAGCGTAGGTGTGGTTGAATGTTGGATCAGTCATTTCTACAGAATACCCCAGCGAAGAAGAAATCAGATCGCCACCGGAGCTATCCAATCTTTCAGCAGCACAAACCCAGTTGTGTTCTTCAATAGGAAATTCAGAAGCAACATCTTCGCTTCGAAATAAATAAAAAGATGCCTTTGGGGCCGTACCTACAAACTGCCCGGGAATATTGGCTGCAATTACAGAAAAGCATTGCATGCCATGTGAATCATCTTCAATTACACTTTGCTCTCTTGCCACAAAATCATAAGTGCCTAAAACCTGGTTATTGATGTTGACACTATCAAATGATTTTAAAGTTGTGTATCTAAAAAAGCCTCCATCAAAAATTCCGATAACCATGTTTTGACCACGCAGACCTATGTTATGCAAAAATTCGCCATTATGTATATGCACCTGGTTATAGGAAGAGCCGTATTCAAAAAAGTCAGCCGCGGTATTGGCCAGGCGGGATGTACTTGAAATTTTTTGGGCGTCATTAGGTTGCTGTGGTTCTTTTTTGTTGGGGCCGGCAACAGCTGTTCTCGCAGCTATCGGAGCTACAACCTGCACGAACGCGAAGCTGTTAATCTTTAATAAAGCGGCAGGGTCGGATGTTTGAATAGATACCTGGTTTAACCAGCGGGATGTATTTAAAATAGTAACAGCGCCTGCTAACCTAACGCTATCTATATACCTGGATATAACGGGCAGGTCGGTGCTGTCAACAGCAATGGAGTATCTGGTTCTTCTGTCAATAGCCCTCTGTGATAGGTACTGAATGGGATTCGCCAGCGAAAAAGAGGAGCCGGCCTTATCCTTAAACTGTATAATGTACCTGCTGACTTGTGCCTCACTTATCTTAACAACACCTACCAATATCAGGCACAAACAAATCTTTTTCATATACTTAATTATGATCAATTATAGAACGTTTTACGCCAAAGCCACGGTAGCCGGGCCTGCTTACATTGGTTGGTTGATACTGCCATACAATAAACTCCTGATAAATTAAGCCAATGCCTTTTGCGTATTGCTCAACTGAATAATTTTTATAGCCGTATTCTCCAAAGTTAGTCACCGGTGCATTTATGCCTTCGTTTACCTGATCAACTGTAATAACGTTGTTATAAGGTTTACCGCCAAGTGTAACAGAATTTTCGGTACTGGTGTAGTTGTACTCCCAATCTTCGATACCATTGGCATCCAGATCGTAGGATGCATATAAGTCTGCTGGCAGGAAACGGTTGCCACGCCACGAATTATTTTCCCGTACAGGACCAGCCAGTTTCAAAAAGCGAAGGCTATTTTCAACCACTTCAACAGAGTTTGGCAGAGGCGTAACAAAATAAGAACCTGAAGGCTGCCAGGGGCCATTACCTGTTGTATCACGGAGGTAGCGAAATATTCGATAAGAAGAACGTCCGAGGTTGTCAGTTATTAAGGCATCTGCCTGGTGCTTTTCCTGGTAGGAGCGGGTTACAAAAGCTGCGCCCCGGTTGGTGATCATAGAGTCGGTGCGATAGACGATGAATTTGCCCGGTTTTGTAAGGAGGTAATCGGAGACGGCTTCTGTTTTAAATTCTTCGCTTTCTTTTTTGCAGCTAAAAAAAAGGATGGCGGCTAGAACGGGTAAAAGATAATTTGCTCTCATAAGTTTATTAAAGGATTTCTGGATAAATGCCGCCTCTATTGGCAAGCGCGATAAAACTAATATAAATTAGTTGAATAGTTAATTAGTTAATTGGTGGTTGGTAAAGCATTTAGACCAATCAACTATTCAAGCGGTCAACTAATTAACCTGCCTTTGAATGATCCCTCCCCCAAGCACATCATCCCCTTCGTAAAAAACAGCACTTTGGCCTGGAGCAATGCCTTTCGCTTTTTCAAAAAACCGTACGGAAACATCGGTACCTGAGGGAGTGATGATAGAATGGGTGCCCCCATCCTTATACCGGATTTTAGTTACCGCCTCCAGAGGTTCAGTCATACTTTCATACTTGATCCAGTTGACACGGGCGACTTTCATATCTTCTTTTTCCAGGTCTTCCTCATCACCTAAAACAACTGTATTGGTATCCGGGTCAATGGCGGTTACATAAGCCGGTTTACCAAATGTTATATCCAGCCCTTTGCGTTGGCCGATAGTATAAAAAGGATACCCTTTATGCTGGCCTAGAATTTTCCCCTCTTTATCTACAAAATAGCCACCGGCTACTTTTTCTTCAAGGCCTTCCACTTTGCGTTTTAGAAAACCCCGGTAATCATTATCAGGCACAAAACAGATTTCATAGCTCTCTGCTTTCTTAGCTAATTCTGGATAGCCGAAGTCGTGGGCCATCTGGCGTATTTCTGTTTTGCGGTAGGTGCCTAAGGGTAAAATCGTTCTTGATAACAGGTCTTGTTGCAGACCCCATAAAACATAGCTCTGATCTTTGGTTTCATCGACAGCTTTACTAATTACAAAACGGCCATTGGTGTGCTGCCTTACAGAAGCATAATGGCCAGTGGCAATAAACTCGCAACCTAAAGCATCAGCCCTTTTTAGTAAGGCCCTCCACTTGATATGTGTATTGCATAAAACACAGGGGTTAGGTGTACGGCCCGCTAAATACTCATCCACAAAATTGTCAACCACAAACGAGCCGAATTCATCGCGTATGTCTAAAATATAATGAGGAAAGCCGTGTTGTACGGCCGCCATGCGGGCATCATTAAAGGAATCAAGATTGCAGCAGCCGGTTTCTTTTTTCGATCCGCCGCTGGCGGCATAGTCCCAGGTCTTCATAGTGATACCTACTACTTCGTAACCTTCATGGTGAAGCATTAAAGCAGTAACAGTACTGTCAATACCGCCGCTCATGGCTACTAAAACTTTTCCTTTACTGCTCATAAAAGATTTTATTCCTGAAGGGAAGTTTGGTAATTAATAGAAAAAATAAGCTGGTAAAGATACCAACAGGGCCAATTAGAAGGTTGTTAAGAAAAGGTTCATTGCTTTGTTATACGCACGAGGACAATGTCCCACCATGTTCTGTTTTTTGTACGGGGCACCAATAAAGAGTAAAACAGCCACAACGAGGGATGTTCCCCTATTTATAAAATTAGTGCGTTCCATATTGGCATCTAGGCCAATTAACACAAAACAGATGTTTCGAAAATTGCAGAAAAGGTGGTAACCCCTGCTACCATTGCTCCTATAGGACTACGCTTCCATGCTAACCTAAAAATTCCTCCAGGAATCAACCCATGCCGTACCATTCATCAAATAATACGAATATTTCATCTATAAAAATCGCCTAACGACGAAGATTGTCGTAATTTAATTCTACAAAACCATTTACCATGAAGAAAATTTTACTCCTCGCATTAAGCCTTACTGCTATTTCATTTTCGCAAGCCCAGAAAAAATCAGAAAAAACCACTGCCTACGCTATTACCGGCGTAGAAAAGGGAGGTTCGGCCTGGACAGAAGTCCGGCTCGTGGATGTAAATACCGGTGAAGAACTGCAAACTGTTTTTCAGAGCGCCGCCGATGCTGAGATTTTAAATGCACGATCCGGCAAGCCGGTAAAAAAACGAACCAACCTGCAATTAGAAGTAGTTGTGCAAAAGCCCTTCGCTACGGCATCTGCTGCCTGCGCTTACGATAAAAAGCACAACCGTTTATATTATACACCAATGGGCATTGCGCAATTACGATACATTGATTTAAAAGCTAAATCTCCAAAGGTTTTTTATTTTGAGGACGAGGCCTTTGGTGTTGTAAAAGGCCGTGGCGATGTAGGATCTCAAATTACGCGGATGGTAATTGCATCAGATGGTAAAGGATATGCCTTAAGTAATGATGCCAACCATTTAATACAATTTGCTACAAAGAAGAACCAGGAAATCACTGACCTGGGTGCCTTAACAGATGATGTGGCAAATGGAAATTTTTCTGTGCACAGTAGCAGCTATTATGGTGGAGATGTTATTGCTGATAAAAACAAAAACCTTTACCTCATAAGTGCCAACCGTGTTGTATTTAAAATTAACCTGGACACGAAGGTGGCAACCTATTTGGGAAGCATAAAAAATTTACCGCGTGGCTATAGCACCAATGGCGCTATAGCTCAGGGCGACAGCAAAGTAATTGTGAGCAGTTCCGGTTCTACGCAGGGTTACTATCGTTTCGATTTAAATACGCTGGAAGCAGAAAAAATATCTGGTGGTGCTTCTGTTTTTAATGCCTCGGATTTGGCTAATAGTGCTTTAGCATTTGAGAAGAAGGACAAGAAGAAAGAGGAGCCTAAAGAGGAAATCAGCGAGGCTGTGGCCTTTGAAACCATTGTTGATAAAAGAAAGCCACTAACAGAAGAGGCCCTTGTAAAGAATGGGATTTCTGTTTACCCGAATCCTGTAACTGATGGTTATTTTAGGTTATCCTTCTCCGATCAGGCGCCAGGACGCTACCAGGTTCAATTAATGGATATTGGAGGAAGAATCATCAGCACAAAAATGGTAAATGTAAATAACAAAGTGCAGGTAGAAGAGTTTAGAGTGCCGCAAAAAATTGCTTCGGGAAATTACCTCGTAAATGTGATGAATGAAGCCGGCAGCTATTCGGTAGTGAATAAAATAGTGGTGCAGTAGTACATTTATTTCCGTGGAAAAGGCCTCCAACGATGGGGCCTTTTTTTATGAGCGTCTGACATGAGCAACGTCATTTTTGATTTTGCTGCCTGATCGTAAGTTTGCCTTATGGAAAATGAAATAAAACCTATCAAACGCAGCAAAGAGTTAGCACCTCTTTCGAGGGAACATCATGAGGGTTTATTACTTGGCTGGAAGATTAAACAGGGTTTGAAGAACGGAACGGATCACAGGCTGATTGCAGCATACGTTCGATGGTTTTGGGAGAATGTATTAGCAACCCATTTTAAGAAAGAAGAACAGATACTAGCAATTCACTTACCGCCAGCTAATGATTTGGTAACAAAAATGTTTTCTGATCATGAAGAAATTGAAGCGCTGCTTCATGTAATTGCCCTGATACCAGACGAAGCAACATTTATACAACTGGCAGATGCGCTACACGACCATATACGATTTGAAGAAAGAGAGTTGTTTCCTTTTGCAGAAAGAGAAATTGCACCGGAGAAGCTTACGGCTATACAGAGATTGCTTGAAGAAACGAATCCGATTGGAAAATGGGGAGAAGAATTTTGGGTGCGAAAATGAAATTGTCTGTGAAGTAGTTTCAATGATAACGTTTGGAACTGCCGAAGCACTGTACATCATGCGGGCCTTGTCACGAATTGCAGAAGAAGGGAAAAAAGGCACAATAACAAACGAATGTTCATCATTGCATATAAAGCCTGGGCAAATGCTGGTAGGCAATGAATCGTTGATGTTTTAATCTTCCGGCTTAGTTAAGGCTGTGTTACCATGTTTTTCAAATAGTTCGTATTGTTGTATTATAAACTCGTTTTGCTAAATTTATTTTTTGTCTGCCAAAAAATCTCACCGTTTCTGTACGTGCAAATGCTTTTATTTTTCTGCACTCAGCTGCTGTATCAAAAGGCATATGCCACTAATTAGAAAACCACTGCCTTTTTACAAGCAGTGGTTTTTATTGTCACCAAAAATATAAGTTTTAAAATCCGGTCTTACCCTTTTGCATTGGGTTAGGGCCGGTGCTTTGGCCACGTGTGGCTTGCTTCATTTTAAATACCTGGAAGCGGCTTGGCTCTGAAGTGGTACTGCCCCAGCTATTGTTGCTTTCATTAATATCGGCAGTTTCCCGTAAGGGGTCAAGCCTGATGGACGCTACTTCTTTATCCTTCATAAAAGCCTTGGTCACTTTGCTTTCATTCAAGCGCCAAACCTGCGCCGG
>DASQMG010000294.1:0-1652 GCA_035645595.1 Flavisolibacter sp. | reverse complement strand
ACCGTTAAAATGAAGGAGGTTAATAACATCGGCTCCCTTATAGTCGGGGAGACTGTTATTGGGTAGTTCAGTAAATGCTCCCTTGTTGTTTAGAAAGTACTGCACCCGGCCGCCAAAGCCATTGCCTACCACCAGGTCTTTCCAACCATTGCCATGCAGGTCCATAAACTGTGCATCAAGGCTCATGAAATTATTTTCGCCTTTATAATGGTTAGCGGTGGCATCCGTAAAATGCCTTTGCCATTATTTAATAACATAAGTTTTGCCTGCTCCTTTCAGGTCGGAAAGTCACATTGCAAAAGAAAAGATCAGCTGCTATAACATCCATCGAATTTTTTGTAAGGTCAGTTAGCGGAAGGGCCGTTTCGCTGATGTCGGTGAGAGTAACCGGTGCCGGTGATGCAGGGAAGCAAAGAAAGAAAGCTGCTTTTTCATTTGCGTTATTTAGCGCTAAATTACCGGTATACTTCGTAGGGCAGATGCCATTGACATAAGTCCGTTCTAATAACGGATGGGGAAATTCTGATAACTGATGTAGCCAGGGAGTGGCTCCACATTCCTTTTAATTTGCAAAACTGAAGTGCTCAATGTTTCTCTTGGTGTAGTTAGATGCCGATATTAAAGGCAACTGAAAATCTATAACGCTGTACTAAGCCCCTAGGCGATGAAAAAGTACTTTTGGTAAAATACAGTTATCCTTTTCTTCGCTGTTGACTCTGGCAGTTTTTATAAAACTAAAACCTTATCTGAATATACGATCCAAAATAAAAATGGACACTGACAAACCACTTAAAATAATGGGCAGCAGTTGCGTAATGCGGGAAGATCCGCTAATTTTTGCTTTATTGGGTTCAACATAGACAATATCGTTTGAATGCAACTGATAATACGGGGAGTTAAAAATGTCAGATTTATTCAGATTCAAACGCTGAAATGTTTTCCTTCCATTTTCTTCACGTATTACCATTACATTGTTTCGCTTACCGTATACCGTTATATCACCAGCCAAACCAAGGGCTTCCAGTATATTGATTTTTTGACTGGGCACATTTATCATTGTTGGATTACCTACTTCGCCTAGAACCGTAACCTTGAAATTCAGGTGACGAACAGTTACAATTGGATCAACCAACAGCTGTTTGTCCAGTATGCGCTTTGTTATATGTTCCCTTAATTGAATTTCTGTTAAGCCGCTTGCTTTTATGGCTCCCAGAATAGGAAATTGAATATTGCCTTCAGCGTCAACTAAATAACCCGGCACCTGCCCAGACCCACCAGTGCTGTTAGTAGTATTGGACTGATGAACAAGATTGGGTGTATTGAACGCAGCTGATGCTGAAGAACTTAAACTCGAGACCGTGACACTCAACAAGTCATTGGGTGAAATGATGGTTTGAGGAATCACAACGGAAGATGGGAGGCTACCGTTCTGTTGATCGACAAAATAAGCCACCTTGCGTGTATCGACGCAAGAACTAAATAAAAATGCAATGATGCAGATAGCGGGTAAAGAAACTCTGAGCATACTTATCTTTTGCTTGGTTTTCTAAATTTTTCACAAGGTCACAACAGGAAATGGATAATGCGATTTAAGTAGGAATTGGATAGGTTGATGTTGTAAAGAAAGCAATTAATTGGTGTTAAGCTTTCTT
>DASQMG010000293.1:0-4075 GCA_035645595.1 Flavisolibacter sp. | reverse complement strand
TGAATTTATCAGCATCAGCGCGGATGACCCCTTAAAAAAAGATAAGGTACTGAGGTTTTTGAAGGAAAAAGGTGCTTCCAATACAAACTATTTATTCAGCATTGATGACAAGTATAAACTAATTGAGGCCATAGATCCCAACTGGGGAGGTGCCCTGCCTTATACAATGCTTGTAGAGCCAGGGGGCAAGATTGTGTATGGTAAGCAGGGCGCTATTGATGTATTGGAGATGAAAAAGAATATTGTGGACAACCCCCTCATCGGCAGGTTTTATAAATAAATTTTTATCGCCTTTAATTAACTACAACATGAAAAAAAATTTGTCGTTTCTAAAAGTAAGTTTCACGGTTACGTTGCTGGCCTTCTACGCCACTGCGCCGGCACAGTCAGCCCTGCCAAAATATAGTCCTGAATCCAAAGACCTGCACGATACTATAGCCCGGTTGGATAGTGTATTTTTTGATGCCTATAATACCTGTAAGCTCCATGTATTTGAAGAGCTCATTTCGGATGACATTGAATTTTACCATGACAGGGGCGGTTTATCTACCTCCAAGAAAGACTTGATACTATCTCTTAAAAATAACATATGCGGCAAGGTGACCCGCCAACTTTTAAGTGGCAGCATTGAAGTATATCCCATCCCAAAGTATGGGGCCGTGCAAATGGGTGCGCACCGCTTTCATAACAACCAGGAGCCGCCAGATGCGCCTTATCGTTACAGTAAATTTGTACATACCTGGCGCAAAGAGGGAGGGCAATGGAAATTAACGAGGGTGATTAGTCTGCATTGAACCCTATGTTCATACCTAAACAATCTTTTTTATAACAACCCGGTGTAAGCACGTAACCTAGTTGAACACTATTTCGATGGAAAATTTTTCGGGCTTACGCTAGAATTTGTAACTGTAACCTAACCGGATAACCTGCGTTTCATAATAATCTGTTGTTTCGTATCGGAACCCCCGTCCTTGAATTTCTTTTTTAATATTCAGCGTATTTAATAGGTCCGTTGCATTAAAGAAAAGTTCACCCCGTCCTTTTTGCACTCCTTTTTTTATACCCATGTCAAGCGAGTACCGGCTGCCCAGATTTCCTTGAGGAATAATATCCGGCGCCAGGTAAATTGACGTTATCTGTAGCTCCAGTTCTTTAGGCAATCGAAAGTTGCCGTTGACCTTGAAATTGCCTGATGTGACCTCCTCTTTCTTCGACGAATACAAAGAAGGCACCGGATATTTATTGGTCACGTTAAAAGCATCTATTGTGTTCCTGTAAATGTTTGCGCTGGCATTGAGTGAAAACCATGCGGCCATTTTTTGCTGCCAGACCAGTTCTATACCCGTATTGTAACTACGCCCGGCATTTTGAAAAACGTTGTACAAAATAGGGCTTGTTGGAGATAGGGTTGCTATACGTGTAATTGTTCCATCTGTGATGCGATGGTAGGCTGCGGTATATAAACTCCCTGCCTGCCAGTTCTTTTTATATCCGGCCTCAAACGAATTGGTAAACTGCGGCCTCAGTGCCGGGTTTCCTACTTTCAGCAGTTCCGGTTCATCGTATTTTGGAAAGATGCGAATATCAACTTCTGCAGGTCGATCGACCCGGCGGTTATAGAATAAGGAGACTTTATTATTGTTATCTATTTTGTATCCGAAACGAACATTCGGAAAAGGTTGCGTATACGTATAGCCATCGCTCTTATAAGTATTATGATTTGGGTTAACCTCATAATCAACCTTAACATACTCTATCCGCAAACCCGCTTCTACTTCAACCCTCCTGCTCTCATAAACATAATTGCCATAAAGGGCCGGTATCGTTTCAGCATACCTTGCCCTGCCGCCGGCGTCAATATCAATGGGTGAATTAAGGCCCGGGAAAAACTGCATATTAATAGGAATGTTCCTAAAGCGAAGCTTTACGCCACTTTCTACCCGCCCATATTTAAGGGGACGTGTATAGTCTAAATTAAAATCATACACATGTTCATCGGACAGCAGTTTAAAAGCATCTTCACCGGTGTATGCGGGCATTATATTGGTAAAATAATACCGTTCGTCCTCACGGTGCCAGGTGTAGTTAAATCCAAGATTCAATAACCGACCTGGTTGTTTGTATTTACGCTGATAGGCTGCAGAAGCAATGGCAGTGTACTTTACTTCATCTTCTAAAAATTGCCATAGGCGATACCGTTGTGTTACATTTTTATTGAAGTAAGGAATGTCCCCGCGGTCAATAATTTTTTCGCGGTTGAACAAGCCAGATATAGTTACTGTGTTTTGTGTATTGATGGCATAGTCAAAGCCGGCTTTTGCCGTAGCATAGCTTGTATTGCGGTTTCGTTTAGCCTGTTGAATCACCACATCACCGTTATCGTAATACCGGGTGGTAAATTCGTTGCGGTTTAATGTTTCTGTGTAAAGCCAGTCGGATTGCAAAAAGGCATTAACCTTATTCTTCCGGTAATTAAGTGAAAGTGAAGGATTGATTTTTGGCGTGGCCTGGTACTGCGGCCGGATGCCTGGAAGGTTTTGCTTCTTTTGCCACAGAGCACCAAGCCCCGCGGAGATACCTGCCTTTCCATTGAAGCCTTCCTGCCTGTTTTTCTTAAAGATAATATTGATGATACCCGCATTACCATTAGCATCATACTTAGCCGATGGGTTGTTGATTATTTCAATTCGCTCTATGGCAGAAGCAGGAATATTATCAAGACCCGTTTGGCTATCGAAGCCGGTTAGAGCAGTCTGTTTTCCATCTATTAACACGGCTACTTTATCACTGCCGCGTAATTGCAACTTCCCCTCCTGAGAAGTGGTTATGCCGGGAAGGTTATTCATTGCCTGTAATACGGAACCGCCGGCCTGGCTAACGTTATCTGCAATTGAAAACGTTTTTTTATCCATTCTGTCTGATACGCCGCTTTCGCCGGTGGATGTAATTGTTACCCTTTCAAGCGACTTGGAGTTCTGCGCCAATTCAAGAGTGCCTAAATCAAGGAAGGCACTTAACGTGCCAACCAAGACGGGCAGCGTTTTTACACCATAGCCAACAAAAGATACCTCAATAAAATAGTTCCCACTTTTTACATCTGTAATAGTAAAACGGCCCTCGTCATTCGTGATGGTTCCTAAAACAAAACTGCTGTCCCGGGCGAATTTTAGTGTCACATTTACGAATGGCAACACGCCCTTGGTAGCAGCGTCTTTTACCAACCCCGATAAAGTTGGGCTTTGGGTTTGCGAAAAAGAGGAGAAGGGAATAAATAAGAGCAGTAGAGAACTATAGAAGGTTCGTGGCATTGTCATACGAATGTTGGTCACAATATGAATAAACTGTTTTAATACTAACGTAGGCAAAAATAACGGGCAGGGACTAAAACATTTTTCCTAAACGTCCGTTGAGGGCTATAATCCCTGCTTTGCCCATTGAATCAGAAAATATAATATGGATGCTTTCTTTGACTGATGGCGCAATGGCTTTACGCAGGGAATTTGGCTTAGGTTGTTGTGCTATTAGTTGCATTGGAAAACAGGCCATTGTAAACAGTAAACAGGGCAACAAATTTAATAACCTAGGTCGTTTAGAGTTGAGGCAACATTAAGACATAGCTGTTTTCAAAGTACTTACCCTCCATGATTTGAGTTCCGATTATTACGAAAGCAAGACAGTCATTTTGTGGCAGCCAAAAACAAAGGGGTGGTACACAACCAAATACTACTGTCAATCGTTAGAATATAGCACTGAGCAACATTAATTGCTAAGCCAGCTTCGTAATTATAGCGTGTACCTGGCCAGTTCACAAGGGACCATTACCAACCTACTAACAACAAAAAATTTATTGAAAATTTGCCTGTTAGCATGAATAGAATCAAAGCACAAAAAAGAAGGGTACGCTTTGCAAATGGGACTGTCCACCTTTGGTGCTTTTGATACATTTGAAACATAACAAGGTAGGGAGTTGTACATCTTGGTGGGCAGCATGCTTACATACAGGGGGCAAATCCGTGAGAGCATTTACTAATTGCGGCAATCATTGAAAAAGTGCCACTAATTATTACGCGTAAAA
>DASQMG010000292.1:0-4624 GCA_035645595.1 Flavisolibacter sp. | reverse complement strand
CACCCGCTTTTTCCAAGGCAGCAAAAGGTGGCCGCCTATAAGCCTTTGCTGTCTGATTTGATAGACGCTTCCGAAGCCTCTGCCAGGCAAAAAGGCAAAACGCTTCAATACAATATCGAAATAAAGTCCACACCCGCCGGTGATGGTAAAAAGCATCCGCCGGTAGAAGAGTTTGTTGACCTGGCTATGTCGGTGATCAACGATAAACGCGTATCGGATCGAAGTATTATTCAATCATTTGACCCGAGAGCTTTGCAGGTAATGCACCGTAAGTACCCAACAGTTACAACTGCTTTACTAATTGAAGGCGATGACAGGCGGCCGCTGGAAGAACAACTGCAGCAGTTAGGATTTACCCCCTTTGTTTACAGCACGCATTTTTCTTTGGTTACACCGGAGTTGATAAAACAATGCCATGAAAAAAATATGAAAGTCATTCCGTGGACGGTAAACAGTTCTGATGAAATGAAGAAACAGCTTGCGTTAGGCGTTGATGGCATCATCTCCGATTATCCGGATTTGTTTTCACAATTATAAGTAGTACAAAAGAAGTTGGTAGTTTTCCATTTGCCGGCTGCATCTTTACTGCATACGGCCTGCCGCAGCCTCAAAAAAATCAGAACAAATTTTTCAAAGGAAATTGCTTGCTATGCACCAATACATTTTATCCCTCGACCAGGGAACCACCTCTTCAAGAGCCATCATCTTTGATAAAAAAGGAACCCTTGTTTCCTCTGCGCAAAAAGAATTCACACAGATATTTCCGCAACCGGGTTGGGTAGAACATGATGCAGCCGAGATCTGGTCAACACAAATAGGAGTTGCTACCGAGGCCATTCTAAAAGCAGGGTTAACCATACATAATATTGCGGGTATTGGTATTACAAATCAGAGAGAAACTGTCGTAATATGGGATAGAAAAACTTCGCACCCGATTTATAATGCTATTGTTTGGCAGGATAGAAGAACATCTGCCTACTGCGATGAGTTGAAGAAGGATGGTTCATCCATCATCATTAAAGAAAAAACCGGGTTGGTTACCGATGCTTATTTTTCTGCTACAAAAGTAAAATGGCTTCTGGATAATGTTCCTGGTGCAAGGGCAAAAGCAGACAATGGCGACCTTTGTTTTGGTACAATTGATTCGTGGTTATTGTGGAAGCTGACAAATGGAAAAGTACATGCAACTGATGTCACAAACGCATCCCGAACCATGTTCTTCAACATCCATACAATGCAGTGGGATAATGATCTGCTAAAGCTTTTTGGCATTCCAGAAAGCATGTTGCCCGACGTTCGTTCCAGCAGCGAAATATATGGTTACACACAGCATTTACTTACAGCTGCGGATGTTCCGGTAAGTGGCATGGCCGGCGACCAGCAGGCTGCATTATTTGGGCAGATGTGCCTACAACCCGGCATGGTAAAAAACACGTATGGCACCGGTTGTTTTATGCTGATGAATACAGGAACGAAACCAGTAACCTCGCAAAACAACTTATTAACTACTGTTGCCTGGAAAATAGGCAGTGAAGTGCAATACGCCCTGGAAGGAAGTGTATTTATTGCCGGCGCAGTAGTGCAATGGCTTCGGGATGGATTAAAGCTTATACAAAATTCGTCAGATGTAGAAGCACTGGTTTTAAAAACAACAGATAATGGCGGCGTATATATGGTGCCTGCCTTTACTGGTTTGGGAGCGCCTTATTGGAACCAGGATGCGAGAGGCATTATTGTAGGACTAACAAGAGGGAGCACCGATGCACAGATGGCAAGAGCCGCCGTTGAAAGCATCGCTTACCAAACGATGGATGTATTAAAAGCAATGGAAGCCGATTCAGGAATATCCATTAAAGAAGTAAGAGTAGATGGCGGCGCTACGGTGAATAATTACCTGATGCAGTTCCAGTCCGATATATTAAATACTCAGGTTATAAGACCGCAGGTAACAGAAACAACAGCATTGGGTGCTGCCTATTTGAGCGGGCTTGCAGTTGGTTTTTGGAGTGACGTAAAAGAAGTGGAAGCCTACTGGCAAAAGGAAAAAGTATTTGAGCCCGGGATGAAAGCAGCGACCAGAATTCTACATCAAAAAGCCTGGGGCAAAGCCATTCGTGCCGCACAGGCGTGGACAGAAGAATAGTTTGCAGTTTGGATAAAGGAATGGATTAAGGTAAACCATCTTACCCCTTACTAACCTGTTTGCTTATTAACCTATTAATGGAACAACTAATCAACTAAAAATGAACCTATTTACCGGGGAGATCGTTGGAACCTTTTTATTAATCCTTTTAGGCAATGGTGTAGTTGCCAATGTTGTTTTGAACAACACAAAAGGGCACAACAGCGGTTGGATCGTAATTACATTTGGCTGGGCTATGGCCGCCTTTGTTGGTGTATTTGTAGCCGCAAAACCCAGTGGCGCTCACTTGAATCCTGCTGTTACGGTTGCGTTGGCTATCCTTAAAAAAATCTCATGGGCAGATGTTCCGCAGTATATCGGGGGCCAGATGATTGGTGCAATGGCGGGTTCCATTGGGGTGTGGGCAGCCTATCGCCAGCATTTTACGGCTACCGATGCAGCAATTACAAAGCTGGCAGTGTTTTGTACTACGCCTGCTATCCGCAATCCCTTCTATAATTTTCTTACAGAAACTATTGGAACGTTCGCCTTCATATTTGCTATTTTGTTCATCATTGCACCATCGAGCAGTTTGGGTGCCTTGGATGCGTTACCTGTAGCCTTATTGGTACTAGGCATTGGGTTAAGTCTTGGCGGTCCTACCGGTTATGCTATTAATCCGGCAAGGGACTTAGGACCGCGTATTATGCACGCCATTTTACCCATGGGCAGAAAAGGAAGCAGCGACTGGAAATATTGCTGGATACCCGTGGTTGGGCCATTGACAGGTGGGGCGCTGGCCGCAATAATATTTCGGCTGATGACAAAATAGGTGTAACCATCATTCATGAAGTTGAGGTTTACTACATAATAAAAGATGAAACCACTATTTGTCTTACTCGGAGCTTTTACAATCAGTTTAGTTGTCATTAAATTTTTCACCGGAACTTTCGACTTTCCTTTATCAGGCAGGATTGCTATGTCAGTTATGTTGGTATTCACAGCAATCGGACATTTTGCATTTACCAAAGGCATGGCAATGATGCTACCTGATTTTATACCTTTTAAGGCAGAAGTAATTTACCTGACGGGTGTTGTGGAAATCATTGCTGCAATAGGGTTACTAATTCTGGGTTGCCGGGTGTGGACAGGGTGGGCGTTGATACTGTTTTTTATCTTATTGTTGCCTGGAAATATCAAAGCTGCCATTCAACATATAGACTACCAAAAAGGTACTTTTGACGGGAGGGGACCAGGTTACCTATGGTTTAGAATTCCCTTACAAATAGTATTTATGGTGTGGACTTATCTTAGCGCCATCAGATGTTGATTCCTACAGACATGGAAGTACGGACCGCTAGGTTGGTATTTGTGCACTACAGTTGACGAACACATGTTGAGTGATTGTAATTTTTTTGAACTTTACTAATAAATTTAGGTTCAGGTAACACGGATCTCCGCCACTACAAAAATACCCAAACCGTTATACCCCCTTTATGAAGAATGTCGTACTGGCATCAGTATTTAGTGCCCTGAGTCTCTGTAGTCTTGCACAGTTTGAGTTTAAGCATGATTCTATTGAAAAGCGCAACAAACACGACATAAACGATATAGATGCGCTCTATCAGGTTTCAGGAAAAGGCGATTTTCAACTGCTGTTTTGGATGTTACCGGGACAGGAGGATCGACGAACCTTACTGGTCTTAACAAACAAAGATCAACAATGGCAAGCCCGCTATTTTGAGCGGCAAAAGGAGGATGGCAGGCTGATATGGAAAGAGATCCCAGTTTCCCAGCAGGGGATTGAAGCATTATGGAAAGGACTACAGGAAAATGATGTGCTTCATATAAACAGCAGCGAGAACATAAAAGATCTTTCTTTTCACCCTGTGGAAGGTGGTGTGTTATACTACTTTGAATTGCTGGATAAAAAAGGGAAACGTGGTTATTACTACCATTGCCCCAGGCACCAACAACAATACAACAATCATAAAGAATTTAGCCGCATTATAAACATGATCCAGCTGATAAATAACTTTACGCAAGAAAAGCAAAAGCGGATCTGTTAAATATAAATAGCAGTACAAAACAGGCTTTTGCCTGATTGTAAAGGGAGAAAAACAGCGTACAACAAATTTGTTTATAAGATGGTGGCGGCACGCTAAGCACTCCAATTTAGATCCCTTTTTTGCTTTTGTGGTAAATTGAACCTGATGTTTTTCAAATACCATACTGCTTAAAGCAGTTCCCGGTTAGCAGCTATTTTTCTGCTCCAGTTTGTCTATCACATCCATAACCTTTTCGGCGTGCACATCTTTTTTGAGCTCTGCAATTTCGTTATCGCTTGCTTCTTCCAGTCCCATTTTTTTGGCCATGGCAGTTACCACTGTTATTAGCTTAGAGATTTCGTGCCCGGATAGCTGCAAACTTTGGGTACTGTATTTATTGAAACGCATGGTCATGGCATTATGCTCCTGGAAATATTCAGGGGGCTTTGGCTAT
>DASQMG010000291.1:0-6375 GCA_035645595.1 Flavisolibacter sp. | reverse complement strand
TAGTATCCTCAGGATTTTTGCATACAAACTGGATGCACCTGATCTTTAACATGATAGCCCTTTATGCATTTGGAAGTATGCTGGAGCCTATGCTTGGCGGGCTTCAACTCTTGATTATCTACTTCTTAAGTTTAATAGGAGGCAACCTTTTAGCCTTGCTTATTTATAAAAATTATGGCGACTATTCTGCCGTTGGCGCATCGGGTGCCGTTAATGGAATTGTATATGCTGCCATTGCCTTAGCTCCGGGCATGGGTATTGGTTTGTTGTTTTTACCTATCTCTATTCCTGCCTGGGCATTTGGACTGGCTTATGTGATCTTCAGTATCTACGGCATCAAAGCAAAGTGGGGCAATAGCGGCCATGCAGCGCATTTAGGCGGCGCTTTAATTGGGATGCTGACAGCCCTGGCTATGTACCCGGAGGTTTTTCCTCAAAATTATTTACCTATCCTGGCCATCCTGGTTCCAACAATCGCTTTTATTTTAGTGATTGTTTATAAGCCAGAATTGTTAATGGTTGATGCCTTTTCTAGAAAAAAGATCTCTTACTCTATAGATCATAAATACAATTATAAAAAAGTGCAGCAGCAGGCAGATATAGATGATATTTTAGAGAAGATTCATCAAAAAGGTATGAGCAGCCTGACAAAAAAAGAGAAAGAAGCACTGGAGCACTATTCAAAAAAAAGTAAGTAAAAAAAATAGGGAGCAGATGAACAAGTAGTGTAGAATAAAGAAAGCAAAACAGCGCGACTATAAATACCTGAAAGCAGGAACACGCAATGTGTATCGTGACTAATGGATTGGCTCAGCCCCTAATTAAAAACGATCTTCCTCGCTCCCGCTTTCTTCACTATTATCAACATCATCTTCACCACTTTCAGCCTCGGCATCGCCGGCACCCACACCATCTTCTCCTTCCACTCCAAAACCTTCGGCGCCTTTTGAGAGGTCATATTTTTCTTCAATATCTGCAAAGCGTTCGCCCAGCAGGCTTTTTGTACCATACTGGCTTGGCGGGATACCTTCTTTACGAACAACTGATGGGTAGGTTACCTTAGGACTTTCCTCTTTGGTTACATTAATCAATTCTACAAGAAACGACCAGCCTTTTACAAAATCATAGAGGTAAACAAATTTTTGATTTGGCTCCCTGATCTCAGTACCAATGGCGGTTTCTTTCATCAGCAGCGGCGGTGCTTTGTATTTCCTGTCATACACGTCCAGGGAAATCTCCCGGCCACGCAACCATAGGTCATTGCTCCTGAAAAAAGTAGCAGCATGTTTTGTATCAAATTCGTATGCCTTCAAAATGGTTTCATGCAGGTCAAAAAAAGTTTGCTTATGGCGTATCACAACATCGCGGTATACGCTGTCATCTTCTTCAAAATAAATCCTGAACTTGAGAATGGCCATTGGCAAGATTGATTTTATGTAAACGTCAAATATAACGAATAGCGAGTAGCGAGTCGCAGGTAATGAGTTGCCTTTTACAGCAATCTTATTTGCAAATAGCTTCAACCTGAGCCTTAGATAGAACAACATCTTTAATTGACAGGAAACTGGTTCCTACGCGCCACTGGCTACTTGCTTTAAACCACATTCCTCCCCTTTTTGCAGCATATATTGAAAAGCAGCTTCATAATTGTTGGGAATCACCCCGTCGAGTATAGCGTCTTTAATAGCATCTTTTATAGTACCCACGGGTTTAGAGGGGCGAATGCCAAAGGTTTCCATGATGACCTCCCCGGTAATTGGCGGTTGCCATGTGCGAATACTGTCGCTTTCTTCCACCGCTTTGCAACGTTCCCTAACCAGTTCAAAGTTTTCGAGATACCTCTTAACCTTAAATTTGTTTTTTGATGTAATGTCCGATTCGCAAAGCTTCATCAGGTCGTCAATATCCTCACCGGCATCAAAAAGCAAACGGCGGATAGCGGAGTCAGTGATGTTCTCTTTGGTTAATGATATGGGCCGCAGATGAAGTTCTACCAGTTTACGTACATATTTCATTTCATCACCCAGGGGTAATTTCAACGCCGTAAAAATCTTAGGCACCATTCGTCCGCCTACTACTTCGTGCCCATGAAACGTCCACCCATGGCCTTCTTCAAAGCGTTTAGTCGCTGGCTTTGCAATGTCGTGCAGGATGGCTGCCCAACGCAACCATAAATTACCGGATCGCTGCGCCGTATTATCAAGCACCTGCAGCGTATGATAAAAATTATCTTTATGTCCTTTGCCTTCGATAAATTCCGCACCGGCCAGGTTAACCATTGCCGGGAAAATAAGGTGGAGTAATCCCGTATCGTACAAAAGCTTAAACCCGATGGAGGGCTTTTCACTCAGGATAATTTTGTTTAATTCGTCGGTTATGCGTTCCTGAGAAATAATTTTTATGCGTTCCTTAGTCTTTTGAATGGCAACCAAGGTTTCGGGATAAATTGTAAAGTTTAGTTGCGTGGAAAAACGTATGGCCCGCATCATACGCAATGGGTCATCGCTAAACGTATGTGCAGGGGCAAGGGGTGTTCTTATAATCTGCTCGTTTAAGTCAGTAATACCGTTAAAGGGATCAACCAGCGCTCCAAAATCTTCGGTGTTTAAACTAATGGCCATTGCATTAATAGTAAAATCACGGCGTTTCTGGTCGTCTTCGATAGTACCCGGTTCTACTTCCGGTTTGCGGGAGTTGCTTTGATAGCTCTCCCGCCTTGCACCCACAAACTCAAGATCAAAGCCGTCATTTAAGTTAAAATGTGCGGTTCCAAAATTTTTGAACAGGCTCACTTTTGGAAACGGCCTGAAACTTTTTGCCGCCAGGGTTGCCAGTTGCAGTGCATCACCTACACAAACAAAGTCGGCATCGCTGGTTGGTCGCCCCAATAACTTATCACGTACAAAACCGCCAATTAAATAGCAGGGCATGCCAAGCTGGTGTGCTGCACCGGCAATTTTCCTGAAAACATCTAATTCAAATTCTGTAAACGTCACTTTCATGAGCGGGCAAAGATAACCGCTGATTGGCTGGATTACCGCGGATTCAGGAGCGAACGATGTGGTAACTACCGTCAGCTTTCCAACGGACAATTTGCGACGGTTGCGAAGGTCTCTTGTCGGCCTGCCTCCATTGTACAATGTGGGTAACGGAATCTTTTATCACGGAACTAATTTCATCATAAAACATAGGTGAAGGTTCTCCGCTTATATTAGCAGAAGTAGATACAACCGGTTTGCGCAAACGTTTTATCAGATGGCGGCAGAAGTTATCCTGAACAATGCGAATGGCTATTGACCCATCCTCAGCAATCAAGTTATCGGGCAGATTAATAGCGCCATCAAAAATAACAGTGGTAGGTTTTTGCTGTTGTTCAATAAAATCAAAAACGGCTAAATCGGGGGCAGCCACATACTGCAATATTTCTCTTTCATCGGCAACCAGGATGATAAGGCTTTTGCTATCGTTTCTCTGCTTGATGTGGTAGATTTTTTGTACGGCATTGTCATTGGTGGCATCGCAACCCAGGCCCCAGATGGTATCGGTGGGGTAAAGCAGAACACCGCCATTTCTTAACACAACCAGTGCCGCTTCTACTTCTTGTGCAAAATCTATCTCCATTAAAAATCTTTAAGTTTTGTGATAACCGGAGAACACGCGTAGCGTTTTTTGCAACCGTTGCAACTCCGGAAAAAGTATTAAACAAGCTTCTGTTTCATAACGTCAATTATCGTGGCTGTCTCAAGCAACTCAAGACATTGAGGCGTGCCAAATTGCACACAAATGTTTTTTGTGCAAGGTTCACATGAAAGCTTGCCCAGCCTTATAGTTTGCAGTTTTTCCTTGTTGTAAGGCGCCGTGTTGTTTTCGTTGCCGGCCCCAAATAAAACAAAGGTTTGCGTGCCTAATGCGTTTGACAGATGGGCCGGACCCGAGTCGGTAGTCAGCACTAATCGTGCAGAAGCCAAAACCTCGCAGAGCTGTTGTAACGATGTTTTTGCCGCCAACGATTCTATTCCCACTTTGTGCTGCACGCCACTCAGTGCGGCTTCTACAAATGCTTTTTCATTTGGGCCACCAATCAGAAGTATTTGATTTGAAAAGTGGGCTCTTACCGCTTCAATGATTTCCACTGCCTTTGCAGCCGTTAGCCGTCTTGATGAAGCTTCGGAATTAATATTAATAACAATGTAATCTTTCTTTGGAAACTGATGTTGTAAAACAACTGAAAGTTCTCCGCTTTTCTTTCCGGTAAAGGCTTCTAAGAGTTGTATATACTCTTCTGCCCGGTGCTTGTTTTTTAATTTAGGGTACGCCCCTGTTAGCAGCAATTCCCTACCTTCTTTTTTATACCCGATCCTTTTTGTTGCACCGGATGCATATCCCATCAGGGCCGATGAAAATGAATCGGGTAAAGAAATAAATAAGTCAAATTTTTCCTTATGCCTGATCATCCTGCCAAATTTCCATACCCCTTTTACTCCTTTATATTCTTCTTTGCTGTAGATGAAGCGGTATTTTATTTTCGGAAAAAAGGCCAGCACCTCGTGTATTCCTTTTTTTGCTATTACACTTACTTCCGCATCGGGGAAAAAATATAGAAGCTGGTGAACCGCTCCTACCGACATTACCATATCTCCTAACCAGTTTGGCAAACGAACAAGAATTTTCATGTATGTTACTAAGTTTGCAAAAATAATTTTTAGGAGATGAATTTGAGGGAAACTATTGAACAGGCATGGAACAACCGCGAGATGATGAGTTACCAGGCGTTTCAGGATGGTGTAAGAAACGTAATAGAAGAAGTAGATAAAGGACGATTAAGAGTTGCCAACCCTCCCGGTACAGGTGGGAACACTACTAATGACTGGCAGGTAAACGAATGGGTGAAGCAAGCCATTCTTTTATACTTTGGTATTCAGCCCATGCAGACATGGAATGTAGAGCCATTTGAGTTTTACGATAAAATGCTGCTAAAGAAAAATTATAAAGAACTTGGCGTTCGTGTTGTGCCCCATGCCGTGGCACGTTATGGCGCTTACATTTCAAAAAATGTAGTGTTGATGCCATCGTATGTGAACATTGGTGCTTATGTAGATGAAGGTACCATGGTAGATACCTGGGCCACTGTAGGGAGTTGTGCGCAAATTGGAAAGAACGTGCATCTAAGCGGAGGTGTGGGCATTGGCGGCGTTTTGGAACCCTTGCAGGCAAGTCCTGTAATAATCGAAGATGGCGCTTTTATCGGTTCACGATGCATTGTTGTGGAAGGGGTACGGGTGGAGAAACAGGCTGTGTTGGGAGCCAATGTTGTACTCACGCAATCAACAAAAATTATTGACGTGAGTGGCAGCGAACCAATTGAATATAAAGGGCGGGTACCGGCAAGAAGCGTAGTGATTCCAGGCAGCTATATAAAAAGATTCCCGGCCGGTGAGTATAATGTCAGTTGTGCTTTGGTCATTGGGCAGCGAAAAGAAAGCACGGATCTAAAAACAAGTTTGAATGATGCGTTGCGGGACTTTCATGTAGCAGTTTAATTTTTTCACTTCGCCAGTGTACTCCTGTCCTCGTCTGTAGGGCCGGTGCTTGGGGTTACCGGAAACATCAACCACTTGTACGTTGGCAATTCTGTCCGGTGGGGTTATTGAATCGTTTTACCTTCTATATTTGCACCCCTGCCCGGGTGGCGAAATTGGTAGACGCACCGTCTTCAGGTGGCGGCGCCGCGAGGTGTGCTGGTTCGAATCCAGTCCCGGGCACATACTGTTTTTAAAGGCCTAATTAATCAATAGATTATTAGGCTTTTTTATTTAGGGTACGCTCGAAAAGTTTGCCTTATAGTAATTACTACCGCTATTTATAGCTAAGGCATATTTGCTTTTTTAAAACGAACACTTGGAAATAGAATTAATTATTTACTTTCCGTATCTCTTCTATTATCCTTGCTACTGCTGTACATGAATTGTACTGGACATACCCTCTATCTTTTGTAAACCGTTGTGGCCTGTTAACTCAATCATTTTAGATACGATCATTATAACCAAATACTAAACAATCATGAGAAAAGGGATTCTTTACTTACTCACTGCCTCTCTTTCTATTGCCTTACTTTCTATCCAGACAGCACATGCCCAGACCAACACCGCTACAGGAGTGGAAGCCCTGCAGATTAACACTACCGGCACTAATAACACGGCCAATGGTTATCGGGCCTTATTCACTAACACTACGGGCATCAATAATACAGCCCATGGTAGTGAAGCTTTATACTCCAACACCGAGGGCACTGACAACACCGCCACCGGTTACAGGGCTTTACGAAACAGTAGCAGATTGGGAGTTAGAAATTCCGGACATGGTAGTGGTGTTTTA
>DASQMG010000290.1:0-10881 GCA_035645595.1 Flavisolibacter sp. | reverse complement strand
TTGCAAAAAACAAAAAGCAGGCGCATAGCCTTTATACTTTACAATTGGTTACCCTTCCTTCTTCACCAACACCACCCTGCTTCTATCCGCCTTGTAAATCGTTCCATAAAACTCGGCAATAGCGGCACCATCTGTTGCAGGGTAGCGGCCCGACCATAACTCGATGCTGCGGTAATAGGTTATCTTATCTCCTTCCAGTTTTACTTTGGAATTATAGCTGCCAAACTTAGTTTTTAAAGCCATTTCGGGCTGCACTGCTTCCAGGGTGTAACCAGCAGGAACCGAAATTTCTATACTGTCTATATCACGGTACGGGTAATCAAACACATAATCTGCGGTGCGGCCTTCGGTAACTGTGATCTTTTGCCCGTTGCGGCTCATAACATTAGGTACTATAAATAATCGCCTGCCACTCACAGTTGCATAATTAGCTACAGCAATTTTTAAATTTTCGGCTATCTCCGGCAGCCTGTCCTTTTTTAAAGTGTAGGCGAAATCGGCGATATCATACGAAGACAGATCCAATTCTTCATTCAACATCTTTTTTACTTTATCCTTTGATAAAGCATTGATCATTCCACTGAGATAATCCTGCTGCAAAGCCGCATATTTTGTGTTCACTGTCATGTCCAGGTTACCTTCTTCATCTATCCGTCCCTTTATAACACGAGCCTGTAAATTATCGTTAGCTGTATATTTTGGCGTATTCACCAGTTTACCACCTTCTTCAGTAATTGCCAATGCTTTACGGTTGCCGGTAAAGCTTCCCGAGTAACCGGCAGATTCGTCCTGGCTTGTACATTCAAGCCACACCGTATCCCTCGCAAAGGGCACAAAAAGCACCATGTGGTTAAACTGTGTAGAAGGCAAATCTTCAATGAGGTATTTTGCATCAAGGCCCTTACCGGCGCTGATTAGGGCCGGGTATGATTTAATGCCTGCTGCTTTTAATAAGCTGTACATGTAATTACTGAGCGCCTTGCAATCACCATAGCCTTTTTGTGCTACATAACTTGCTTCAAATGGCTGAAAGCCACCAATGCCCAACTGAATGCTTATATACCTCGTATTCTGTTGCAGGTACTGATAGAGTTTTGTTACCTTCTCCTTTGGGTCGGAAATACCGAGCGTTAGTGCAGCCACTTTTTGTACAATAGCTTCCGGTAATTTATCCCTGCCGTTATTTAAGGCGAGCATAAATTTTCCGAATTCCATCCACGAACCAGCATTGCCTTTATAGCCTTCAATCTCAAATTCTGACGGAGCGAAAAACACTGATGTAGTTAATTCGTTCCATCGTGGTGCGGCAAATGGTTTAGTAATGGCAACCACATTTTTTACTTCCCACCGCAAGCCTTTTTTACCGCCCTCGGTTGCTATTACCGGCTGGCCTTTATAATTAAATGTTTTATAGCGAAGTGTGTACGTATCGGGTGAAACAAAAGTGTAGGCGCTTTGCTCAACGGCCAAATGTTCATACGACTGCGGTAACCAATCGGGAAAATAAAAGGTGTGATTGTATACAACCTCCACCGCGTACTCCACCGTATAAGGAAATATTTTATAAGAAAAATCATGCGTTTTCACGCGGTTATCATCAAACAAGCTGATATCATCCATTGCACTGAAATCGCCGATGTCTTTGCCTTTTACTTTTTTTAACTGGTTGCCCGCGGCGTCGTATAGTGCGCCTTCAATGTTGGTTATTTTATGCAGCTTGTCATAACCCACGGCAAAATCGGCATAGCGTTGGCCGGCTTCGTTTAATATGGTCAATGCAAATTTCCGGGTGTAAACAGCATCATGCAAATTGCGGATTTCAAAGCGTACATCCTCCATTCGCTTTATTACATTGGCATCCTTTAGCAACGAAGCGGGAATAGCGCTAACCGGATATTTTACCTGGGCACTGAGAACTATCCCAATAAGAACACTGAAGGCAAGGAAGATCATTTTTTTCATGTCCTTATTTTTTCTTTTTAAATACAATCTGTTCGCCGTGCTTTTTTACCACCATTGCAAAAAAAGCCCTTAATCCTTCGTACTCATCCGGTTCATAAAACGTACGGGCCAGTTTAATACGGGAACGAAGGGAGATAATATTGCCGGAAAGTTGCAAACGGTATTCGAAAAAAGAAGTGCCTTCTTCGTCATACTTGGCTAATACCTGCTTTGGAAGTTCATCAACAACATAACCCTCAGGCACCTCCATAGTTAGTATGTACGTTTCATCAATTCTATAAGGCATTTCTACCGGGTAAAACCGTTCAGCGGCAGCAAATGGATTTTTCTTATACCCCTCGCCAAACATAGGGTTCTGGTATATAATATCCTCATCGCCCGGGTTGTAACTAATTTCATAGGCAATAGCAATAGGAAGGTCGTAATTGGTTAATGAATCCACATGTCCCTTTTCAATTTTTACATCGGCGCCAAAATCCTTTTGAATCCCTTTAAAAAACTCCTCTTTCCCTTTTTCCTTTATGCGTTCACGAAGCCTGTACGATTCATAATAGCCCGGTGTTTGCGACATGCTACCTTTCCAGCCGGCCTTTTCGCCTTTGTTCAAAAACAACGCAGTAACTTTTCTCTCCTGCAACGAATCGGCAAGTAAGTAAAGCGGTGTAGCTCCTTCATCAACCACCCGTGCATGGCCGTTGTAACAATCGGGGAGCAGCTTTCCAAAACCTAAGTGGTTGTAGGCAGCGTCAAGGTAAAAGGTTTGTTCGCCAACTTTTACACGTGTTACCACGTAATTAAACCGGCTGAGCATCGGGTATAAGTCATACACATACCCACGGCTTGTACGGCTTAGGATCACCGGGTCGGCCTGGAAGCCGGCATTACGCAGCATGGCGGTCAGCAACAAATTGATTTCAGATGAGCGGCCTTTTTTTGTTTTAAATGTATTTTTCAGCGATTGTTCTGTGTAGATGCTATTGTAATCGGTGCAGGTGAAACCATCGCGTACATGCGCATAAATTTTCTTTGCTTTGTCCAGGTCGGAAGAGTTATTGGCAAACATTGGTTTTACATCATCCGACAGCCAGCCATTTGATCCTGAAATGCCACTGCCAAAATATTCCGCAGCAAGCAGTTCTTTTGTAAGCCCTGTCCAGGTGCCACGAAAATCGCGGGGTGTAAGAGGGTCATTTTGCGACGATAATTGGAACTCAATTTTTGCAACATGGTTCTCTAGTGTAGATGTAAAACTTTCTTCTTTCAGTTCCGGCACATCTTTCATTACCCAGCGGTAATCCGTAACACCGGAATTAAAAGCATGCCTCTCCGATGCGCCCGCACCCCCGGTTTCAGAAACTACGAATTGGCTGTTGCGGTCCTTTTTATCGGTCAGCGAGAACCGGACGTACCCGCGGGTAAGAAAAACATAACTGAAAAACTGAGGTACCGAAAATTTAAGCTCACTCCAAAGACAGGGTATGTCGCCCTGGAATATCCAGGGGTCAATATGACTGATAAAATCAGACGAAACCTTATACTGAACCTCAATTATACAGCCCTCTTTTACATTGGGCATTGTAAACTTTTTAATGATCAGGTTTCTCGTTCGCTTTTCAGTAAATACCGTGCTTCTTTCCAGCTTGCTTTCTATAATCTTATCCCCCTCTAAATTGTATGTAATGGCTTTTACATCTTCCAGCTTTTCTTCGCCTGTTCCGTTGGTATACAGCGGGATCTCTATGTTGGCCTCATCGTAGCTATTCTTATTTAAGATATGTACTACTTTATGCCGGGTGGTTACTACTGAAAACCAGCCCTTGGAATTTCCTTCTATGGCGGCATCACCAATATCGCTTAGCACTACGGCATTAGCAGCACTATCAACAGCGTAAAGTTTTTTGCGAAGGTTTTCAGTAGTGATCTTGCCAAATTTTACATGCGGGCTTTCCTGTGCATAACAAAATAAGCTTACAGCCCCTAGGACTACGGTGAGAAGGCGTTTCATAAACGGTTTAGTTTTGGAGAAGTAATATGCGGTTTTTTTCACGAAATGGAACATTTTATTTGAAACAAGTAGTTGTACTTACATATTGAGCCCTTTTACATGGGCAAGTTCTCTCCTGCAAATGGCAGTTCAATTAATTTTTACCACCCGCATTTTATAGAACATGCAACTTTGCTGGCTGATACCTATTCTTCATACGTGAACCTTCCGGAACAACATACACGGGTTATGAAAGCGTTGTCGACGCAGTACGGCTTTGACTATTGCGGCATCGCTAAAGCACAGGTTTTGGATGAGGATGCGCGGCGGCTGGAAGCCTGGCTGAACAAAGGCCTGCATGGAAAGATGCAATACATGGAAAATTATTTTGACCTGCGCATTGACCCAACCAGATTAGTACCCGGCGCAAAGTCAGTAATAACGTTGTTGAAAAATTATTATCCGGCAGAAGTAATAAAAGGCGATCATAAAATTTCGAAGTATGCGTATGGGACCGATTATCATACGGTGATTAAAGCATCACTAAAAAGTATGATGGCGGCAGCGCAGGAAAGCATCGGGCAATTTTCAGGACGGGGATTTGTTGATTCCGCTCCCGTGCTGGAACGTGCCTGGGCCCAAAAAGGCGGGGCCGGATGGATTGGCAAGAACGGAAATTTAATTACAAAAGGCAGCGGATCCTTCTTTTTTATTGCCACGCTGATCACTGATCTTGAACTGGTATATGATGATCCGTTTGCAAAAGATTTTTGTGGTAGTTGCCGTAAGTGCATTGATGCCTGCCCCACAGAAGCCATCAGTGAAGGCAAGGTTGTAAACGGTAATAAATGCATCTCCTATTTCACCATTGAATTAAAAGATGAACTTATTCCTGATGAAGTAAAAGGCAAGTTTGATAACTGGATGTTCGGCTGCGACACCTGCCAGGATGTATGCCCCTGGAATCGCTTTAGCAAGCCGCATAGCGAGCAGGCTTTTCAACCTTTGGAGCAAATGCTCAATTTATCCAGTACGCAATGGGAAGAGCTAAGCGAAGAAGCCTTTAAAAAGATTTTTAAAAACTCTCCGCTTAGCCGCAGTAAGTATAAAGGAATACAGAGAAATATAAAATTTTTAAAACCGTAACCCTGCTTTTACTGATATAGTACTTACGGTGTATTCATAGTCTCTCCATGCTTCCTCCGGCGGGGGCCAAATAGAAAGAAAAGGCATTGTATTTACAGTTTTTGTAAACTTTTTTACAGTCCATCCCGCACTGAAAAAGAGCTGTTGGGATTTTAGAACGGGTACTAAAAAACCTAACCCACCGTCGAAATACAAACCGCCTTTTGTATCATTATTTCCAAATCCTGTTTTGTCCGCTTCGCGTAACCAGGGCAAACTATATCCGCTGCTGATGTATACAAAAGCAGGTTTCTGTCCTTTGGAAAGTATTTTTCGCAGGTCTGCAAAAACCGGAACCGTGCGGGTATGATAGTAATCCAGGCCAACACCAATGCCTGCCGACCATGTTTTATACTTTACGCCATTAATGGCCTGTACCTGAAAACCCGGATCTCCTTCTCCCATTAATAAACCGGTTGCCACAGATGATTGAAACCGTAGCTTGTTGCCTTGTGCGGAAAGAAACAACGTGCTGGTAAGCAACAAAGCGCAAAAAATTATTCTTACCGTCATAAGGTTATTTTAAAATAGTTAGTTTGCTTAAGAGGGTGAGCTGGGAAGGATCGGAATAGTTATACTGGTAGATACCATCTTTGGCAACAACAATTGCGGTCCCGTTCAAGGCAATTACATCATAAGTTTCTAAACCAGAGATCGTACTTAAGAGTTGCAGATTTAAAACATCCGAAGCATTATATACTTTCAATCCTGCTTTTCCATCGCATACAAAAAGTACATTGCCATCTTTTGCCAGCCCATGCGGGTTGGTGAGTGGGTACGTTTTCAGCAGCGATGGATTGGTTAGTGCGTTCAGTTGCAGTACATCCATTTGGTTGGTAAAGCCACCGCAACTATTGCCGGATCGCAGTGTAACATACGCATGATCATCATCAGCAATTACGGGGTCGCAGCTCTCTACATGGCTGAACTGGCCTGCCTTTACCGGGTTATCGGGGTTGCTGATGTTATAAACGAACATGCCGGTTGTAGAGCCAATAAATAAATTGTTTTTAAACGGGTAAACTGTTTCGATATTCCACCCTACGTTATTCTTTTTGGTAAAAGAAGGTTGTGCCGTGTTGGAAATGTTGAACACATTCAAATCGCTACGGCTAACTGTGTATAACCTTTCCTTTACAATGGCAAAACGGGCCATAGAGCCGCCCATGCCAACAGGCGAAACAGATGCACTACCGGAACCACCACCGGCACTGTAACTCATAAATACATCGGCCTTCTCCATTGTAAACCAGCGGTTGCCGCCGTTGCAATCTTCAGTAACGGTTGTATCACGCTTAATCCAGTCAGCAATAATCCTGGTTGAATCGGAATGGAAGCCGCCATAATACCGGTAGGGAAAAACACCATCCAGAATTTTTGTTACAGTAACATTCAGCGGGTTGGCAATATCCAGCGATACCATGTCGGTGTATAAATCGGCATACAGCGTATTGCCTTTTACCGCAATGTCCATGTTGCCCGGAATATCAATAAAGGCTCTATTGATTGGTGCAGATGGATTAGAGTTGTCGATAATGTGAATGCCCTTATCAATTTCATTTAAAAAAATATAAGGCGCTCTTACATAGATCTTTCCCGGGCGTTCAATAGCACGCGGCGAATTGCTGCGAATGTTAGCCCTTACTTGTGCCGTGGTTTTGTACACCGGTACATAGTAAGTGTAGTTATAAGTGTTTTTACATTGGTCTTTGACGCAGCCGCCCAGAATGGTGGCGATGGCTACAATAAAAAGCAGCAAGCAGGGACTCTTTTTCATGCGTTGGTTTTTTTGGGTTGACACAACAATGTATAACGGCGTTGCACCAGGCAATAACTAATTTTTCAAAAACGAATGTCTGTTTTTAAGCCGGCAAAGAATAAGTGCGGGATGTTACTTAAATCCTCTTTTTGCAGCTTCAGCAGGTTATATTGAATAACCGGACCTGTCTGAATAGCCATACCCCTTTTCCCTCCGAAACGATATTGCACCGAGGCGGTCAGGGGTACATAATCCCGGTTATAGTTCTCCTTGTTTTCATAATATAAATTGGAGGTCCTGCTGTAAGTAAGTGCGTTGGTTGATAGCAGCCTGCCGTAAGAAATGCCGACCGAGATATGCAAAGGCGCTTTCTGCACAGGCTTATAAGAAAAGCTCACGGGGATTTCTACAACATGAAAGCGTGACGTGTAATTATTCCTACTTGTATTGGTATAAAATTCATCCACTGCCACTTTATCCATGTTAAACCTTACTGTCGTATCTGCTGCCTTTTTATCCCCCACCCTTGTTTGTGTGGAGTAAAAAGAATACTGTAAGCCAACAAGGAATTCCCATTTTTTGCTCACTTGTTTTGAAAGATGAAAACCTGTGGCAAAAGCAAAACCCCTTGAAACCTTGGCAGGTGCAGCACTGTTAAAATTGGGTGTTACGCCTGAAGATGATTGTAGCACATCATTTCTAACTGCTGCATTAGCAAACAATCCTGATGTATAACTGCTGCGACCGATATTAAGGGATATTTGTTTCTTCCATCTTTTTACGGCAGCAACTTTCTTTTTTAACGACGAATCAATAGCTGCAGGTTGTAGTTGTTTTTTGCCAGTTATGGGTTTCACTGCTGAATCCGTAATAACCGGAGTCTGTTCTTTAACTATACTGCTGCCATCTGTACTTTTGGTTTTTGATGTTATTTCATTTGCAGGTGTTGCCATGTCAATGGGCTTATCGCCGGATACATGGTTACCCTGCTTATTATTTTTCTCAATTGATGAAATCACAACCTGTTCTTTCCTTGTTGGAGTACGAATAATTCCTGGTTGAGCTGTTTCTGGCGTTTTTTTATTAAATCTTTCCTCCTTTTCAGCGATGGTATTTGTTGAATTGCTCTGCGGCTTTTTAGTAAGGGGTTGTTTCCCTTCAATAGAAACAGGTAAATCAACATCCTCAATAGAATTTCTAGGTTGCCTGTCGGGTTGTATGGAAGCAGACGTTTTTTGATCCGCGTTGCTTTTTTTAGCCGGCACGTTGATTTCTATGTTCGCCTGCTTTCCGTCTGACACGAGGGATAGATACCCAAGCCACCCACCACCTGCTAATAGTAAACCGGCAAACAGAAACCAGAAAATGCCCCTCCTTCTTTTCTTCTCTTCCTTAATTTCCATCTCTATTTTTCCCCACACGGGTGCTGATGGAGGCAATCGCATCTCCTCCATTTTTCGCTGCACCTCCTTTTCAAAATTATCGTGCATAAGACGTGGTTTTGTGTTCGTTATTTTTTTGATCGATCCACTGTATCAGCAAGGCCCTTGCTCTTGCATACTGGCTTCGCGATGTAGCTTCCTGTATGCCCAGTATTTTCCCAATTTCCAAATGGCTATATCCTTCCACTGCGTATAAATTAAAAATGGTTTGATACCCTGATGGCAATTGCCTGATTAGTGCTGCCAACTCCTTTGCCTGTAAATTCATATGCGGCTGATAGGCTGAAACGGCGTGAAGATGTTCTTCGCCAAAAACGAGTTCAGAAGCATAGCGGCTGTTCTTCTTTAAATAATTGATGGCAGTAGTTACCATAATGCGGCGAATCCATCCGCCTAATTCACCTTCCCCCTTAAATTGGTGTAAGTTTTTAAACGCCTTTACAAAACCTTCCTGCAATACATCTTCCGCATCGGCAACCGATTTTGTATAACGGTAACACACAGCCAGCATGGACGAAGCAAAGCGGTCGTAAAAAACCCTTTGTGCAGCCGCTTTGCCTTTTAAACATTCTTTTACCAGCAGGTAGTCGTCCATCAATTGTAATTACAAACTCCCTGACAACCAAAGAAGGGACCGCGTTGCAGCATGAGTTGATTATTTTTTGACCAGGAGGAGAAAAGAAAAAGGTTGTTCGCAATGAACAACCTTTTTCTGAATAACTTTAAAATGCGGGATCTGCCGGCGTGTTTGTATTGTTATCACGCTCCTGGAAAGGATACGGGAAGAAGTTTCGTTTACGTTCCGTAGTAGGACGGTTGAATCGTCTCATATCTTCCAGCTTTAAGCCACTCATAAAAAGTTCAATAGAACGCTGGCGGTATATTTCAGTTAACACATCGGCTTGCGTAACCGGCGCTACAGGCGGAAGGCCAGCACCTACACCCCATACATCATTGGCTGGTTGTTTTGTTACTACTTTATTCAACTCTATTACAGCATTCACCAAATCCGGCGGTGTCCGGCGTGCATACGCTTCGGCTTTTATCAGTATTATTTCTCCCGGCAAATACACAGGAACGGATGTTGTACCCGAGGCATAGAACCCATTAATGCGATAGCGCGGTGCAATAGTGGTGTTAATGCCAATATAAAAAGGTATGCGCTTGTCGGCCAGGTCAGGTGCCAGCGCAGGCGGCAATCCCAGGGTTGAATCAACGGGTTGAAAAACATTATTAGTTGCAGTGGCCGACTCAAAAACCGGATTCTGTACCAGGGCATCAAAGTTGAAAGCGGAACGTACTGTAAGGTCAACCGCATTGGCGGCTGCCAGGGCGGTTGCATAATCGCCGGCAAATAAAGCATAGCGGGCTTTTAAAGCCTGTAAGGTATTAGGAATATTAATGCCTACCGGAAGCCGGCTAAGTACCAGGGTATTTGGTGTATTAGCATTATATGCAGCAATGGCAATATTAAGCACAGTTACTGCTTTTCTAAAACCATCCTGGCGACTGATGAAGGCAATATTGCGACCTGTTGTGTCGGGTATGCGCTCCCACATCATGGCCATATTTCCCAATGACAAAGCTTTGAAAATGGATGCA
Source organism: Flavisolibacter sp. (assembly GCA_035645595.1). Taxonomy (GTDB): domain Bacteria; phylum Bacteroidota; class Bacteroidia; order Chitinophagales; family Chitinophagaceae; genus Flavisolibacter. Next base: position 947 of record DASQMG010000290.1, on the reverse strand, counting down.
AAAGAAATGAGTCCACTGCTATAATTCTTATCGCCCAGCGTATTGGCAAAACGAATTACATTATCCGCATCATAAATTATTTTATTGCTGCGTGTCCAAATATTGGCCAGTACCGTATTGGTAGCATCTACAGCACTGCCACCCGTAGATAGTTGCAGCTCCGGAATATTACCTGCGTTGCGCAGTATCAGCTCGTTGGTTACAAAGCCGTTGGCGTTTACCAAAGCATATAAGGATGACGCGGCACCCGCGGTGTACACCCGCTGCAGCCCTGCCGCCACTGCCGTAGCAGCACGTTCAGATGCAAAGGTTTCCGTTTCGGTTGGTGCATTAGGATTGCTAAAATCTTTTTTACAGGAAGCCAGGGCCGTAAGAAGGAGGACCGCTGCTGCCACTTTTATAATATGATTCATAATTTAATTTTAAGCGGGTTAGAATTTTGTAGAGATGCCAAAACTGAAAGTGCGGGGGATGGGCACAGCGCCAAAATCAATACCGCGTAAAATGGTGCTTTGTCCGCCGGCATTTACTTCAGGGTCGTACCCTTTATACTTATCCCATGAGATAAGATTACGGCCGCTAAAGCTGATGGTAAGGTCACGAAAGGCGCGCATGTTACCAAGATTGTACGACAAGGATACCTCACGCAATTTTACGAATGAACCATCATCGATGCGCCACTGCTCGATAGCGTAAATACCAGCAATGTAACCACGTGGCAATTGGCCGCGGTGTTCCTGTTCGGCCACTTCGCCATTGCCCACTCCCTGGCGGGTGCGCCAGTCGGCATTCCATACGTCAACGCCCTGCACAGCATCAAGCTGCACCCGTAGGTTTAGTTTTTTATAAGTCACTTCGTTTACCAGCGTACCGGTCCAATCAGGATTAGGATCGCCTAATATGCGGCGAAGCGTGGTGGGCCCGCTGGGGAGCCCGTTAGCATCGCG
>DASQMG010000289.1:0-23287 GCA_035645595.1 Flavisolibacter sp. | reverse complement strand
TAAGTTGCATGGTTATCTACCGACCATAAGTTGGTAATTGCAGAAGGTATTCCGTAAGCTGCAAATCCGCGATTAAAGTTAAAAACACCTTCGCCTGAATAAAACTGGCCATTACCAGTTTCACATGCGGATAAAACAATTAACCTGGTTACCGGTTTGGTTTCCGCGATAAGATCGGAAAGGTACAAGGCAGAGTCTGCAAAATGAATAATAGGTTCCTGGGTATTACCACTCGCAGCGGCGTGTGTATATACCTGGATGATTTTATAGTTTGAAAAATGTTTTATAAAATTATTTTTCGAAGCATTTGTTGCCAGAAGGTTCTGGGCAGTTTTAAAGTAAGAACCAATGCGCTCAATAGATCTGTCACTGCCAGGCAAAGCATATAGCGATTGTTGGAAATGCACCGGGGCAACTCCCATGAATTCTCCCCATGAGCCCGTGATACCGCTTGTAAAACTGTTCATAAGATACCGGGCAGAATACGTATAACTAACAGCATGCTCGTTAAGAAAATAGACAGGAGAAGCAAGTGGGTCTTTTACAATCAGTGATTCAAAAGGAAAGCCTCGCTCATCAGGAGAAATAATGATACGTCCCACAGGTACAGCAAGGTTTTGAAAAAGCAGTTTATAGAGCCTGTGAGCAGTTATTTTATAACTGCCAAAATCTTTATTAAGCAAACCGGGATTTTCAAAAAATGTTATGTATTCCTTTACTGTGCTTTCAAATGAAACTTTATTGATCTTTTGCAAAACGATTTTGTCTGTTGTTATTAACAATGCGTAAACGGCGCTGTCTCCGGAAAATATTTCTAGCAGTGCCTGGTGATCCTTTAGTATAATTTTGCGCACACCAGCTATGCTAATAACAGCAGTATCTAAAACGGCCTGGTAGTAAAGCGGATTTTTGGCTTTTATTATCGCAGTAAGCCTATCTATTTCCTGGCGGGTGAGAAACAGCCGGTTTTCAATATCAAGGCGCTTTTTTGAATCGGGTTCTGTGAGTTGCACTTCTCTTTCAAGAGAAAGCATCCTTTTTTTTAATTGTACCTGGCTTGCAATGTCTTGTATACTTAAAGCATTATGTTGTGCCAGTTGTTCATTGAGTAAGACAGCACGACTTTTTTCAAAAAAATAAAAGGCTTCATTCGCATCACCTGACAGGTGACAACTTTCAATGGCCTGCTCATACAATCTACGGCTCTGGCTTCTCCAAAAAAGTTTCGATTGCAGATCAAAATGGTTGGCCCGTATTAATACTAATAACTTGTCAGCCACTTTGTAGATTCTTATAGCTTCACGTACATCGGCTGGTTTTTTATGTTGCTTATATTTTTCCAGGAATGCGTTGCCTTTATCTATTACAAGGCCAGCAATCAGGTGAACTTTTTTGAACGTTCCTACTTGTTCAACGTTCAAAATATCTTTCTCCGTCATTCCCCGGCGTACCATATCAAATGCCTTTTGATAATGGGCAAACGCTACATCAAAATCGCCTCGCTTAACATACAGGTTTCCAATGCGGCCTAATATCTGTAGCGTCTCAATTGAATCATCTCTTTCTTTTTGGTGCTCTCTGTTTGTGTAAGCAAGTGCTTTCTTATAAAATTGTAAGGCTTTACTTTCATCGCCCTGTTTAAAAAAAATGTCGTGCCCTATGGCATTTAAAATTTGCTTGCAGGTAAAAGCAGAGCCTCCCCTCTTCTCAATATCTATTGCCTTATTAAAAAATAGCAGGGCTTGGGAGTAATTACCTTTGTGAACTTCCAGTTGTGCCATCTGACTGTACGCAAATCCCTGGTATCTAAGTAACCCCGCTTTTTTAAATGTTTCCATTTTGTTTTTAAAGAAATCTTCTGCCTCTTTAAATTTTTTTAGTCCCGCCAATGACTCTATTAGCCATCCAATACTTGTGAGTGCTACCATTGTTCCGGCTTCCGCATTTTTTTTATCATTTGCATTCATTGCCGTATACTTCCATGCAAGCTGTTCGCACAAGGCTGCATCAGTTATACAGCGGTGGTAATCACCCAAATCAAAATAATGGGCGGCTCTTGTTTCTAAAGAACGTATGCATTCAAATTCCGATGAAGCATTCAGCCTTTGCGAAACCGAAATACAACTATCAAGCGCTTTGATTTTTTCTTTGATGTTATTCAGTGTGTCATAAAAAGTGGAAAGCCAGTAATAGCTTTTTATAAGCTCCTTTGAATTTATGCCTGGTTTGCTAATGTTGCCGGTGATGACATTTATGGCTTTGTGAAAGTATTTTATCCCCGTGATATGATCCGACTGATCAATGTAAGCCCACCCTATTTTTCTAAGCAATTTGGTATAAATAGAATCATTAATGCTGGAGCGTTCTTTTAACTTGCGAAGACTATCAAGCAGGGGCGCAACTCTATTGGAGGGACTGAGAGTTTGGGATTTGTTGATGTCCTTAATGCTGGCTAAGGCCACATCTTTATGCGAAGACTGGCCTTTCAAGGCAAATTGATTGAAAAAGAAAGTTAGCAACACTATTAAACCGTACCGCATTTTTCGACAATTGTGAAGGCTTAAAACAATGATGGTACGAAAACGATTCTGCTTCATAGGGTAATCTGACTATACAGTAATTGTACAAATCCCGTTTGCATTTTACTTTCGTTTTCCTACTTTGTTAAGCGTTCGCATTACCTTGCTGCACTACTCTCTTGTAGGCGGCGGCGGTGGAGGCGGCGGCGGTGGGTCAATAGCAGCGAATTCTCCCTCCCAATCATTCTGGCTGCCCATTGCTGCCCTACTTGTTTCACCGGCTGCGCCAGAAGATTTACCAGCTAAAGCGTTGCTTGTTTGCTGTTGTGAAGTTTTGGGTGATAAGGCTTTTTTTGCTATTTGATCATGAGATGGTTTAGGTGAAATAAAAACTGAGACGAAATAAAAGCCTTTTATCTCTTTTGACCAATGAAAGTAAATGATGTGATTGGTTGCTTTGTTTCTTACTTCAATATCGTAATAATGTAAAAAGCCTCCGCAGAAAATTTCATACTCTTTCTGCTTGGCTTCTTCCATCTCCCTCTTAAACTTATGGCGTACCCATAAATTTGGCGACGGTTTAGCTACCCTGCCATTCTGGTCCGGCGTTGAACCAATTAGACCAAACTCACTTTCTAACGTTTTTTGATCATAATATTCATAACTGCTGCGATGATCTTCTGGAGTAGAACGGGTGAGTTTACCAAGTTTTGCCCATTTCATAAACAAATCTATTAAGATGTAAAAAAATTTACCGACGGTTCAACCATCGCTTGGCTGTTTCGTTGTATTCAAGAATCTTGTCAACAGCTTCCTGAAGCAAGACCCTTGTTTTGGTTTTGTCTCCAGCTTCGTTTCTTTTAAGAAGCGTTAGGGCATGATTAATTTTACAGGGTTGGAGTAGAGTCCCGTGAAGTTTTCAAGAGTGGCTAAATAGGGTAAAGTTTTGTCGTATTCTTTTAACCTAAGGAAACAATGCCTGCATATTTTGTTGCGTCAATTTGTTTTCACCGTTCAAGGCTATTGATTCAAATACCTGCAAGGAGTGTGTAAAATTTCCATTATTGTACAAAGCTAAGCCAATCTGCAAGCTATCCTGAACACTTCCTAATTTGAACACCCAGCGTATCCAAGTTACGGTAAATGTATTATTCAGCCAATTGTTGCGAAGGATTGGGCCTTGTAAAAAAGAAATAACCAATTACAAGGGTGGCAATAACGGTAGCAACAGCCACGGCTGGCCGGAGTCTTATTACGCTAGCACGCCTGTTGGGGATGAGGGTATGCTTGCTTTCATCAAACTTTACTGATATTAGCATGTTTGCTAAAAATGAGGTCAAGTCTGTAGAAGAATACCTTTGCTGGTCCCGGATAATCGCAAGAAAGATATTGAGTTTCTCCACGCTTTTATTCAAAAAACAGTTCCAAAGCTTACACCTTATTCTGCTTCTGACATGATTGGTTATGGTTCATTTTGCTGCCGCCTTGTCATCCAAATGCTAAACACCTGCTACCAAGGTTGTTTAATTTCCTGAATTGGCTGCATAGCAATAAGAACGTACAAGAGCGCGACGCAACAAAAGCTTCATAGTAGCACTTTGCTTGGTACCAAAAAAACTTTCTTTATCCTGTAAAACTTCTACCCTTATTCATCCTCGTTACAGATTAAGCGCTGCTCCTTTTTATTTTAACGGGGCTTACACCAAATCAGTTTCCATGTATCTTGGCTATTACATTAAACTAACATGGGTTTATTTGATTTTTTTAAGAAGAAAGAAGAGCAAAGCAACTCCGGTACTCCTTCCCCCAATGACCTGCTGGAAAAAATTGAAATAGTGCCTGGAGTGATGCTACCACAAGCCTTTGCTGCACATTGGAATGAAATAGAGAAAACAAGGCTTCCGTTTATAGCTATTAAAGCAACGCCGGGGGCGCCGCAGGATGTTCATGAAAGTACCTTTGGTTATTATCCCTGCCTGCCGAAGGGCTTTACCTATCCTACAGATGCTAAAGGGGCCTTCATGTACCCTTTGGCACAAATAAACTGCAATCACCTACCTCCCCTTGACAACTTTCCCCGGGAAGGTTACCTGCAATTTTATATTGCGGCCAATGATGTATACGGGTTAAGTTTTGATAACCAGCAGGAGCAGAGTGGCTTTAGAATCTTGTATTTTACCAATGACGAAGTAAAGGATTATCAAACCCATTTTTCTTTTTTAACCGATGTAATGAATTATGAGTACCGCCCGGTACATAAGCCACACACACTGGAGTTTACACCTAAGGAAGAATATTTTGGTTTGCAGGATGTTAGATACGAGGACAACCGCCCCTTTGACCTCGAAGAGACGGCGCATAAGTACCCATCAATTGCAAAAGAATTAGAGGATTTTGTTTGGAATAACTTTGAGTCAAATGGCCATAAAATGGGCGGCTACGCTTTCTTTACCCAGGATGACCCGAGGCATAACGAGAATGAGGCGTATATTTTACTCTTGCAGATAGATTCGGATGACGAAATAATGTGGGCCGATGTAGGGGTGGCTAACTTCTTCATTCACCCCGATGATCTGGCAACCAAAGATTTTTCAATGGTTATGTATAACTGGGACTGCAGTTAGAAAGGCTAAGGTTGATTGCAGCAACTCAAACAACCTTCCAAGCCCAATATATCAGCAGAAGAGATGATAGAGAACCTCGAAAGTGCGCTGGGTAGTTTTCGGGAGATCATTGCGCAGTGGAAAAGTAATTATTGACCCTTTTAAAAACCTGTATGCAACAATTATTTGCCATTTTACTATCCTTTTGGACGGCTGTTGGATGGGCGCAAGGCGATACGGCCCGGTGGTATAAGGGCAATACCCACACCCATTCTTATTGGAGTGATGGCGATGATTTTCCGGAGATGATCGTGGATTGGTACAAAACCCATGGCTACCATTTTATTTCCCTTTCTGATCATAACATTTTAGCGGAAGGGGAGAAATGGAAAGAGATTCCGGCGCACCCTTTTCGGCAGGCAAGGTTTAAAGAATACCGCCAAAAATTCGGGGCCGATTGGGTGGTGCATAAAACGGATTCAACAGGCCGCATTTCCGTACGCTTAAAAACCCTTGCCGAATACCGTCCCCTTTTTGAAGAAGCCGGAAAGTTCCTCGTTATGCAGGCAGAAGAAGTAACCGACACCTATAAAGGAAAGCCGCTTCACATGGGCGCCGTCAATGTAAAAGAGCTGATCCAGCCCAGAGGGGGAAACAGCGTAACGGAAGTGCTGCAAAACAACCTGGACGCAGTTTATGAGCAACGCCGGCGAACCGGCCAGCCTATGTTTCCGCACATTAACCATCCCAACTTCGGCTGGGCGGTAAAACTGGAAGATATGATACCGCTGAAGGGAGAACGTTTTTTTGAGGTGTATAATGGTCACCCGCATGTACATAATTACGGCGACTCTGCCACCATGGGAATGGAGGAACTTTGGGATAAGCTGCAGATTCAATACCTCAGGGCCGGCAAAGCAGTGCTATATGGTTTAGCCACCGATGATTCACATCATTACCTGGAAAACAAGCCTGAATTGGCTAACCCGGGTCGCGGCTGGATCATGGTACGTGCCAGGAGCCTAACGCCGGCTGCCTTGATAGGTGCCCTGGAAAGGGGTGAGTTTTATTCCACCACGGGAGTAGAACTGGACGATGTGAAAACCGGAAGGGGTACGTTGGAAGTAGACGTGCGGGAGAAACCCGGTACCACTTACCGCATCCAGTTTTGGGGAGCGGGCGGTTCGGGGGCCGAAGGAAGGTTGTTGAAGGAAGTGAAGGGGGTCAAGGCTAGTTATACCTTGAAAAAAGACGACCTTTTTGTTAGGGCAAAAATCATTTCGTCCCGGCTCCAGGTAAACCCTTTCCAGCAAGGTGACCTCGAATCTGCCTGGACACAACCTCTCACAGCAGCCTCGGTTGTAGCCCGGTAAACTGTACGCAGCAACCGCCAGCCATTTCTTCAGGGCCCCATCCGTGGCCCGTATACCGCCTTTAATGCCATTGGCCGTATTGAGGCCTGGATTTTTGTAGTAAGCTCACCAACTACCTGATAAGTAGGTGGCCATGCCGCCCCAGGAAATTTCTCCTTAGGTTGTTGGTAGTACCGCTATACCACAGCGCCTGGAACGACATTAACAAGGGCATAATTGGGAGAGACTGATACCGTTAGATATCACATAGCTAAGGGATAAAATCGATTGCTGAGCTGGATAACATGCCTTACCCCATATCAGCTGGTGGAGAAAGCAGAGAACCTGGAAGGTGCGTTAGGGAGTTTCAGAGAGAACATGGCGCAGTAAAAAAGTAAACACTCTGGACCTGCACGAGAGAAGGTCCGGAAGCCTTTGCCGGTTACGTTCGACAATAGGATAATAAAATGGGAGTGATTGCTCACTCCCATTTTTGTTTAAAACATATGGTTACATACAAGAGGCAAGGCCCCGTTCTTTAGCCTATACCTCTCATCCCGTTGGGTTTTATTGATTTGGCAAAATGGCCAGGCCAATAATTTCCCTATCCGTTTTACCCGCATTTTTTGCTTTACCGGTAGTCAGGTCAATGTAATAAAAGCGGTATTTATTGCCATTGCTTTCTTCCATTTGTTCCCCTTCAAGGCCACGTCCGAAAAGTGCGGCGATTGCTACTGAATTATCCGGGGCGATATCAAACCCGGCTTCTCCAACTGCCTGCACTCCCAGTGAGCCAACAGCAACAAGGTTTCCGTTATTCGGTGGGGTTTGAATGTACAACTGGTCGGTGGCAACGTCTAGGTCGTAAAGAGTGGTGGTGGTGGCACCGGCAAAACTATTGGTGTACGCAACCGCCGTTACTTTGGCGCTCGCCGGGTTGATGTTCAAATCCGTTGCGGCTACCATGCCGGTAACCGGGTTCAGGCGCAGGTTCTGTCCGGCACTGGTCACCAGGCGGATCCTGTCTACAGTAGGGTTAAAATCAAAGCCAACAAACTCGCCACTAATAGCCGGCGTAAACGGCCCGCCAACCGCTGTTGCCTGTCCAGTGCCTGCATTGATAGTGTAAATTTTACTGGCGCTTGACACACCGTATAATTGCCCCGTTGCCGGCCGGAAGTCAATGGCCAGCAACCTTTCACCTGCGGCAAGCCCGGTAATGGTTACCGCCGACACTTCCCTTAATGGATTGCCGGATAGGTAATTGACAAGTTCGTTGGTAGCAGTTAGCGCATAAAAGGAGGTTCCTTTTAAGGCAGCCGTGCCGCCTTTTTGCCCATTGGCTTTGGCTGCAGCTAAATCGTCACTTGGTTCAGAGGAAAGGCGAAGGTCATTTTTTTGACAGGCGGCGAATACCAGGCTGACCGTACAGCAGAGCAGGCCGTTTTTAAAGACGCGTAGGATTGACATAAAGATTGATTAAGGTTTAAAAACATACCTACGACACGCGTTTTGCTTTGGATTGCTGAATCTTAACTTTTCTTCAGTTACAGGATACTAGTGTAGCAGGGAAGAAGTAAGATGCATTGCTTAGTGTCTCCCTACATAGCTTGTGTAAAGGGCTTTTGAAAAGACAGCTAGTGACTGTAAACCACCCGTTTTTCTTTAACCCCGGGGAATAGCAAAGTAATAACGAACACGCTTCCGTCTATACGGAACCAATCCAAAATTGCTCGTGCCGTTGGCGCAAAACGGCGCTACGCAATTCGCTTTTCCTTTATACATTTGAAGCACCAGCAAGTCCTTTTTTATGTTCCACTCTATCCGGCTTTTTTCATTACTTGGTGCCATTATATTCCTTTCTTTTTCGCTGTCCGCTCAAACCGTACAGGAACCCCCATCGGCGGCTCATCCCGAATGGTCGAAGCCCTACCCGCCGTTTCGCATTGCCGGTAATCTTTATTACGTGGGTACCTACGATCTGGGCTGCTACCTTGTTGCCACGCCTAAAGGCAATATACTGATCAACACCGGCCTTGCCGCATCCGCATCGCAGATCAGGGCAAACATTGAAGCCCTTGGTTTTCGTTTCTCTGATACCAAAATTTTGCTGACGACACAAGCACATTACGATCACGTAGGAGCCATGGCCGCTATCCAAAGGCTCACCGGCGCGAAGGTTTGGGTAAACGCACCCGATAACCCCGTGATGAGGGATGGCGGCAGCACCGACTATGCATTCGGAAACGGTGTTCCAACCTTTGAACCCGTGAAATCCGACAGCCTGTTGAAGAACGGTGCTGTTATTCGTTTGGATGGTGCGGAGCTGGTGATGCTAAGCCACCCGGGTCATACCAAAGGCTCCTGTAGCTACCTGCTGAAAACAAAGGATTCAGCAAGGGCCTACACGGTACTCATTGCCAACCTGCCAACCATTGTTATAGAAAAGGCTTTTGCCGATGTAACCGAATATGCCGGCATTGCCAGGGATTACAAAACAACTTTTGCTTCCCTCCAAAGTGTACGCTTTGATCTTTGGGTAGCTTCTCATGCAAGCCAGTTTAACCTGCACCAAAAGCGCAGCCCCGGCGATGGCTACCAGCCTTCCCGTTTCAACGACAGGGCTGGTTACAACAAGACTGTAGCGGACCTGGAAAAACAATACAACCTGCATTTGAAGAAGCGGTAGCACTTCCGCGGATGCTACCAGCAGTACCGCATTGCCGATGGTTCATATGGCTACCTTCGGGCATAGGGTTTTTTCCCCTTTTAATATCCCGGGTTCTGCGGTATGCGCAACTGCGTGTTGGTATCAATTTCACGCTGTGGGATCGGCAATAACAAACGCTCGTTTTTAACCGAAGCAATCAGCTGGGCCAGCGATAGCGTTGGCGCAGTGTACAAACGATAGTGATTAAAGTACTCCCGTGTAAAATGATCCTTCATTGTTTGTTCCGCCGTTATTGTTGTTAAGGTGGTATTGAAGCGCACCAGGTCGAACCAACGCTGGTTTTCAAATGCAAATTCAATCCTGCGTTCAGTAGAAAGCACTTGCTCAAATTGTGCAGTGGATGTGATACTTCCGGCCGGGACAGGGGCGGCACCCGCCCTTGCTTTTACGCTGTTTATAAGGTCTATGCTTGGCTGTGTGTTGCCCTGCGCTTCGGCCAGCATTAGCAGCACATCTGCATACCGGATGACCGGCCAGTCGTTTTCCGTATCATCATTGACAGACGGCTGCGGCGGAATAAATTTTCTTACATATAAATCCCTTGATGTAGGGCTCCGGGTATGTACACCAATAAGTGTTGGTTTTCTCGGATCGCCGGTTGCCACGGTATCCAAATCGTTAGAGGGATAATTTAAGCCATCACCATCGCCTGCTATTACTGCAGAACCGCTGCTTAATGGTCCAAATAAATTAGACAACAGCGAGCCTAAACCCAACCCTCCTGCCTTAAACCGAACGGCGAAAATGATCTCCGAATTCATTTCATTAGTTGTAGCAAAAACATTTGCATAAGCATTGACGCCCGTTAATAAAGCATAGCCGCTATTAGCCCTTACATCCTGCAAAACAGCAATGGCGTCAGCTTTGCGATTTAAGGTGAGGTAAACCTTACCAAGCAATGCTTTTGCACCCCAGGCTGTTGCTCTTCCCATGTCGTTGGCTGCTACCTGGTTGAACCTGGCAGGGACCATATTGGTTGCTGCCGCTTTTAAATCGCCTTCTATTATTTTATAAATATCACCCACGCTGGCTCGGCTCATGGCCTTTGCCTGCACCGGCGAGATGGGTTCATGAACCAGGAAGACCCCACCATACAAACGCACCAGGTTAAAATAACTGTAGGCGCGGATAAAAAGGGCTTCGCCGGCCATCTGCCGCCGGTCTTTATCTGCAATGGGGATGGTAATGTTTTCGAAATTTACATTGCCGGATGCAGGGTCGTACACGACGCCTAACTTTTGCAATAAGATGTTTGCGTTACGGATATTATTATACGTTGTAAGCCAATATTGATAAATACCCTGGTGCGTTGTGGCAGGGCTAAACATATCAAGGTCGCTCAGGTCGCGGTTAACGGAACTTGTACTTCCGGGCTGTCCCTGTTTTGAGTTATCACTCCGCAATTCTGTTAGCTGCCACTCAAAAAACAGTGGCTTTTGAAGACCGTTATAAACACCATTGAGGGCCGTTTTTACTTCATCAGCATTGGAGTAATACGTGCCGGTATTTAAATAAGATTCGGGATAAAGATCAATGTTCTTTTTGCAGGCAAACAGGGTGATAGTGCAAACAAGAAAGATATAATGTGCCGGTTTCATTTTAAATTTTTAATGGTTAGAAATTGATATCAATACCAAACAGGAATGTTTTCGGCATCGGGAAGCTGCCTCTTTGATAACCATCAACAAGTGGCGTTCCATACGGTCCCGAAGTGAACCTTGCCTCAGGATTGATTCCCCTGTACCCTGCTGCACTATGGAAATAAAGATTCTGCGCAGAGAAATAAACACGTGCTGAATTGAGCCGCACCAACCTGGCAAATTTTACAGGTAATGTGTAGCCAACAATAAGCTCCCGCAAAGCGTAATAAGATGCATCTTCCACCACGTAATCTGTCAGCATCCAGTTAAAGCCATTGGTTGAATACGGCGTTTTACCATCGCCGGGAAACATAGGGCTTAACCAACGGTTTTGGTTGTAATTTTTATTGATCCTTTTTGTTTCATTATAGTTGGCATCGCCGTTGATCAATTGGCCACCCTGCGAACCCTGGAATGTAAAATTCAGGTCTATTCCTTTGAATGTAAAACTGTTAGTAATGCCCCAGTTATAAGCAGCATAAGGATCACCTATTACCGTGCGGTCTTTATCATCAATCACATTATCGCCTGTAATATCAACCAGCTTTAAACCGCCCGGTACAAATAAGTTAGAGAGGTTAGAGGTTAAGCCTTTGGCCCTGGCCTCATCAATTTGTTGTTGCGATAACCAAACACCATCGGTCCTGTAACCAAAAAATTCAATTAGCTGGCGACCCGGCATATTACGGTATAATTCGGTGCGTTCGCCCTGGTTTAAAAAGAGAGCCTCGCCGCCCAATTCCAGCAGCTTGTTTTTGTTGTGTGAAAGATTTAAGGAGGTTGTCCATTTTAAATTTTTTCGTCTCAGGTTATTGGTTGTTAGTTCTACTTCCACTCCCCTGTTTTGCACACGACCGATATTATTCCAGGTAAGCGGTACCCCCGTAAAAGCCATTGATGTTTGTTGCAAAAGCAGGCGATCGGATTTTGACTGGTAAGCATCTACCGTAAGCGTGATGGCACTACGCAGCAGCGCAAGATCGAAACCGGCATTGTACTGGAATGTTCTCTCCCAGGTAAGATCCGCATTGGCCTGGATGCCACGTGAAGGAACGAGGCCTGAATTAGAACCACCGGTGGCGGCCCCAAAAGGATAATTGGCCACATACAATAAATCAAGGAAGGGAAAATCGGAAAGGCCGCTGGAACCTTCATTGATACGGTTATTACCGCTAACGCCATAGCTTCCCCGCAGCTTAAGACTATTGATCAGGGAAGCCCTCTGCATAAACTTTTCTTCGCTCACCATCCAACCTAATGACAGGGCCGGAAACGATCCCCATTTTTTGCCTGGAGCAAAATAAGAACTTCCGTCTGTTCTGAAGCTTGCCGAGAGCAGGTACTTGCTTTTGTAATTATAGGTGAGCCGCCCCAGATAAGACAGCAACCCTACCTGGCTTTTAAATGAGTAAGAACCCTGCAGGTTACCATTACCATCAATTGATGGCTGCTCTACTACCAGGGCAGTATTCAATGTAGTGATATTATCGCTGGTATAATCACGTCCTACAGCCTGCTCCAACGTGTACCTTGTTTTTTGCGCGGTAAAACCTGCCAACAAATTGAACGAATGATCTTTTATTTTTCGGTTGTAGGTCAGCGTGTTTTCTGAAAGAAGATCAACGTTCAGTCGCTGGTTGTATTGTCCGCGGTTTACATCACCATCTCTTGCTGAATTTCTTTTTGCAAAGTCAAGTACATCGTTGTACGATACATAGACACTGGCCAGTGTTTTAAAATCCAGCCCATTCAGAAGGTTGATCGTTAAATCTCCTGAACTCAATACACGGTAATCTTTGGAATTGATCGTTCTTGTTTCCATGATGGATTTGGGGGTGTTGTTGGCCGTAGCAAAAGGATCGGAAGCAGATGGGGTTACCCAAGTACTGCCATCCGGCATTATGCCTGTGTACACCCTGCCGTTAAAGTGACGTGCCTGGGCAAAGTCTCCTGCTTTTACCCCGGCCCACTGAGCAACCTGGCCCGCAAAGGCTGCTGTTCTCTCGTTATGGTACACCGGCAGAAAAGAATAAAAACGCACAAAGTCAATGTAGTTGACAGAGGGTCGTTCCCTTGTGATAAATGATGGATTGACATTAAAAGAAAGTTTCACTTTGCGGCTAAGATCAAGATCCAGCTTTGCACGAAGGTTGTATTTATCGTACTCGCTGTGGTACATCATTCCCTGGTCTCTCTGATAACCGCCCGAGATAAAATAACGGGCTGCCCTTGAGCCACCGGATACGTTGAGCTGCAGGTTACGAACGGTTGCACTGCGTAGGGCCTGGTCCTGCCAATCCGTAGGTTTTCCATCCATCAGCGTTTGCTCTATAACGTAGGCCGCTCTTTCATTGGCTGCCATAATCTGGTTGGTTGTGAGCGGGGGCACACCGGGATCTTTTGCTTTCAGCGAAGCTTCATAGAAAAGCAGGTTACCGTATTCTGTCATTGTCATCATTGGGTAAGTTTCATAAGCCGTTTTCGCACCTGTTGATGCTTTGAAAGAATATTTCGGCCGGTCTGCTTTTCCGCTTTTCGTTGTAACGATAATGACACCGCTGGCGCCTCTTGAGCCGTAGATGGCAGCAGACGCCGCATCCTTCAGCACTTCCACCGATTCAACATCAGCAGGGTTAACAAAAGCTAAACCATCCGGAACAGGATGACCATCAACAACTACCAGGGGGTTAGCACCTGCGAAAACAGAACTTAGCCCTCTTACCCTTATCCGTGGATCAGACCCGGCTTCCGATGAAGTATTTTGAATTTGAACACCGGCAATTTTTCCCTGCAATGCCTGGTCGAGGCGTGATACCGGCGCTTCGTCGAGCTTCTCGTTTTTGTATTTTGAGATAGCGCCTGTGAGATGTGATTTACGCTGCGTACCATACCCCACTACCACTACTTCGTCCATTGCTGCAGACACCCTCGACAACCGGATTGTTCCTGTTGCTTCGCTTATAAGAATCGTTTGCGGCGTATATCCTACCGATGAAAAAACAAGCACTGAAACTTTGTTGTCGACCTGTATGCGGAAAGAGCCGCTGGCATCGGTTGCTACCGCAGCTCCTTTTCTATCGGCTACAACCGACACGCCACTTAATGGCTCACTGGTTGCTGAATCAACAACACGCCCGGTGATTTCTCTTTTTTGAGCAAAGGCCGCCGTGATAAAAAGATATTGAAGCAGTGCTATGGCAAGGAATCTTCTCATATTCATAATAGCAAGTTTGGGAAGTCAATTTATTTACAATCGCATTTGGCAATGCTGCACTAAATGTAAAAACAAATTGGTTGACCAATCAACTTTTTTACAGCAATTATTTTCATTTTTTACCGGGAACGTTCCCGGCAACTCGCCTATTAAGACATGGGGTAAAGCAGTAAAATACCAAAGAGAATAATTTTGGTTGACCAATTTTTTAAAACGAATATTTATTGTAATCTTGTTCTTAAGATACTTGCTTATGAATGCAGTGCTTAAAAGTTTAAAGGAAGTTGAAATTGAAAAGCCGGTTGATGTGATCATCCGGCAGATCAAAGAGCTGGTTATCTCCGGCCGGTTAAAACCTGGTGATAAACTTCCGCCCGAACGAAAATTATCCGAACAATTGGTTGTGGGCCGGGCACATGTTCGCGAAGCATTGCGCAAACTGGAGTTCTATGGTATTTTAAAAACACGTCCGCAAAGCGGCACCTATGTTGCCAGCATTGGTGTATCGGCGCTCGAAAGTTTAATTGCTGATGTATTAAAAATCGATTCGCCATCTTTTGTTTCCCTGGTTGAAACAAGGGTGTTGTTAGAAGAGTCTACCATTCGGTTGGCTTGTGAGCGACGAACAGAAGAAGATATTTTACAACTGGAAATTTCCCTCAATGCTTACCTCGAAAAAGCAGTCAACGGCATTAAAGCTGTGGAAGAAGACCTCATGTTTCACCTGACCATCGCAGACCTGAGTAAAAACAAAGTACTGAAGTCATTGCTGCTGATCATTATACCCGACATTATTTCGAACTACTCTGTTTTCAAAGTCTGTGATACGGTTACACAAAAAGCATTGACAGAACATAAGCAGCTTTTTGAATGCATTAAGAAAGGAGATGCTGTTAAAGGCCCCCTGGTAATGAAAGAACATTTAAAAGGTGTTACCGAGTTTGCAAAATCATTGGTGCAATAAAAGGCTGTTCCGTTTTTGGTTGTGCCCTGTTTAGAAATTGCTGTATGAAAAAGATTGTTCTCTATATTTCCGTTTTCCTATTATCAAATCATGTTTCGGCGCAAACCGATATGGCAGGTGCGATGAAAGCGCTAGGCACTGCAAAACCCGGAGATACCATCGTTGTTGCAGATAATAATTACCGGGATGTTGAGATCAACTTTCTTGCTAAAGGAGATGCAGCAAAACCAATTGTAATAAAGGCGCAAACACCGGGTAAAGTTGTGGTTTCAGGAACATCATTACTCCGCTTAGCCGGTACAGGCATTGAAGTGAATGGATTTTATTTTACCAATGGGTATGCTCCTAAAGGCGCTGTTATAGAATTTCGTTCCGGCAACGAAGTGGCTAACAATTGCCGCATTACAGCCTGCGCTATAGACAATTTTAATCCACCTAGCAGGGAAACAGAAAACTCCTGGGTGTTGATGTATGGAAAAAACAACCGGTTCGATCACAACAACATCCAGGGAAAGCTAAATAACGGGGTAACGCTTGCTGTTATTCTTGATGAAGAGCGAAACATCGACAACAATCACCTGGTAGATCATAACTATTTCGGAGAGAGACCCAACCTTGGATCCAATGGTGGAGAAACCATCCGCGTAGGCACATCACAATCTTCACTCCTTTCCTCCCGAACAAGAATTGAAAATAATTTGTTTGAGCATTGTGATGGTGAAGTTGAAGTTGTTTCCATCAAGTCTTGCGATAATGCCCTTCGTAAAAATGTTTTCTATGAGTGCGCCGGCGTTTTAGCTCTTAGGCATGGCCATCGCAACATCGTAGACAGCAATGTTTTTATCGGCAACGGTAAAGAACACACTGGTGGAATTCGTGTTATCAATGAGGGACACACCATCAGCAATAACAGGTTCTACAACTTAAAAGGTGATCGTTTTTTTGCTGCATTAGCAGTTATGAATGCTGTGCCTAATTCGCTACCTAACCGCTACCACCAGGTAAAGGATGTGGTTATTGAAGGCAACCAATGGATCAACTGCGATAACATTCAGCTTTGTGTGGGTAAAGACAATGAACGAACATTGCCGCCAGCAAATGTGCTGGTGAAAAACAACCTGTTTCATAACTCCCGCAACAGGGAAGTGTTTACAGCTTATGATGATATTAGTGGCTTTCGGTTTGTAAACAATAAGGTTGTTACGCAAAGCAAACAGTACAAAAAACCGGGTTTCGGGGAAATCCAATTACCGATTATAGCTGATCAAAAACCTGTTAACAGGAAAGAATTTGGTTCCGAATGGTACCGTGCGGCTGAACGAAAAGAAAGGCTGCTGTCAGGAAAAATAATCACTGTTACACCATCACAAAATTCACTTGCCAAAGCCATTGAAACATCTGTATTTGGCGACGTCATTGAACTATCCGCAGAGGGTGACTACCTTCTTGACAAAACGGTGGAAGTAAAAACCTACCTGCGTATTCAGGCAGCAAAAAATTTAAGAACAAAGCCTGTCATCCGTTACAATGGAACAAAAGGCAAGGTTGCCGTTTTCACTATCGCAGATAATGGTATCCTGGAGATGGATGGCCTTGCATTCAACAACGATGCCTTCGATGGCAAAGCCGCAGCCAATGCTGCTGTTTCTCCTGCACCAGTGATGAGGGGCCACTACGGTGCTTTCATCAATAATTGCGAGTTTTACAATTTCGGGGAGAGCTCCTTTGCCCCGTTCAAAGCGCAAAAAACAACGTATGCCGATACACTGATTTTCACCAATTGTTTATTCCGGGATATGTCTGGCGATGCAATTGCCCTGGCAGCAGAAAAAGATGATGCAGGAAAATATAGTGCGGAATACGTAGTAGTAAAGAATTGTGCCTTCTATAAAGTCCTGGGCTATGCTGTTGACTTATACAGGGGCGGAAGCGATGAAAGCACAACTGGTCCAACCATCGTTGTTGACCATTGCGTACTGGAAGATGTAAACAATAAAGAACGCGGTTCCGGCATGCGTTTGTACGGCGTACAAAATGTTACGGTAAAGAATTCCATCTTTTCCAATACGGGCCGAGGCGGTGCCTCTATACGTTTTGATGAAGCAAGCTGGGATAAAATTATTGTGACCAATTGCAATATGTATAATTCGGGAAGAGTAGCGAGCTTCTGGGGGAAAGTTATAACGGGCCCAATGTGGGGGACTAAACCAATGTATAGGTCATTTGCTTCTTATAATTTTCATCAACATGGAGGTTCTGTCCTACATGGAAAAGCCACTGATGGAACCTCCATTGGCTTGATTACACCAGATTATTCTACACCACAAAAGACAACCACTAAATCAACTAAATAAAACAGCACATGAAATTAAAAGGTAAAGTTGCCATCGTAACAGGAGGCGCAAGAGATATTGGCCGCGAAGTATCTATACAACTGGCACAGCAAGGCGCAAAGGTGGTAATCAATTATTTTGGCAGCGAAGCCGGGGCACAGGAAACCAAACAGGTGATCACGGATGCAGGTGGTGAAGCCATTGCATTGAAAGGGGATATGACTAAATGGGACGAAGTACAGGCATTGGTAGATGAAACAAAAAAAGCATTTGGTGAGCAGATTCACCTGCTTGTAAATGTGGTTGGCGGTTTGTTTGGCCGCAAGCCTATTGAAGAACAGGATGAAGCCTGGTATAACCTCGTAATGGACGTAAATGTAAAAAGCGTCTTCTTTACTACAAAAGCAGTTGTGGGCTCCATGCCTTCCGGGTCTTCTATCATCAACTTCAGTTCCCAGGCTGGAAGAGATGGCGGCGGCGGTGGTGCCTCGTTATATGCAACAGCAAAAGGCGCGGTAATGACGTACACCCGTGCCATGGCAAAAGAGCTGGGGCCAAAAGGCATTCGTGTGAATGCAGTTGCCCCGGGTATGATTGCCACTAGTTTTCACGATCGCTTTACCAAGCCGGAGATTCGTACAAACGTAGCCGCTTCTACTCCCCTGCGCCGACAGGGAGATGCAAAAGACGTAGCCGACCTGGTGGTGTATCTCGCTTCGGATGAATCATCGTTTATCACTGGTACCAATATTGACATCAACGGTGGTACTTATTTTTCGTAACACATCAATGCTTCGGTATGAAACTTTTCCCGGCCGTTTTTGCTTTGCTGCTACTTGGTTGCACGGCTACAAAAGGCAACAGCAATCCATCCCAATCGCCATCTGTTTTTATTTTGAATAGCGATGTGCTGAAAAAGACCAGGGCGAAAATCAGGATCACCGACGCCTCCATCATGCCCGCTTATAAAAAGCTGTTGCGTGATGCAGACAAAGCATTGGCCGAAGGGCCCTTTAGCGTGATGGAGAAAAAGCATCTGCCGCCGAGCGGCGACAAGCACGACTACATGAGCCTTGCACCATACCACTGGCCCGATCCAACCAAAGCTGATGGGCTGCCTTATATTCGAAAAGACGGGCAAACAAACCCCGAAGTAAAAGAGTACAAAGACAAAGAGTACATGCCGAAGCTTTGCGAACTGGTGCATACTTTGTCGCTGGCTTATTACTTTTCGGAAGAAGATAAATACGCCGAACATGCCGCAAAGATTTTAAGAGTCTGGTACCTGGATGCTGACACAAGGATGAACCCAAACCTCAACTTTGCACAGGCCATTAAAGGTGTGAATACCGGCCGTGGTGCAGGCATGATTGATGCCCGGCATTTTATGAAAGTGATTGATGCCATAGGCTTGTTGCAGGCATCGAAGTCCTGGACCGCAAAAGACCAACAAGGCATGAAGGACTGGTTTGCTGCTTTTTTAAATTGGGCGCAAATTTCGCCTATAGGAAAAGATGAGATGGATGCCAGGAACAATCATGGAACCTACTACGATGCCCTCCGCCTGTCGATCGCTTTATTCATTGACAGTTCCAGCCTTGCAAAAACAATTGTTGCCAGTGCAGCAAAACGATTGGACAGCCAGATGGATGCGGAAGGAAAATTCCCGTTAGAAATGGAAAGGACCATCGCACTTCATTATAATGTTTTTAACCTCGAAGCATTTTTTATGATCGCCTCCATGGCCGAAAAAACAGGATTTGATCTCTGGAACTATACAGGCACTTCCGGTGCTTCTTTAAAAAAGGGGTTTAACTTTTTGTATCCCTACATAACCAATAACAAAGAATGGACGGGACAACAAATAAAGCCGTACCCATTTGAAGAAGGCTACCCGCTTTTGATGATGGCAGAAAGTAAGTTTGCCTGTAAAGACTGCCGGGAGAAAGTGGTAAAGTTGGCTGGTGCAGAGTCAGGAAAGTTAAGAGAGCATTTGTTGTATTAATACCAAAGGGCTTGCTGTTTAAAGATATTCCTTCTTTGGCGAGCCCTAGACCTAAGCATTATTCATAGCCCAATCAAAACAGCCTGCTTCCTGTTCGACCTTAGTCTTAGTCGCTCAAGTTTTGAAATTGGATAATATTCTTCAGAGTTTTATCATCAACACTGTCAAACGCTGATTTGTCGTAGTTGGTCAGCAGGTAAATTCCTTTGTTGTCGTTTACTATATAAGTAATTACGTGTCCTTCACCACTCTTCCCTTACATTTTATCATAAAGGAGTCTTGGAAGACTTTTCAATAGTACTGCTATTAATTTCCACCGCTTAGTGATATAAGCTACTTTCTTCTTATTCCTAATTGCAAGGAAAACTTGTTTAGTGGCTTTGTCCAACGTAGAAACCCAAAACTGCCCGCCACCTTTCGCCATCGCCGTGTCCACAAACCCGGGTCGTATGTCAGTAACAAATATTGGGAGTTTTAATTTCGTTGCTTTTTGCCGAAGTCCTTCCAAATAATTTATTTGAAATGCTTTCGTTGCATTATAGGCAGGTGCCTGTCTGCTTCCACGAAGTCCCGCTATTGAACTGATAGCAACTAAATGTCCATATTCCTGGTTTAGAAAGTAATTAAACGTCCAATCAGCAACGCGAGTGAAACCTGAAACATTGGTGTCAATAGCTAATTTTTCAATTGTGAAGTCTAATCTTTCGTTTACGTCGCCTGTCCCTGAACTAATTATCAACAAGTCCAATCCTCCTAATTCAGTTACCAGGTCTTGTAATTTTTGAACTAAGTTGTCAGTGTCTGTTATATCAATTGATTTCACAAAATATCTTTCAGGACTTTCCTTTTTTAGTTCTAATAGTAAGTTTGTTCGTCTGCCAGTTATACCTACATTATAGCCATTGTCAAGCAGCATTTTTGAAAGTCCTTTCCCAATTCCTGATGTCGCTCCAATTACAATTGCTTTTTTCATCCATTCATTCCTCTTTCAATAATGTAAGTTTCAAATAACGTACAACACAGAATGTATTGCTGAAGGCAGGGACTTGGCATTCCTGAAGGTGAAAAAATTTATGCCGTTTACATTTTGTTTATCAGCATCACAGTATTGCGTCAGCCCTGCTTTTAGCAATACCCTGTTGTACAAAGTCCTATTCTTCAATTTTATTTTTCAAGTCCATTCGCTGGTGTGAAATTCTCAAAATTTCAATGTCGCCGGATTGGACGGCACGATAAAACACAATGTGTTTGCCAACACGGATTCCGAAAATTGCTTTATCAATTTCATCATAGTTCTTTCCAAGCCAGGGACTTTGCACAATCTCCTGGAAAGAGCCGGTCAGAAGTTCATAATACCTGTCCGCCTGGCTTTCTGACCACGCCTCGTAAGAATATTCCCAAATTTCGGAAAGGTCGTCTACGGTAAGCTAAATTCATTGGGTTTGCTTTATTCTCACTAACTGCGTATTCTAATAGTTCCGCACACTTTCTCATAAAGTCGGGCTGTCCAATTGAATGTTGTATTACCAACCAAGCCGCTTCGCTGGCATCCCTACCCACTTTGTCAATTGTCGGGTAGCCAATTATGTCAATAAGGTCATTTAATATCTTCGCATTACTGTTGTGCGAGCCCTCCATTTCTTCGTTATATCCCTCTCCAAGTTGACCGTTTAGAACAAGCCTGTCCCTAAGTTCCAAGTCCGCATTTTTCAGGTCAATAATTCTTCCAGCAATGCTTTTACAGTCCATTCTGTTATTGGTGATAATACAATTAGTCCGAAGAAATGTCACTATATACAATCAAGTGTTTCATTGAGTCGTGTCGTAACAAAATTGCCGAATACCGAACAGGGGCTTAACGCTATGCTGGGCTCCCCTGAACCGCTGCCTGGATAAAGATATGCTGTCTTTTAAGGTCTTATAGCTTAGCATTTGTACTGCCGCCCCTATCGCGCAAAGCCGGGGTTAGCGGTCCGGGCTTTTGTCTGTGTAATTAATTCCCGTAGTCAGGAGCGTTTGTAAAAAATATAGTCAGTATTCAAAGGTTCAAGGCCGTTTTGCCGTAATTCAGTTGCAATTTGTCCTCTGTGATATGTGGAATGGTTGATTGCATGAAAGAGAATGTCACGAATACTATTGTTAAACGTTTGTCCTTTGGTGTTTGTGTAACTGACATTATCGTTCAGGTCAAATTTATCAAGTATAAGCAATGTTTGCTCATAGTTTGCTTTGTCAATGCCTTTTAGGTTTGGAACAAGGTGAATTTCCCAAACACCAAAAGATGGTTGTTTCGGTTGAATCCTATTGTTCCAAATCTGTTGAGCATTTAAAATATGGTTATATAGTTTTAATGCCTTCTCAAAACCTTTGTGTGGGTTGTCATTAAAAACGTCACACAACTTTTGGTTAAAATGATGGGCGTATTCAAATAACTCTTTGAAAAATTGTTTCATCTGTGTATTTAATTACCGATCGTTTTATGTCATCCGCTGCCTAACCGATAACGGTTTACGTATTGGCGATGGTGGGGCCTTTTAAAAACGACAAGCCAACATTTGCACAAATGCCCGATAGAAGCACAAATGTTGATTTTATAACTGTCAGCCCCACTATTGCCAAACGATGTTAGCAGTTCGTTGTCTTTTCTTTTTCATGAGTCAAATTTTGAAGCGTCCCATTCAACACCTGCGGGGAATAGTTCAGATTGTCTTTGCCTCATTTCTAAGGCAATCAAAGCACTTTGCCCACCTTGTTCTTCAAGTTTGGAAATAATATTCAAATAACTCTTTTCGTCACGGTTTTGACTAAGTTTGAAAACATTCTCAATGTTGTCTGCCTTAATTTCAAAACCAACAATGGCGGGCATCATTTTACTTAAAAAACTATCAGGAAGATTGTCGTAGAATGTTAATGATTGGGTGTTTCCTTTCTCAAACTTCAAGGTCAGTTTTCTCATAAAGTTTATTAGTTGCTCATTGGTCATAAAATTGACTGGTCCTGCTATGTGAACACTCATATAATTCCAGGTTGAACCAATTTGAGGGTTACTATACCAAGAAGCACTTACATAACAATTCGGACCAGTAAATACAATCAATGCGGTAGGGTTTTCAACGAAAGCCTTATGATGGTCTGTGTTTCGCATAATGTGTCCCTGCAAAAATAGTTCACCATTTCTTTCTTCAAGTAAAAGTGGTATCTGTGTTGCAACTTGTTCACCCGACAAATTGCTACCTGTCATAAAGGCAAAAGGATTTTCCTCCATGAAATCTAAAATTGCTTGCTTGTCTTTTTCCTTAAAGTATGAAAAGTTGTACATTTTATTGAGGTATATTATGTTTCCATTGTCTTTGTCAATTCGTGAGGGTGTCTGTTGCAATGACCGCTAACAGAGAACGTATTTGCGAAGAAGTGAAACTTGATGTTATGCTGCTTCAGTTACGTTCTGTTGTTGATTATTGTTTTACAGTTGAAAGGTAGTTCCCCAGCCGCTTTTTTGCAAATACGATGTTGGCAATAGTGGTTAGTCATCATACCCTGTTTCTCTTTTTACCTGTACCCCTGTTGTACTTTCAATGTGAGATACTATGTTTATTAAAACGTTGCTTTTTCTAACATCATTAATTGATAGGTCTTTGACTTGTAAGAGGTATCCGCCGGGGCCGCGGGCAGGCGAAATATCTATAAAACTTACTGTTTCCCCTTCGCTATATTTCAAAAAGGTTGCGTCCCATTTATTAGAGATGATCATTCGGTGTTCTTCTTTAAGAAATTTTATCACAATTTCATTCTCTCGTAAAGAACGCTGCAAAAAGTCCGGTGTTTGTAGTAGTTCATTACGGTACAAAGCCATTTGTGCTAATCTTACGTTTTCGTCTTTTGTTACATCCGGGTCCCCAATGTCAATATGTGTAACATAAAATTTT
>DASQMG010000288.1:0-3296 GCA_035645595.1 Flavisolibacter sp. | reverse complement strand
CCTTCGCCCTATTAAACAGAAGCTGTCTTAAAACTGATAGTAGGAATGCTGTTGCTCTGCTGGTGTTTTCTGCAGGCCTGGCTCCATTCAGCCGTAAAATAATGAGGCACTGGTCTGTTGTGCGCCGGTTTCCTTACAGGCTATTATACCGAACAAAAAGGATCAGTTGCTGTATTGCCTAGGGTTAATAGGGCTTCAATAACAGTGTAATAAAACATAGCACACATCACACCCGGCTTGGAGTCCCTGTCTTAACTCAAAATGCAGGCCTTCGTTTTCCTTTCGGCGTTTATAGGTTAACCAACAATTACTGTCAATAAGATGGAGATTCCTTTTGTAACTCACACAACAAGCTTGACTTTAATTTGTGATTAAAAACAGTCAGATCGCAGACGAACTTAACCTTTTCAAAAATCGTTGTAACTTGAAACTTTTATTCCCCGCCATGTTGAAAGAACCCGAAACCGGGAAGTTAATTGCGCAGCTTTTCGATAACCAGCCCGATGCCGTGGTTTGGTACCAACCTGTTTTTGATAGCCTCGCGGGAGGTGACAGCGTTGTTGATTTCCAGGTACAATATGCAAACTATGCGGCAGGCCGCGTTTTAGGAAAGACGCCAATGGAAGTTCTCGGAACTCACCTTACTACAAACTCCCTTACGAACACCGAAACTATCACGGTCATTTTCACACAATGCTTAGAAGTTTGGAACTCCGGCATGCCGGTAGAATACACCTATTACAATGCGGGGTTTGACCGCTACTTTAATGTACAGCGAAGTAAGGTGGAGGGGGGCATCCTCAGTATTACCCGTGACCGCACGAAAGAGGTCTGGACTGACCTTGAGCAAAAGGAAAAGGAGAGAATGTACCAACAGATTTTGGACACTACAGCGGATGGTATCATGCTGCTAAAATCTATTCGCAATGACAACGAGGAGATTACCGATTTTAAACTGGCTCACTGCAATAAAAAAGGGTTTGAAATCGGACAGTTACCGCCGGATGCTGTCGGCAGAACACTTTTGGAAGTGTTCCCGCATCTCAATAGCACAGAACAATTTAAAATACATAAAGAGGTAGTTGAAACCGGTGAGCCGGCTCGCTTTGAAACGAGCTTTCGAACACAAGCGGGAGCCGAGTTCGGCTGGTTCATTGTATCGCTTACCAAATTGCATGACGGTGTGATCTCCAACTTTGTTGATGTTAC
Organism: Flavisolibacter sp.; assembly: GCA_035645595.1. Classification (GTDB taxonomy): domain Bacteria; phylum Bacteroidota; class Bacteroidia; order Chitinophagales; family Chitinophagaceae; genus Flavisolibacter. The sequence goes on along the minus strand of DASQMG010000288.1, from coordinate 2,087 downwards.
TGATAAGAAGGATCAGGAGAAGGAAACCATTAAGCAAAAGGATCTTCTTAACAACACACTCGACGCTTCGCTAAACGCCATTTACACCTGCAAGGCTGTTCGCGATGAAGAAGGCAAAATAGTTGACCTGAAGTTTGTACAGGTCAACCAAAAGTTCAGGGAGTTAAGTGTTAGGCCAGGTTTGGATGTGATTGGAAAAAACCTGTTAGAGGAATTTCCGGCTACGCGGGGAACTGAAACAATGGAGAAATTGGTAGAAGTTATCGAAACAGGTGTTCCGGCGAGGTTTGAAGTTCATTACCACAGTGAAACTTACGATGGATGGTACGACACATCGGCTGCAAAAGTGGGGGAGGATGGTGTTGTGGTCTCCTTTGCGAACGTTACGGAACTTAAGGAAACCATCCGGGAACTCCGGCAACAAAAAACATTGCTTGATAAAATTCTCCAACACTCTGCTAATGGTATCTCCGTAACTGAAATGATCAGGGATGCAAACGGTGACATAATAGATGCGATTACGTTGCTGGCAAACGATTCGGCTATCAGCCATACAGGTTTATCCCGTGAAGTTTACCTGTCTACTAAAGCCTCTGAGGTTGATCCCAACATTATGACCTCTCCTTATGGACAGATGTGCATAAAAACACTGGCAACCGGTGAGCCCACCTTTATTCAATACCTGTTAGAGTTCACAGGAAGATGGTTGGAACTTACCGTTTCCAAGATGGATGAAGATCACCTGATTCATATCTTTACCGATGTGACTGCCGTAAAAGAAGCGCAGGTAAAACAACAGCAATTACTGGATGAACTGAAACGATCCAATGAAAGCCTGGAGGAATTCACCAGTTCGGCCTCACATGACCTGAAAGAACCGATAAGAAAAATACAATTCTTTATAGACCGCCTTATGGAGAAATTAGAAGGGCGGTTATCAGAAGAAGAGAGTCAGCTTCTTAACAAGGTAATTGGGGCATCGGTCCGGATGAAACTACTTGTAGACGATCTGTTGGAGTATTCGCGGGTCTATAAGGGCCGACAGGAAATAGAAGAGGTGGATCTTAATAAAAAAGTACAATTGATTCTGACAGATCTTGAGCTTATGATCAGGGAAAAAAATGCTGTTATAAATGTAGGCCATCTCCCCACAGTAAAGGGTCACCGGCGCCAGTTACAACAGTTGTTTCAAAACCTTATCAGCAACGCTCTAAAATACAACAAGCCCGGTACCCCGTCTGTTGTTCAAATCCGCTCACAGCTAGTGAATGGGGCAGGGGCCGGCTTACATGACCCGCTACCGGATAAAGACAAAATGTTTTACCTGATCGAAGTGGAAGATAACGGAATTGGATTTGAACAGGGAGATGCCAACCGCATCTTCAATATTTTTACACGTCTACATGGCAATAATGAGTATCCTGGAACAGGGGTCGGACTTGCGATCGTCAAAAAGGCAGTGGAAGCCCATAAGGGATATATTACAGCCGTAAGTGAGCCTGGCAGTGGAGCAACATTTCGTGTTCTCTTACCCACATAATGTAGAAGAAATGCAGACAATCATTTATTACCCAAACCATCGTTGAGAACTATGGCGGCATAGTACCGAGGGCAGCCAATCTTCTCCGGTTTAAGATCATTGGTGTTGGCTTGATTACCCGTGCTGACGGGGGCAATCCCGCAAGCCACGAACCGTTAAGAGGAAGGGTCATACAGTATTGCATGGCCTTGCGCCGGCGATAATACAATCAAATGGACAGAAGGGTTAGTAAAGCAAACAACGCGTGTAGAGGGTTAGCAATCAGCAGCCATATAATATCAGCACAATAAAGTGCAACCTGAATTTGAAAAGCTTACATTGTTTCAACAAGGCTTCAGGTAGCATTTATTTAATTGTCAAAAAACTAGGTATGAAGAAATCTATAATAAGGAAGGACTGGATGTTTTATATGTTGACCGCTTTGCTGGTAACAGTTTCCGGCACCGTGTTTTGCCAGAAAGTAACACCACGAATTAAATTAAACCAGCTCGGGTTTTATCCTTCTGCACCAAAGCTTGTTATTGTTACAGGCGAAACTACCGCCAAC
>DASQMG010000287.1:0-4822 GCA_035645595.1 Flavisolibacter sp. | reverse complement strand
GGCGAACTGCCATTAGTAGGCGTAAATACTTTCTTAAATAAGAATGGCAGCCCAACCATTTTACCAGGTGAAGTTATTCGATCCACCAAAGAAGAAAAAGAACAACAAATACAAAACCTCCATGCTTTTTGGAAACGCAATGAAGAAAAAAGTGGGGCAGCCCTGCAACGTTTAAAAGAAGTGGCAGTTGGGGGAGGAAACCTGTTTGAAGAGCTGATGGAAACAGTAAAATATTGTTCGCTTGGACAAATCACTCATGCCTTATACGAAGTGGGCGGCCAGTACAGGCGAAGCATGTAACAATGAACAATTAAAATCTTCTTTTCTACAAACCATGAGGTGCTTAAAAAATTAATGCGATCATACGTTGATAGACGGGTTAGCCCGTAGCACTTGTAGCAGTTGAAAAATCCTAAATAGCCTATCTAAAGCATACATAGAAACATTAGACAACGAATTAAATCACCCATCGTATATAATGCCATTTGTTTTTGATGAAAAAAGCGGTGTGGAAAATCTTTAAAAAATAGCTCAAATAGTATAGTCTACATCATGCAGTAAGCGGTTGGCGGCATACGATAAGGGGAAAAAGTATCCACAACTAATGCCAGGTTCACATAAAGTGAGAGAAAAAACAATACTCCTGATTCTATGATGGAAGTGGCTCTGTTCTATCTCCAGGTAAATGTTAGTTCGGGTTTACTTAAATCCACAAAAAGCAAGGAAGAGGGATATAGATTTAGCTTTGTTGCTGCTCCGGAGGCATTTCATACTTTTTCATTTCGTTGTTTCCAGTAAATAAGAAAGCCCGCCTTTCAGCGAGCCTTATTATTTACTGTTTATACACTACCCTATATCTACAAAACTAAAACAGCAATCAGGTACGTAACTACTTGTTCAAGAATTAAATGTTTGTACTTCTTCTTCCAAACAATAAGCTTAATACAAACAATACTAAGAAGATAAAGAATAAGATCTTAGCAATACCTGCAGCACCTGCTGCTATACCACCGAAACCGAAAATAGCGGCAATGATGGCTACGATTAAAAAGATAACTGTCCAGCGTAACATAGTTAAGGGTTTTATGAGTGAATAATAATGTTTAGGTATATAAACAAAAAAATGTGCCATACCTGTTCAAGATGTTCGAAACAGGTAATAATAAGCAGAAAAAAAACTTTAGTTGTGGAAGGCTTACCGCAAATAGCACATAATTTTTATATGTTGATAGTAAAGCGGCCCCTACATCGTATAAATTACTCAACAATAATTAATGCCCTTTTGCCTTTATTTATATCCCAATTAATTTTTTCTACTGCAATCAGGTAGCTGAAACTCCTATCTTTAAATCTTTGCTTATACACCCCTAACAAAATAGCTTGAATATGCCTTTATTGGATTACGTACTGGAAACGCCAGGGTATGGTTGGAAAAATGAAAACGGCGATTTGATCAAACCCACGCTATCACAAATTTTTAAAGAATTTTTTTCCAGGCTTAACATTTTCAGAAGCAAAAAGGCCTGGCTTCCTTTCTTTAGCTGGATGAAAGTGGCCCTGCTGGCCCCCCTTCTGTTTTTATTTATTTTCAAGTTTTTTACTATTCCGCTACTCATTGCCGCTTTTGTTTACAGCATGATTATTATGGGTACGCATGGCACCATCTGGCACCATCGCTATTGTACACACAAAGCTTATCGGTTTAAAAACAGCTTTTGGCGCACGGTTACCCAAAACCTTACTATTACCATGATACCGGAAGAAATATACGTGGTCTCACATCATGTGCACCATGCAAAAAGCGACCAGCCCGGAGACCCTTACAATGCACAGGCAGGATTTCTTTACTGCTTTTTAGCTGATGTAAATCATCAGCCTATTGCAAAAAATTTATCAGAAGGAGATTACCGTCGCGTGGCTGCTATGATGAAACATACCGGTGTGCGTACTAATACCTATGCGCAATATCTGGAATGGGGTTCTATTGCGCATCCCGGCAGGGCTGTCTTAAGTACCCTTTTAAACTGGGGCTTCTGGGCAGGTGTATTTTACCTGATTGGTGGTATTGCCTGCGTGTGTGCTTTGTTCGGCGCTGCTGCGTTTTGGGCGGTAGGGGTTCGCACATTTAACTATGAGGGACATGCAAAAGGCGAACAGAAACATAAAGATGGTACTGACTTTAATCGTGGCGATCTTTCTATTAATCAATTATGGCCCGGGATCGTGGCGGGCGAATGGCATAACAACCATCACCTCTACCCCTCGAGTGCCCGTAGCGGTTTTTTAGCTCACCAGGTTGATTTGGCGTGGTACTATATCAAGGGTATGAGTTTGCTTGGCGCCATTAGTTCTTACCACGATAGTAAAGAACTCTTTTTAAAACAATATCATCTGCCTTACAAGCAACAAACATCGCCTCCTGCAAAAAATGCCGCGGCATCAGTTAGGGAAAAGTATGCTGAGCAAAATGCAACCAGCAAGGGGTAAACCAGGCTTGCCTTCTATTGTTGCTGCAGATATGTTTCTAAACTTTGTAAAGCACCTTCCCAGCCTTCTTTGTGTGGCAGTACAGCTTCTTCTGAAGTAAACTGCTCCTGCATTACATGCAAACTGCTTCCGGCACCGGTTGAAGCAAATTCTATCGTTAACAAAAAATCAGTATCCTGTACCGATGGCGATGGCAACTTCCAGTTCCAGGTATAAACTAATTTCTTACCTGGCTGGGCCTCTTTGTAAGTGCCGCTTATTGTAAAAGCTTCCACTCCTTCGTCAGTAGAAAATTTGTACTCTACTCTTCCCCCGGTTGATAGTTCATTTACCAGCCCCGTCAATGTATTGCCCATTGGCTTCCACCATTGTTTTAAATCTTCTTCTGTAGTCCAGGCCTTAAATAAACGATCTACCGGTACTGAAAATTCTTTTGATAACTCTATTTGAATGGCGTCTTTTACTTGCATGTTTTTATTTTTTATGGGGCAACTAATATGCCCGAAGAAGTTTGTTTAAATCATTTTAAAAAGAAGGCTTATACAACGAACAAACTGCATAATTACTTATCAATCCAAGAGCTCTTGTTGTGTAAAATGAGAAGAAAGACGACTGATCTTTTTAGCATTCCCATGTTTGCTCCGGAACTGTTCTTAAGTGCGAAGCTCCTCTCCAATGCGACCTTATTTACTATAGTTTATTTTATTCACGAATCAGGCATTATTTAAATGAGGCCTACCACGGTAAATAAGCTAAGCTTATCCACGGTTTGCAAAACCAGGGTAACAGTCAATAGATAAAGAACAACAGGTACCAGAATGGCAAATGCAACTATGTGGAAGATCGTTTAAGCAACAGGCTAAGACCAATAGCTATGCCGCCAATAAGCAAGCCCGCAAAAGCCATCTTTTGTTGTTGTTTTGCCGGTGTGGACCATCCTCCGTGAATGGACGTACCGAATTCGGAAGGCAGAAAAAGATTGCCGTCGGTAAAGGCAATAGTATCTCCATTTTTGAAATAAGATTCCATTACCCCCGCTGTAATGCGCCGTGAAAGTGCCGGAGCAACGGCATGAGCAATTCGTAACAGGGTGGAAACCGGGCCTACCACCGTAGTTGCTTTTGGATGCAACACCAAATGCGCCATTGCCTTTGCTACCTGTTGCGGATTATAAACCGGTGGTGCAGGCTTTAATACTTTGCCCGTGTAATTACCTGCATGTTGTATGCCCGGCGTATCTAAAAAAGCAGGATACAAATTGCATACGTGAATGTTGGGCCAGCTGTGCAACTCGCCTTGGAGTGCTTCACCAAAACCGCGAAGCCCGAATTTGGAGGCACTGTACCCGGCTGCGTAGGGTGTAGGAAACCAGCCGCCTACAGAAATATTGTTGATCAATACGCCATAACCCTGTTCCTTAAAAATGGGTAGCGCCGCATGAGCGCCTTTTACATAACCTAATAAATTAGTTTGCACAATGGCTTCATGAACAGCAAGTGGTGTTTCTTCAAAAGCACCGGCGGCTAACACACCGGCATTGTTTACCCAGGCATCAATAGTGCCGCTCCAATCCCTCGCTTTGGCCGCTAAATGGCTTACTGCAGCAGCTTCTTTTACATCGGTAACTACAACCAGGCACCGTACTCCTAGCGCCTCACATTCGGCGGCTACTTCCTGCAAGGCTTCTTCTCTCCGTGCTGCCAGTACTACATCAGCTCCGCGGCTTGCCATTTCCATGGCAGCAGCCCGGCCCACACCACTTGAAGCACCTGTGATCACCACTGTTTTTCCCTGCAGGGATTTTGTCTTTTTCATATCAGTAAATAATTATTAAGAAATAATACAGAGCAGCAAGACTGCAATACTTAAGCCATTAGGGTGAATCCTACACCTTATCTTAATAGCGCTTTAGTAATTTTATAGATTTTCACTACTTTCCAATTGTAAAAACAACCACGGCTATGCGAAGGTTCTCTTATTTCTATTGGCTTCACTTTTAGCTGCCTGTAACAGGTTTAAAAGCCGGTAAAGATGAAGTACTGGAAAGGGCCTTGCCAGTTATAAAAACAGGAAAATAAATTTTAGAACAACCCATCATAATGAACCCACAGGATATCACGATTGCTACCATCACCTTAGCAAGAAATAAAGGAGAAGAAACAGAGTTAATTGCAGCCCTGCAACAACTGGCTTCGCTAAATATGCCCGTTATTATTACCGATGGCGGATCAACAGCTTCCTTCCTGGAATTTATAAATAGCATTCCGCATTTTACGGTTTTGCCCTATAAGGTTGGTGGTGTATGGCCGCAGGCCAAAGCAAGCCTGGAGGCAGC
>DASQMG010000286.1:0-2464 GCA_035645595.1 Flavisolibacter sp. | reverse complement strand
TACAGGTGCACCACCGAGCGGCGGTGGTGATGCTGTTGCCTGCTTTAGTTATAATTTGATCATTGACCTCCCGGAACAATTGGGCTGTGTACCCGAGCGTGATGCCAAACAAAGACCATACGATCGCCCGCAAACTGACGGTGATTCTGTGATAGTAGCTGTTTTTGATACCGGCCTTATGCCAGAGATGAAAAGTGCTTATACTGATGGTGTACAAAGTTTGTGTATGCCAGGGGGCGAACGAGGCTGGAATTTCTTTAACAGGACCGATGTTACCGATGATGATTATCCATCCCGCCATGGCAGTGCAGTTACGCAATTTATTATTGACCAGGAGACCCGGTATCGCAAAAGAAAAACAAACATACTGCCGGTAAAAATTCATAACAGCCACGGAAAGAGCGACCTGTTTAGCATCCTGTGCGGGTTTGCTTACGCGGCCAACAGCGGTGCTACCATCATTAACGCCAGCTTTGGGTTTTATGCAACTAAAGGATCCGGGGCGCCAGCTATATTAGAACAGTTTGTAAAAAAGCACCTGACCGCTAATAATATATTACTGGTAGCAGCGGCCGGCAATTTAAACAGCGACGAAACAGCCGGAGGCCCTGTTGGAGATGATGTAAGAAACCTGGATTATAACCCATTTTTCCCGGCCTCCCTTTCAAAAACCCTTGAAAATGTATTAGCGGTCACTACCGTATCAAAAGAGGAAAAGGAAGTATGCCCTACGCAGAACTTTTCAAACCGGGTTGTTGATGTTGGCGTTAATTGCGATAAAATAATGCCCGGTGATTTCCGGTTCGAAAGCCCCTTGCACTTTTCCAATTTTATTGTAGGATCGTCCTATGCCACACCTATCATTACAGGAAAAATTGCTCAGCATCACAAAGAATTGATGGACGCTATGCCCCTGGTTTCCGGCAAAAAGAAAATTGTGAAAATCCTCCTGCTCCAGGAGATGAAAAGACTTGGTATCATCAATTCGGATCCCGAATTTACTACCTACCTTAAAGATGGTAACTGGGCTGATAAATAACAGCAAATTAGTATGAGGCCTACTTTGGTACATAAGTTTATATTGATAAGTTTATACACCGCAATTTTTGTTGCCTTATTTTCTGTCACCTCTTTTTCCCAATGTATTACAAGCCTTGGGTTTTACAATAAGCTGACAAGTACTGAAAGGGATACGACTTTATCTGCTGATAAAAAACTCATTCGTTTTTTTACACTTCAGCGCCTGGCCGACAGTTGTGGCCTGCCCAGAGATTCGGTATATGCCCGCTTACTACACCGTATAGGTGTATTGAAGTTCTCTACTGGCAAGCCTAACGAAGCTATCAGTTATACCATTGCCTCCACGCAAATTAACACGTCCGGGAAAAGCAGTACTAATCCCAGGCTTGCTGTTAATAGCTATTACAACTTAGGTTATTATTTAAGGGAATTAAACCGATATAAAGATGCACTGGTATATTTTGATTTATGCACTATAACAGGGAATGCATTCAATGACTCAGCGACACTTAGTCACGTAGTAAATGCCCGCATAGCAAAAGCCAAAATCTATCATCAAACCGGCGATTTTCAAAAAGCCATTGAAGAAACTGCATTTGGTTTACGAACAGCCATGTTCATAAATAGTCCCGCTAAGATTGCAACATTATTAAATGAGCGGGCCCTGGCTTATTCAGCCATGAATCAGTTTAGCCATGCCATGAATGATGTTAATAAAGCAGCCTTGTTTACAGATAAAACAGGCTCTACTAGCGCCGACAATTTCAAAGTAAAGGCTACTATAAGTGAGGGAGCCAACAATTATCGCGAAGCGATGGCTTATCATAAAAGAGCAATAGCTGTCCATAGCAAAAATGGCGATACAGCAAGCCTTTCCAATGACTACCTTGATGCCGGTAATACCTTACGAAAGGAAGCAATGAATAATAAGACAGAGGATTATCGTGCAGCAATAAATCATTACATAAAAGCCGCACAACTGGCGCAAAAAAGCGGTAACAACGAAACCGCTATCAAAGCAACGAACAACCTGGCCGCGATCGCCTTTCGAACAAAAAAATATACCGATGCGGCAACGGGGTACCATAAGAGTTTACTGCAAGTTGTACCGTCTTTTAAAAATAATAATGCACTGAGTTATCCAACCCATCGCCAATGCAATCCCATCAGTGATAAAAATTTTCTTTCTCTCTTACTTGCCAATAAGGCAGAATGTCTTCTCTATCTATATAAGCAAACACAAAACAAATACTATATAAATGCCGCTTTAAATACAGCCTTACTTACTGACTCGCTTATCACTGATATGCGCCACGAACAAACCGGTGAGCAAAGCAAGCTGTATTGGCGAAGCGAAACAAGAGAGTTCTTTACCAATGCTATAGAAGCCTGCTATGAGGCAAATGATCCCTCGCTGGCTTTGTACTTTATGGAAAAAAGCAGG
>DASQMG010000285.1:0-1518 GCA_035645595.1 Flavisolibacter sp. | reverse complement strand
TGCATTGCTTACCGGCAAAACTGCTGAAATTATTACCATCGCGGTTTTTGGCGCATTGACCTTATATATTTTTTCAATGCTGGCGCTATTAAAACTAAGAAAGGCGGAACCTGCTTTACATCGCCCCTACAAAGTCCCTTTTTATCCGCTGATGCCGCTTATAGCTTTTGTAATTGCTCTTGCATCGGCCATTGCTATGATCATCTTTAATTTAAAGCTTGCTGTTTTCTATTTCATAATCATGGGTATTTGTTTTGGGCTTTTCAAAATTTTTACAAAAAACGCTGAATTGAATTAAGCGTAAATTTCCTTTTAAAGTGAAGGCATGAATACGAATGAAATAATTCAATTTGTGAAAGAACACCCGTCAGGAAAAGTAAAACTTGCTTTCACAGATATTGATGGAGTGCTCCGTGGAAAGTACATTGCAAAAGAAAAATTTCTGTCGGTTTATGAAAGCAGCACCAGCTTTTGTGATGTAATTTTTGGTTGGGATGTAGGGGATGCAGCGTATGATAACAGTGGCTTTACCGGCTGGCATACCGGTTACCCCGATTGCCCGGCCCGAATCGATACGTCTACTTTTAGAAAGGTCCCCTGGGAAAGCGATGTGCCTTTTTTTCTTGGCGATTTTATTGATGCAGATAACAGACCTTCTTCCGTTTGCCCCCGCCAATTAGTAAAGAAAATTTTGGGAGATGCAACGACCCTGGGTTATACGCCATTATTCTCACAGGAGTTTGAATGGTATAATTTTAAGGAGACTCCTCAATCTGCAAACGATAAAGGCTTTAGAAACATGATGCCGCTTGCTCCGGGGATGTTTGGCTATTCCGTTTTACGCACATCACTAAACAATCCATTTTTTTCCGACTTATTTGAACTGCTTACAAAGTTTGATGTGCCCATTGAGGGTTTGCATACAGAAACCGGCCCGGGAACATATGAAGCGGCAATAATGTATAGCGATATTTTGCTGGCTGCAGACAGGGCTGTACTGTTTAAAACTGCAGTAAAAGAAATCGCTTTCCGTCACGGCATCATGGCCACTTTCATGGCAAAGGTGAATGAGCAATTGCCTGGATGCGGAGGACATATTCATCAAAGCTTATGGAAGAAAGAACAGAATGTTTTTTATGATGAAGCGGCTCCTTCAAAGATGAGCGAAGTGATGAAACATTATGTTGCCGGGCAATTGTATTGTTTGCCTTTTATTTTGCCAATGCTGGCCCCAACCATCAACAGTTATAAGCGGTTGGTTGAAGGTGCCTGGGCGCCAACAACCCTGACATGGGGCATTGATAACAGAACAGTTGCGTTGCGTGTATTACCGGGAAGCAAGAAAAGTTGCCGGTTAGAAACAAGAGTGCCGGGCGCTGATGTAAATCCTTACCTGGCCATGGCTGCCTGTCTTGCTTCGGGCTTGTATGGAATTAAAAATAAAATTGAGTTGAAGAGTCCCGCCACCGTTGGCAATGGTTACCGTGATTATTCGAATGGAGTTCTCCCTCGAACACT
>DASQMG010000284.1:0-13031 GCA_035645595.1 Flavisolibacter sp. | reverse complement strand
GAGAAGGATAACAAACCTATCGGCAGTAAATGGACGTACGATGAAGAGAACAGGCTGAAGTTTCCAAAAGGGCAAAGGGCGCCTGCATTTACACTACCCAACAATCAACAGTATGTGCCTGATGCCGCCGCGTACGTACACCAACATTTTTGCAAAAATTATGGCACTACAGAGCCGCCTTTTTTTAAACAGAAAGGTTTTTACCCGGTAACACATGCTGAAGCAGAGAAGTGGCTCGATGATTTTTTAGAAAATCGTTTTCAACATTTTGGTGCGTATGAAGATGCAATGGTTCCTGCGGAAGGTTTGCTTTATCACTCATGCCTTACACCGATGCTAAATATAGGGCTGTTAACGCCCCAGCACATCATAGACAAGGCTTTGGATGCGGCTGTTGAGTATAACACTCCTCTCAATTCTTTGGAAGGCTTTATACGGCAAATTGTGGGCTGGCGGGAGTTTATTAGAGCCGTGTATGAACGGGAAGGAAGGGCACAACGCACAAAAAATTACTGGGGCTTTACCCGTAAAATTCCACCTGCTTTTTGGAAGGGTACTACGGGCGTAGAGCCGGTTGATATTGTGATACAGAAAGTTTTACAAAACGGTTACACACACCATATTGAACGATTGATGGTGCTGGGCAATTTTATGTTGCTGTGCGAATTTGATCCTGGTGAAGTCTACAGGTGGTTTATGGAGATGTTTGTAGATGCATACGATTGGGTAATGGTGCCCAACACGTATGGTGTGATATGTTTTGCCGATGGTGGGCTAATGACCACGAAACCATACATTAGCGGAAGCAATTACTTATTAAAGATGGGCACATGGAAAAAAGGACCGTGGCAGGAAGTGTGGGATGCGCTGTTTTGGCGGTTTATGTTTATGCACCAGGATTTTTTCAATCAGAATCCGCGGCTGAGTATGTTATTAAGAATGTTTGAGAAAATGCCGCACGAAAAACGGCAGGGACATTTATCAATTGCAGACAATTTTCTCTGTGATTTGGATAAACAATAAAATAAAAATCCCGCTCTGCTGCGGGATTCGTTTTATAATAGAAACCAGTCTTTTCTACAAGCTACCTGATTACTTCTTGCTTATAATCATTTCCGGAACATTGGTAAGAATCCCGTTACCCTTTCTTTGGTTTTGTAGTGGTTGTAGGCCTACCACTGCCACTACCCTTCACAAAATCTCTTAAATAGCTGCAACGGTTATACGCATACTGGTAAAATTTAGTAGTGCCGAACTCCGTTTTAAATTTTGCAAACAGCGGGTTGGCCTTAAAGGCCTTTTCAAAAGCAGCAACTTTCTTATCAGCCAATTCGTAATTGTTATAATCATACGTTGGCCGCACAACCTGCCTTTGTGCGCACTTGGCTACCATAAATAAACAGGCCGCTTTGAATTCTTTATCTGTAGCCAGTTCATAGGCCTTCTGGTAATACTCCCTGGCTTTATATACACCATAATATTCCCGCTGCCACGGTTGTTTGTAAATGCCATCGTTCCAATCAACAGTGCTACGCTCATAGGCAACAGCGTTCCAGCTATTTCCATAATAACTCATGTTGTAGAAGGCACTTGCTAACTGGTAATATATTTTGGAGCCGTCTTCAGTAGCAAGGGGACTATCAGCTTTTGTTTGCAGTTCCAGTAACTTTTGTGCTAGGGTTAGTTTAGTATATGGCTTTACTGCCGACTTGTTCAATCGCTGCCAGTCGTTTATATAATCGAACAGGGGATCAACATTAACCGTCTTTTCCTTACCCGTAGTATAATTATACTGCGATCCAGTTAATGGCTCTGATTTGCCTGCTTTACCCAGCCATTCGATAGCCTGGATATAATTCCTGTCACGCAGGTAAGAAGTGCCAATTACATCAACAACACCATCTTTTTTTACCGAAGAATTCAGCACAAAATATTTGACCGTTTCAGTAGATGGTGAAGTGGTAAACTGGTACAGTTTCAGCAGGTCAGCGGTGTTCATTTGTTCCCGCACAAAGTCAATGGCAGGTGGATAAGAATAATAATTATCGTTTTCGCCCTGCTTAATAAAGCCTAAGTCGGCCATACCATACGCCAGTGCTGCTTTTGGCGCATCGCCTTGCTGCTCGTATCGCTGCGCCAATATTTGGGAAAAAAAGTTGCGGCAAAACAGGGCATATTCTGTGTTATTTTTTGCTTTTTCCACCAGCCACTTAATCGATGGCAGCAGTTGAGTTTCGGTTTCCGGCGTTACCATTTTGCCTTCATTAGCAACAAGCAGCAAATCAATCAGTGATAGTTGATCTCTGACTTTTCCATCAGGGTTTAAGTCTTTGGCTACAGCCAGCACCGCTTTTGCTTTTGCATAATCTTTCGTCATAAAATGCAGGTAAGCTGCAGCGGCGCCATAGAAAGCACGATTGTTCATCGCCTTGTCATTCATTAATTTCTCAAAAAAAATGGCTGTGTTAGTCACTGGTTCCGGCTTTAGCGGTTTCAGTTTTCCGGCTTCATCTTCACCCCTCCAGGCCCAGGAAGCGTATAAAGCCTGGCCGCCTTTTTCCCGGGATAACATTGGCGTAAAGTATTGCTCTTCCAATTTATTTACTTCTCTTGTAGCTAATAAAGGCAACAAAGCCGATGAGGGATTAAGCTCGTAAACGTTGCGCAACGTTTCCAGTTTATAGGCTGTACCATACAAAGCGAACAAAGCCAGCATATTGGCTTTCTCAGGGTTGTTTTTACATTGTGCTGTGTACGTAGGAATCTTTGCGGCATTGCAGTAATCCGTTGCCCATAAAAATCCAAGAAAATTGTCTTTTTTATTGTGGCCGGAAAGTGGGAACGCTCTGCTGAAACTATAAGCTGCGCCGTTTTTTATACCTACCCGGTATTGGCTTCCTCCCTTGTAAGATAGGGCCAGTTGGTTTACGGCTGCAGCATTAGCATCTGTAAAATATTCATCGTACCACCTAATGCAATCATTGTAACGATGGTTATAAAAAGCAAGCTTGCAGCGCTGAAAAGCCCACTTATTCTTAAGAAAAGGATCTGTAGCTTTCGCAAAAGCGGCATTCGCTTCGGCTATATAACTATTAAATAAAACGCTATCGGTTTTGCCATCTGTCCATGCATCGGTAACGCTGGCAGGTTCAATTTTTTTTGCAAAGGCGAGGTAAGAAACGGCATCTATGTTTTTGTTCTTCAATAGAAAATTAGCCGCGGCATTACTACCAAAAGATTTCGCCAGTGGTTTGTTATCAGTAAGGCTTTGCTTTAATTGCAGTATATCCTCCTTGCCCGACTTGTAAACCAATTGCACCACGGCTGCCTGCGACGACCTTGTATAATCTTCCCATTCCTTAATTACACGGTCGGCCTCATAACCAATAGAATCCTGGCTCCAGTCATCATAAAATGTGAGCAATGCTGTATAATAAAACGGCTTGTATACTTTGCTGGTTCCCGCACTGTGACTAAAGAACGAGGTAAAGTAGTCGTAAGGGTCTTCGCTCCCGCCACAGGTAAAACTGTTTTGAGGAATAGCCAATAGTACCGTGCTAACGAAAACGGTTATAAAAATTTTCCATTTCATGTGTAGAATAGTTTGCAAGGTTATTTTGGTTGAGGTGATATAAAATTACAGTTAGTTCTTTCTGTTTCAATTTATCTGAAATACGATCGGCACATCTTTTTACGACAGCCGCATCACTGTTTTCATGGCGAACCCACTGCCCGGCTTTAAACGAAAATCCGTTGATGATTGTATCCCTTTCAAACTGAATTTTTTCTTTTCCTCCCCAGCGTTCTCCCGGACTAAACTCTCTCACCAAACCTTTATAAGTATCCCTGTCAAATAAAACCCACCAATCAAAAATAGGAAGGGCCACATCCAGTGGAAGTGTGTAGCTATCTAAATTGTTGATATACTTTTTTAATTCTCCTTCATCAATAATTGAATTTTTTGTTTGGGGATGCCGAAGGTTGCCCATGTTGTAACACATCAGCAAACCTTTATCTACCGGTGGAATACCGGCCTGCGAAAGAAATTTTAGTTGATGCAGGCGAATCGTAGCAGAGATAATCTTCTTTTGAAAAAAAGGCTGCTGCTTTAGACGATTGATAAGATAGAAGTATTTGGCCTTTGTGTTCTGCGTCCAATCGCAGTCCAATTGAATTTCATTGGAAAGATGGAGCCCATTGCCGGTAGCAATGGAAGAAAGCAGGGCTCCGATATGTAAGCCCAAACTATCCAAGCCTTTTTCATCAAGATTTTGAAGCGGTTCCTGTGTAATGAATACAACCGGCGTAATGGTAGTGTTAACGGGAGGCGTTTGACTGAAAATACTTTTAGCCACCGGAAGGGCGGAACGCTTTTGGCTATCCCAGTCCACATCAAAAAATTTTACATACAGCTTTTGAACGGATAAGGCGGTAAGTGCTCTTTGCTCCTTTGAAGTAAGCGTAAAAACCGTTTTCCAGTAATAAAAAGAACGCTGCACTTTTCGCTCTTCCCGGTGGTTGCAGGAGCAACAAAAAAGAAGGAAGATAAAAGTGCAGCGTTCAAAAAAGATGAGGCAGTTCAATAATTTCTATTTGTCACCAAACATACTGTTTACAGCACCTGACAACATTGGATACTTTTCCACTACAAATGATTTGATGGTTTCCAATACTTGCTGCGCCTGTTCGTCGCTAAGGTTAGCGCCGGTTTTTAACCGCTCTGTCAGCTCACCAACCTGGCCTTGTACATTGTCTTTATTTACTCCAAACATAATTTTATATTAATGTGATAATTAGCTGATTGCTTACGCCACTTTTAGCAAGCTCAACTTGCTTTTATCAAATTTACGGCTGGCATACTCCATATCAAGCGTAAAGAATTTTTCTTTTGAAGAAGGCAATTCAAACATGGCGTCGGTCAATATTCCCTCACAAATGCTGCGCAGGCCTCTTGCACCGAGTTTATATTCCATAGCCTTTTCTACCATAAAGTCCAGCACGTCCTCTTCAATAGTCAGTTTAATACCTTCCAGTTCAAACAGGCGGACATATTGTTTTATTAAAGCGTTTTTAGGCTCTGTTAAAATAGCCCGTAGCGTAACTGCATCCAAAGGATCCAGATGTGTAACAACAGGCAGGCGGCCAAGGAGTTCCGGTATCAAACCAAAAGCTTTAAGGTCCTGGGCATTTACGTATTTCAGCAGGTTTTTTTTCATGCTTTCCTGTAGTTGCTTGTCTACATTAAAGCCAATGGTATTGGTTTGAACCCTGCGGGCAATGATGCGGTCAATACCATCAAAGGCCCCACCGCATACAAACAAAATATTTTGCGTGTTGATTTTTATCAGCTTTTGCTCCGGATGTTTACGGCCACCCTGCGGTGGTACCAGTACGTCGGTTCCTTCCAGCAGCTTCAGCATTCCTTGCTGCACACCTTCGCCGCTCACATCGCGGGTAATGGATGGGTTATCGCTCTTGCGGGCAATTTTATCTATCTCGTCAATATACACAATGCCACGTTCAGCGGCTGCTACATCGTAATTACAAACCTGTAGCAAACGGGTTAAGATGCTTTCCACATCTTCGCCCACGTAACCGGCTTCTGTAAATACGGTAGCGTCAACAATGGCAAACGGCACGTTCAGCAATTTGGCGATTGTTTTAGCCAGTAAGGTTTTACCTGTACCCGTTTCCCCCACCATTACAATATTGCTTTTCTCAATTTCAATTTCATCTTTCTGTGCGTCGGATGATTTGTATTGAAGGCGCTTATAGTGGTTATATACCGCAACTGCCATTACTTTCTTTGCGTCATCCTGGCCAATCACGTACTCATCAAGGAATTTTTTAACTTCAATTGGTTTACGCACCTGGAGCTTGAAGGTGGAAGGCGTAGCCGATTTGTCTTCCCGCACCAGCAGTTCCTGCTCAATAATTTCCCGTGCATGATCCACACAGTTCTCGCAGATATGTCCCTCCTGCCCCGCAATTAAAATCTTCACCTCATCCCGGCTGCGGCCACAAAACGAACAATGTAAAATATTTTTTGCCATGTTGGTTATTACTCGTTAATAGTAGCTTTTGAAAACCCAAAAGCTGCATGAACCCGCAAAAATAGATTAATCATTTTTGGAAGGGGGGATAATTAAGAAAGAATTGGATGGGTTAGAGGTTTTAAGGTTCAGAGTTTAGGTTTTGTGCCTATGGGTAGAAGCCTACAGGTGGGAAAGTGTGGAGGCGTGGATAATTTTGGGGGTAACAGGCTGAAGTATTCCTTGGCATCGGCGGTTGTGTAGCCCCTGGTACGTTCAGAACAATATTGAGCAGAAGAACCGGAGGCAGAAAAATTACGATTTCAGAAAAGCAAGTATCTGCATTGGGGTTTTAGTTTCATTGCAAGAATCCCTGATACATTCACACCAAATTCCCCTGCTACATTTGCTTTATGAACAAAGCCATTGCCGACATACGCAAAGATTATACAGCAGAAACCTTGTTGGAAACAGATGTGGAAGCGGACCCAATAGACCAGTTCAAAAAATGGTGGGATGCAGCTATAGCCTCAGAAATACTGGAGGCCAACGCTATGACGTTAGCCACAGCATCTGCGGATGGAATGCCCTCTGCCCGTATTGTGCTGCTAAAAGATTTCAATGAAAAGGGGTTTGTTTTTTTTACTAACTATAAAAGCTATAAGGGGCTTCAATTAGATGAAAACCCAAAAGCCTGCCTGGTATTTTTTTGGAAAGAGCTGGAACGGCAGGTTCGTATTTTAGGATTCCCGGTAAAAATAGATCCACAGGTAAGTGACGAATACTATCGCTCCCGCCCTGCCCTTAGCCAAATTGGTGCATGGGCATCGCCACAAAGCGGGGTAATAACAAACCGCGACTGGCTGGAAGAACAGTTTGAAAAGAAGAAAATGGAGTTTGCTAACCAGGAAATTCCCCGTCCGCCGCATTGGGGTGGGTATCTGGTAAAGCCGGTTGTTATTGAATTTTGGCAGGGTCGCCGCAGCCGCCTGCACGATAGGATTCAATATACTTTAGAAGGGGGAAGCTGGAAGATTGAACGACTGGCGCCGTAAAGAAAACTGGCAATCGGCAATGTGCAACAAGCAATATGTTTCCTTATTGCTTATTGTCGGTTGCTTATTGCCAATTCATTATGCTTCTTTCTTTTCAGCCGCAACTGCCGGTGTATTCCCGGTTGTTTTTTTATCACTTGCTGCTCTTGACTTACCAAAAGAGCCTTTAAATATTTTTCCTTTTTTTGTTTTTTTGTCGCCTCTGCCCATAATTAAATTTTTAGTGGGCAAATGTAACAGAATTTCTGTCTTAATCAAGCCTGCTGCTTGTAAACAAAAAAGCCTTCCACAGTTGGCAGAAGGCTTTCAATGAGGTTAAGCAGCTGGTTACAACTTCGCAGAAAGTTCCTTACCGGCTTTGAACTTGGCAACTTTACGGGCTTTAATCTTAATTACTTCACCGGTTTGTGGGTTACGGCCATTGCGGGCAGCACGCTTGGAAACGGAGAAAGTACCAAAGCCAACCAGGGTAACTTTACCACCACCTTTTAAAGTTTTGGTAACTGCTTCTACAAAAGAATCTAAAGTAGTGTTAGCCTGGGTTTTAGTGATGCCTGCATCATCGGCAATTTTAGCGATCAGTTCTGCTTTGTTCATTAGTTATGTTTTAAAGTTTGAATGCAACAAATTTAGACGCTTTTTGATACGAACAAAATAATTCTCTTCATTTATTATATTTGGATGTATGGCTGTAAACCGCTACGGTTAAGGGTTTGAGAATATTGAACAAGCAACCAACGAATGTTGAATGATGATATAAATACAAAACTAACAAACCGCAGAATCGGCAAATTTTGTCTTCTTTACTTCTTTGTCTTTTCCTTCTTCCTTCCTTATTCACTATTCGGCCATTCATGTCTTCCCTTCTTCTATCACCTGCATTACACTTCTAAAGGCAATAAACCGCCCGCCCCATTTATCTATTGATTTTTGCCGCATTGCCGGTGCATGATTTTCTATATACCGGTTGTAGTCAGCTTTTGCATCAGCCCAATACTGGATAGCATACGTGGGGCCTTCATTGTCATCCACTTCTAATAACCGAACTACTTTATAACTGCTGAAACAACCACTCCCCGTCACCTCCGGAATGTGCTCATTTAGCAACCATCGCAACCAGGGTTCAGCAATTGTTGCCTCTACTTTTATAGTTACATTATAAATGATCATAATTAATTTTTAAGCGCTTCAACATCTATTTCGGCATAAACGGGACAATGGTCGCTATGTTTTACATCGGGGTAAATCTCCGCATCCCTTAAATAAGGCTTTAAACTTTCTGTTACTGAAATGTAGTCAATACGCCAGCCTTTATTAGCTGCCCGTACCGATGGAAATCGCTGGCTCCACCAACTATAACAGTGCGGCCCTGTCCTAAACTCACGCAGGGTATCTACCCAACCATTGTTATACAATTTATCCATCCAGGCTCTTTCTTCGGGCAAAAAACCCGATGTGGTTTTATTGCCTTTGGGGTTGTGGATATCAATTTCCTTATGTGCAATATTATAGTCGCCGCAAAGAACAATATGCGGGTGTGTTTTCCTTAGCTTCTGTACATAGTTATAAAATTCATCCAGCCATTGATACTTGTAGGTTTGACGCTCATCGCCTGAACTACCGGAAGGAAAATAAGCATTGATCAACCTTACTTTTCCAAAGTCAAGCTGCACTACTCTTCCTTCATCATCGCTAACCTGGTGACCGGTTCCACACTGCACTTTATCCGGATGAATCTTTGTAAATACAGTTACACCGCTATAGCCTTTTTTTTGTGCACAAAACCAATGGTCATGATATCCTAAAGCAGTAAATAATTTTGAATCAACATCCGTTTGCTGCGCTTTAGCCTCCTGTATGCAAATCACATCGGCCGGATGTGTTTCCAGCCAGTCAATAAATCCTTTTTTTATAGCGGCCCGCAGTCCGTTAACGTTGTAAGAAATGATCTTCATGAGGACGAAGTTAAAGAGACAGGAGCCAGAATTCAGGAGACAGGAGTGAGAAAAGAAGCATCGCAGCAGCAAGTTAAAAACCAACATCCGGTGCGTACACATTATCCTGTGTCCAGGCTTCTGACTTCTGAATTCTCACTCCTGTCTCCTGCTTTCTTTCTACTTTTAGCCCTCATGGATAACAAACCTATTATACCCCCGAAACAGCCAGTTTACCTGGAAGGACCCAAGAGCCGTACCTACGAATTACGTTTTGCCTGGAAAGTTTTCAGACAGTTTATGAAAGCTTTTCGTACCCTGCATTTTGTCGGGCCCTGCATTACGGTTTTTGGTTCGGCCCGATTTAAAGAAGACAACATGTATTACGGGCAGGCAAGGGAATTTGGTAAGCGCATTGCAGCGTCTGGGTTTACAACACTTACCGGCGGCGGCCCAGGTGTAATGGAAGCTGCCAACAGGGGTGCTTATGAAAACGGGGGAATGTCGGTTGGCTGCAATATTCAATTGCCCTTTGAGCAGGTAGGAAATAAGTATGTACATAAATCGTACACGTTTGAACACTTTTTTGTACGAAAAACCTTGCTGATAAAATACTCTTATGCGTTTATTATTCTGCCGGGCGGCTTCGGTACCATGGACGAATTTTTTGAAACGCTTACACTGATACAAACCAAGAGCCTGACCACTTTCCCCATGGTTTTATTTGGCAAGGAATATTATAAAGAGCTTTGGGAAGCTATGCATGACATGGCCCTAAAAGGAACCATCTCAGAAGAAGATATGAATCTGGTCTTATTTACCGATGACATAGACGAAGCGATGAATCACATTTTAAAATACATTACAACCAACTACAAAGTTATGCCCCGCAAACGCAGGTGGTGGCTGCTTGAAAAGCGGTAGGTCCGAGCAAGGCCACGATAGCACATTGCCCTTTGTCTTATTGACCAATTCGTTCATTTGCTTATTTTCACATTTACCTATTTGCACGTTTATTTATGACTTCAATACAACTTCTCGGCATGGCGGCCGGCAGCATTTCCGCCATTACTTTTTTACCCCAGGTAATCAAAACATGGAAAACGAAATCGGCTTCCGATATATCATTGCTCATGTTCGCCTTTGCTACCATATCAGTAATTATGTGGCTTATTTACGGTATTATCTTAAAAGATATTCCTATCATTTATACTAATAGTCTTGTACTCATCTGTTCTCTTATTATGCTTTATTTTAAATTCAAGTTTAAAGAAAAGCGCTCCGATTCAGACCTTTAAGGTTTTGCAAAGCTCTTGTTCAATAAAGTTCTTACTCAACCCTCATAGCTCTCTAAAGCATTTACATTTGCAGGCATGAAAATCACAACAATTATTTTTGATTTGGGCGGTGTACTTATCGACTGGAACCCGGCTTATGTTTTTGACACACTCATTCCCGAAGAAGAAAAGCGCCAACACTTTTTTGCAAACATCTGCACAGCAGAATGGAACGAGGAGCAGGATGCCGGCCGCACAATTAAAGAGGCGAACGAAATCGCCATTGCACAACATCCGGAATGGAGGGAGCATATTGAAGCTTATTACGGCCGGTGGGAAGAAATGTTGGGGGGGCCAATTATAGAAACGGTGGAGATTTTCCGCCAGTTAAAACAGAGTGGCAGGTATAAGTTCTATGCACTTACCAACTGGAGCGCCGAACTCTTTCCTGTTGCCTTACAACGCTATGATTTTTTACATTGGTTTGATGGCCGGTTAGTGAGTGGTGAAGAAAAAATGCGTAAGCCTTTCCCGGAATTTTACCAATTGCTGCTCGATCGTTTCAACATAAACAAAGAAGAAGCTATTTTCATTGATGATAATCTGCGTAATGCAGAAGCAGCGGAGGCATTCGGGATAAAAACAATACGGTTTACCAGCCCGTTGCAGTTGAGGGCCGCTTTACAGGAGGCAGGAGTTTTGTAATCCCGCCTTTGCTATTTAAATTACTTAAAAAAGTGTAATGGATTCTTCCGAAATGTACCCAAAGGCAACCGAAACTGATTTGTTTGATGAGAACGAGTTTGCGGAGTACAATGAAGCATCAAACGGGCAAAGGCTTGTAAATTATTTAGTTGATTCACTGCTGATGCGGTATGCATTAAGTTATGTAACCAGCACTTTATTGATCAGGTTCTTATTAGCTGTTGCGCCACAAACCGCTTATGATCTTTTTGGTGAAGAGAATCTTTTAGCCTCTTATATTATTACGTTGCTTAATCATCTTGTTTATTATTCTATTTGCGAAAAAGCTTTTAAAGGCTATACACTTGGAAAGCTGATTACCGGCACCCGTGCTATCAGGGATGATGGAGAGGAACTTACATTCAAAGATGCTTTTTTACGCAGCCTGTGCCGGCTGGTTCCATTTGAAGCTTTAAGTATATGGTTTGGTAATGGCCCCTGGCATGATACGTGGACAAAAACCAAAGTGATCAAAACAAGATAAAAAAGTATAAAGAATGAAGCCTGTTTAAAGTTTTATAAAACATTTTCATGCGCCTGGCATTTTGTTTTCTCCTCCTTACTTGCTGTTCTTCCTGCTGGATACTTCGGGCTTACAAGGTGCGTAAATTTCAGTTAACCGATCATGAACGAATGCCTTTCGTAACGGTTCAAAAATCGAATGCTCCTTCTTCTTTTATTGATGCCACAACGGCAATAGAATATGGAGCGTTGAAGACCTTTGTTGATGCCAACCTTTCTGCTTCCTTAACTGCCGCTTTCTTAATTATCAGGAATGACAGTGTTATTTACGAGGGTTATTTTAATGGGTTTAAAAGAGAGTCCCTGCTTCCATCGTTTTCAATTGCTAAATCATTTGTATCAACCCTGGTTAGCATTGCATTGGCAGAAGGCAGGATTGGTTCGTTGCAACAACCTGTTACAGATTATTTGCCTGAACTTAAAAAAAGGGATCACCGTTTTACAAATATTACGCTGCAGCACCTGCTGGATATGAGAAGCGGTTTGCAATTCAAGGAAGGATCATATGGAATTAAAGACGCTGCTATCAAACTGGGCTTCCGCCCCAACCTGCTAAAACATTCATTAAAAGTAAAAATCAAAACGGAGCCGGGAAAGGCTTTTGAATACCAAAGCATCAATACGCAGTTACTGGCAATAGTAGTAGAAAGAGCTACCGGTAAGAAAATCAGCGCCTACCTGCAGGAAAAATTATGGCAGCCTTTAGGCGCCGAACATAACGCCACATGGAATGTTGACAGCAAGAAGCACCAGCAGGAAATTGCTTTTGCCGGACTAAATGCAACGGCAAGAGATTTTGCAAAGCTGGGCCAGCTATACCTTCATAAGGGCGTATGGAATGGCCAACAATTGCTGCAACCATCCTGGGTAAGAACGGTAAACAATGCTGACAGTATGAATAAAGCCCGTGGATATAAGAATCAATTCTGGAGTAACCTGGCCTACAGGTACTTTGCAGATTCGTTAGCCGCGGCTGAATATGTGAAAGCACAAAAATTTTCGACGGGAGTAAAAAAAGTTTCAGGTAAGTACCGTGTGGGTAAACGAACAGCTGCCTTTCATGCCGAAGGGATACTTAACCAATACATTTATATCAACCCGGATAAAAACCTGGTTATTGTAAGGCTTGGCCGACATTGGTATCATCCCAATAAATACCCGGCGCAATTCATTTATGAGTTGGGTGAAGAGTTGTAAGGTAATCTACTCATTACCACTACGAAGAACAGGTATCAAATTGATTCACTATAATTGGTTTTGCTTCAGTCCAGAATGGTGAATTCAGCAATACGGGACCTGGTTCTTTATCCGCATTTTCAAAATTTGTAAAGTTCTAAATTACTGCTGCCGCATCCTGATGAGAATATCTTTTTCGTAAAGTGCCTATAGGGGTGCCCTATTTAAAAACTTTCCAAATACTGTATTTGCGTATTTTCTCTGCATCTGGGCTTCTCCTGTCCACGTGCT
>DASQMG010000283.1:0-4613 GCA_035645595.1 Flavisolibacter sp. | reverse complement strand
CCTATTTCTTTTCTCTTTGTTGTTTCTTCACCTTCGGGTTGTACGTAGGTATCCCGCTGTTTACTGTTTTGTAAAGAGTCCAGTATTATTTTATAAATAGAATCTCTCCTGTTGTTATCGGGAATAGCAGGCTTTTCTGTTTCTGTTTCAGGAATACCTACTTGTTTTAAATCACCGTCCGCTGTCATATAGTAATCCGTATCAGGCTGCCAGTCGTAATAGCGGTTGTTATCCCATTCAAAACGGAAATCCCTGCGGTTCCAGTTGCGCCTTCTGTTATGGTTTTCGGTTTCACCTACCCGGATATCATACGGATTCAGTTTTTCCCCTACCGAGTTGTCAAAGCGGATTTGCTTGCCTACGGGAACCTTAATTTCCACCAGTACTTTTTGCCCGCGAAATTTATCGCCTTCACCAATTCCAAAGCCGCTGCCTAAGCTTAACACGCTATCAAGGTTTGTAACCCGGTAGTCTATTTTTTCGGCACGTTGTGAAGCCACGTTACGATTATGACCAGCGCTGTATTTAAATACTGTTACATGATACAAACTGTCCTCACTCTTTTGCACTTCTATACGTATGTTGGAAAGTTTGAGTGAGTCATCGGTAATATCCCAACCGTTATCGTCGTCAGCATTGATCCAGGCAAAATTGCCGCTATACCGTATTGCTTCTCCGGGTGCCTGCACCACCAATTTGCCCATACGAGGCTGGTCAAGGTTAATTGCTGTTTCGGTACGTTCAGTAAAGCGAAAATCTTTGACTACACTGGAAATAAAGATCGGCAGGCAAATCCAGCCAATGGTCCATAATCCCCCGAAAGTCCAACCTAAATAACTTTTTTGAGAACGCACTTTCATAATCCGGCGAATTACCCAGGTAATGATAGCAATCAAGGGCACCGCAAGAAAGAAAAGTATAACGCCCCACATAGATGCCTTTTGCCAGAAGCCGTCGAGCAAAAACGTATTGATAGGTTTAGCAACTCCTCCAAATGTAAACGCAAGCACTACTACAAAAAATGCAAAGGCAAAAACACCGGCAATAAATAAAAAGAACGATTTAAAAAGTACGCCAATGGCATGGCCGATGCCACTACCGATTGGGCGGGCAGTCTGTTTAAGATCTGAGGCAAAATCTGCTCCCTGCGTGCGGGTAAAGGTCTGTGCTCTTTCGCTCATTTTTTGTGCTGCACTTCTTACCTCGTCACCCCAGTCTTTTGCACGGGATTTAAAATCGCCCATCCCTTCCTGTACATTTTGTTTAATACGGTTAACGTCCACTTTCTCACCACGCATTTCCATTTTATCATATGGGCTACGGGCCATTGGTAGTACAATCCAAAGAATAATATAGGCAATAATAAAGGTTGATGTAAGTGAGCCAAAAGCAATATCAACCACACCAAAGTCAAAATCGCCAATGTTGAAAATGCCATTAAGCACGCTGATGACAATATTTAAAAGAAGGGGTGCGGCAAAGATGAGGCGGATGGTACTTGCGCTTTTATTGAAGTAAGCCGCCAGACCGCCGCAAACACCGCCTAAAATCTGGTCGTCGGGGTTACGAAAAAAGCGTTTGCCTACATAGCCCTCTACATTACTTAAAGGCAACACAATCCAAAGAATAATATAAAGTAGAAACCCAAGGCCAAAACCGCCGAACGTGATAATGGCAAACAATAAACGCACTACCGTAGGGTCTACATTCATGTAAGCTGCAATACCACTGCACACCCCGCCAAGAAACTTGTCGTTTCCATCCCTATATAAGCGGCCTGTAAATCTTTTTCTTTCGCTTTGCTGGTAGGCGCCGCTATAAGTGGAACCGGATGAGTTAGATGTAGTGGATGCAGTTTCAGCAGTTCCCATATTGTCACTACGGTCGGCTGCTTCAAAATCTTCCACCCTTCCCATAGCGGTGATGATTTCAGCAATATCAGCTTCGGTAATGCAGGGGGCACCCTTTTTTATTTTATCGTTCATCAACTCCGCAATGCGGCTTTCAATATCGTTGATGATTTCATCGCGACCTTCTTCTTTGGCAAAGTAGCGGCGCAAACTTTCTATATAGCGTTGTAAACTATCGTAAGCGGCATCCTCAATGGGGATTACCCTTCCGTATAAGTTTATGTTGATAATCTTTTTCATTTGTGGTTGGTTGAAGTTGTTAGGAATGTGGTTCTTCTGTCTTTTTAGTTAAAGCATTTACCGCATTGGAAAGTTCTATCCAGGTTTCTTCCAGTTCTTTGTAAAACGCTTCTCCTGTTGGTGTAAGGGAGAAGTACTTACGGGGCGGCCCGGAGTTGCTTTCTTCCCAGCGGTAGGTTAGCATTTCGGCATTTTTCAACCGGGTTAGTAGGGGATAAAGCGTTCCTTCCAGAATGCTCATATTGGCGTTCCTCATTTCTTCCACAATATCACTGGGGTAGGCCTCACCCCTGCGGATTATGGAGAGAATGCAGAACTCCAGGATTCCCTTCTTCATCTGGCTCTGTGTATTTTCAATGTTCATGATTCTTTCTTTTTTAGCTTCCCCTCCAACCCTGAATTTCTGCAGGGCTGGTAGGGTTGGCTGATATATGTTGATTGATTGACAGGACAAAGATATGGTTACGTTTGGTACTATACAACATATAGTACCATATTTTTTACAGTTGCTTACCAGATATATTACCTTTTAATGGGTATAACGGTTGATTTTCAGTTGTTTAAGTACGGATAATTTTTGTCAACCAATTTTTCCCGGCTAAATAACTTGATGAGCGGCAACAAAAAAGCGCCCCTAATGGCGCTTTTTCTATACTTCAGTTTAATTACTATCTATTTCTTCAATCCAATTTCCCTCAACCTTTCGTCCAGATATTCCCCGGCCGTTGCATCTTCATAAGCCTTGGGATGGCTTTCATCAATAGTGCTCTCTAGGGAAGCCAGGCTCATTTCGCTTTTTGGATGTAAAAAGAAAGGAATAGAAAACCTTGATGTTCCCCATAACTCTCTTGGCGGGTTTACCACACGGTGGGTAGTGGACCGCAGTTTATTATTTGTCAAACGTTGCAACATATCGCCAACGTTTACTACGATTTGCTCAGGTAAAGAAGTTACGCCAACCCATTCTCCCTGCTTGGTCAGTATTTGTAAACCATCAGCAGAGGCGCCCACCAATAAAGTAATCAGGTTAATGTCTTCGTGCTGTTCTGCACGAATAGCGGATTTGGGTTCTCCTTTAATTGGCGGGTAATGGATGGCTCTTAAAATAGAATTGCCATTATGTACCCATTTGTCAAAATAATGTTCATCTAATCCTAAATAAATGGCAATGGCCTGAAGCAAGGCGGTGCCGCTTTTTTCAAAAGCCCTGTAGGCTTCATGGAGTGTTGGCGTAAATTGCGGTATTTCATTTACAGTTACATTATCGGGATAGTCTTCCGTTTTTTCGCCATCGGCTACTTCCTGTCCATATTGAAAAAATTCTTTTAAATCCGGGGCATCAAAACCTTTGGCATGTTCGCGGCCAAAAGAGGTGTAACCGCGCTGGCCTGCTAGCTCTTTCTTTTCGTAGCTCAGTTTTACATCATCAGGCTGTGCATAAAACTGTTGTACGTATTTATATAAATCTGCAATCAGGTCATCAGGAATACCATGATTTTTAACCGCCACAAAACCTACTTCTTCGTAAGCCTTCCCTAACTGTTGTACAAAGCTTTGCTTACGACCTGCATCGCCACTTAAAAAATCGGCCAGGTCTACTACGGGTATGTTCATAAAAGCAAAATTTAATTTGGTAATGAACATCAAATTTACAGCCGATGCTGCACACAAAACACAGGCGAGCTTTTTATGGACCAGGATAGTTATTGCTTTTCTTCTGCAAACTTCTTTTCACCCGCAGTAGCATCAACCAAAGCATAATAGCGCAGGTTATTAATAAGTACTTCATCAAGGGCGGCTATAATATTTTGGTACGATGCGGAAGGCAATGGCTTGATGATGAATACAAGATCATCCTTCTGTGCTGCTTGTTCCAGCGCTTTTTGTTTTTGACGGATGAAATTTCCAAAACCCGCCTTTACATCGTAGTTTGATTCAATAATTGTATTCATTGCTTGTGCATCTTCCCACCTGCCTTTATACAAATACACTTTGTCTTTATCCAGCAGCGCCGTTATTGTTTTACTTTCCTTTACAGGAGCAGGTTCGCCATTAGCCGGCATAATCAGTTTAGTGATGTTTGGCTCTGCCATAGAAGTGGTGAAGATGAAAAATGTAATAAGCAGAAAGCCCAGGTCCACCATTGGCGTCATATCTAGTTTTAAAGAATGAAGCTTTCGTTTTGGCGAACCGGATTGCGGTTGAATTGAAGTCATAAGAGTTGATTTTAAATTGAGATGGTTTTAAGGGTCATTTCCATACACAGATGCTTTCGCTACAGGAAGGTTCTGATCTCTTACGCCTTCTTTCCTGTAGCTTTTATTTTTATTCATTCATCCTATCTTTCGCCTGTTTATGTTTTCCCCAAAGTATTGGCCGCTATCTTTTATAAAATCATTGCTCGCTACCCGTAGTGCCGGCCTTATAAGTATTGTATTGGCCGTTGTTAGCAAATGCTTAATT
>DASQMG010000282.1:0-21045 GCA_035645595.1 Flavisolibacter sp. | reverse complement strand
AAGAGCACACCAGGTCAATCATTGTTGGTTTTCCAAAGCTATTACCAGTATACACCTAACGAGATTAAAGTTTTAAAGGCCAATAACTGTTTCGACTCTTATTAAACTGCCTGCAAAAGTATCATTAGTTGAGTCGCAATTTACTGTTCCCTTTTCGCTAACTTATTATATATAATTTCTTGTGACCGAACAGGTCTCTCGCCACTATCGATTGAAACATTTTGTAATTGGTCATTGATCTTCACAGCTTTTACGTTGTCGCTTAATTGGATATTAATCAGTTCCAGCATTTCGGCTTTTAATTGTTCGTCATAAACCGGAAAGCAGACTTCAATCCGCTTATAAATATTGCGGTTCATCCAGTCAGCCGAACCGAGAAAAACATCTTCCCGGCCATTGTTGTGGAAAATGAAGATTCTTCCGTGTTCTAAATATCGGTCTACAATTCTCTTTACAGTAATATTTTGACTCATTCCTTCAACTCCTGGAACGATGCAGCAAATGCTGCGAACAATCAATTGAATTTTGACCCCGGCGTTTGAGGCATCGTACAGTTTTCGAATCATTACTCGTTCTTCAAGGTTATTTAGCTTAATGATAATATGAGCCGGCAAGCCTTGTCTGGCATTGAATATTTCGCGGTCAATCAGTTCTAAAAATTTTTCCTGCAAATTGTGTTGTGCTACCAACAAATGATCGAACGCTACTTCTCTTTTTGCTTTTTCTTTTTCGACAAATGAAAGGAAAACTTTTTCTGCCTCCCCCAACATGGCCTGGTGCCCTGTGAGTAGAATATGGTCGGTGTAAAAACGGGCCGTAGTTTCATTTAGGTTACCAGTAGCCAGCAAACCGGCGTAAACTTTTTTGTCGCCGATATTTCTTATTACCAGGGCAAGTTTTGCATGAACTTTTAAATCATTTGTGGTGAACAGAACCTGCACCCCGACTTTCTTTAATTTTTTTGCCCATTTGAGATTATTGGCTTCATCAAAACGAGCCTTTAGTTCAATTAGAACTGTCACCTTTTTGCCGTTGTGGGCAGCAGATAAAAGAGCATTTACAATTCTTGAGTCACTTGCCACCCGATACATGGTTAGGTAGATTTGTTCAACATCATCCCGTATGGCGGCTTCATTAAAAAAACGCAGCACAGTATCATAAGACTGGTAGGGTGTATGCAACAATACATCCCTCACATTAAGTTGATCTAACAGCAAATTCTCTTTGATCACCCCGTGTTGAACGGCCAGCCAGTTCGGATACTTTAGCTGGTGCATTTTCATTAGCCCTGTATGTAAATCTTTTAAATTGTGGTAGCGCCCCCCCTCCATTATAATAGCTTCTGCTAAACCAAGCCTGCTTATTAATTCCTGAAGGATTTCCTTCTGAATACCTGGTTCGTGCAGAAAACGGGTAGCAAGCCCCAGGTCTCTTCTTTCGATTTGCTTTTCAATTTTTGCAGCCAGATCTTCTTCATATTCATCCTCAAGGTTGAGTTCTGCATCACGGGTTACTTTAAAGCTGTAACAACCATCCGCCACTATACCAGGAATCACGGACAGGTGTTTCTTAATAATGTCATCGAGAAAGACAACATATTGCTTTGCTTCCTTTTCCACAACAAAAAAACGCGACAGGTAGTCTGATGGAATGTTTACAATGGCTAATTCATTTATACCGCTCTTTCCTTTGCCGGTAAGGGCCAGGTATAGCTTATTGTTTTCAGGAAAAAATTCGGATGATTCCTGGGTTAAGAAAACCGGCTTTAAAAAGGCTAGCACCTGGGTATAGAAGTAGAGCGTGACTTCCGGCAAAATTTCCGAGGGGATGGCTCTCCCATACACCAGGTCAACTCCATGGGCCTGTAATTGGGGTATGATCTGATGTAATATTTTACCAAAACGATTTTGCTGTTTGTGTATTTGTTCTTTTGCCTCTCTGGATACGTCTGCATGTATCAGGGCCGTTTCTTTATCCACTTTCTGTTTTTGATAAAGTTTGTGCAGTGCAGCCAGGGCGGGCATTCGCACCCGGTAAAACTCATCAAGGTTAGATGAATAAATCGATAGAAAATTGATGCGTTCCAATAACGAAACAGACTCATTTCCTGCCTCCATTAGTACCCGCTCATTGAATAAAAGCCAACTCAGATCGCGGTCGAAAAAAACGTAGTTTCCTACTGTAGCCATGGTTTTAGCTGTTTAAGCGTTGATACAATAATTGTTGGGATGACAGATACGGGCTCTTTTATTTTCTATAGAATGTTTTTTACACAAGATGCCCCATCGTACCATAATTGTAAATAATCAAGCCGCTGTTTTCACGGAGGGTTTTATTCATGAATCTTTGCTCCTGTTATCACTATCCGGTACGTCCCGTACAGGGGTTCGAAACTACTGACCTTTCGCCTCAGATTTCAAAGCTAAATCTAATTAAAATATAAGGCTGAGTAGTATCATTGAAATTACTAATCATCAAGGGGTTATCAACGGCTGTAGGTGCAAACATAAATCCCTGGACAATGTCACCCCAACGGATGTCTGACTATGGAAAAAAGAACAAATCCTAGAACGACGGGGGAAAGTTAGACTGCAGACGCTGAACAAAGAAGCCTGTCATACCTTATGAGTAAACAAACAAACTGCTTCAACCCGCTTCAATTAACGGAAAACAAAATCACCGACTTAAATGATAGCAACCCTCCTCCATAAACAAGAATAACTGGCAACCTAGTTGACGGCATACATTCCCTGGTGTTGACTGAACTGGTTACGACAATTTAAACTGGCTCGCCAGGTAAGATTATTTATTAACTCCTCTGATGGATTGGGTAGGAGAATTTATAATTTACTGTAGGTTCATAACACAAGAAGATAGAAGTTGTTTAATTGGTACCTATTTGCCCGGCCCTGCCAGGCTTAATGAAAGACAGGCATCTTAGCATCTAATTCCCTCAGATGTTTAAAATGTTTATTTGCTTTTTTTGTAAACAACAAACCTTCTCTTAACGTAGGATATTTCACCTTCTTACTGATATGATTATATTTTGCAATTGCGTACAGCACCTTCCAATGATTATTTATTATTTTAAAAGCCTGTAGTAGGCTGTTGCCATTTCCATACATGTGATGAGGTTCTGCGCCCGCTCCGTTAAATTCAAGAATGCTAAAATTTTTTCCTTCTTTCAAGTCAGCAACCGTCGTACACTTGATATCATATCGACCATAATAAAAGTCCTTTGAGGCATGGCTAAGTCCATCAAACAAAAGTAGCAATCGTTCATCTTTCTCTTTTTCCAGGCTTATAAGCCTGGCTCCCCGACTAAGGTTTGCTACCCAGGATAACTTAACCACCTCATTCTTTGGAATGATTTTCTCTAACCTGTACCTATGTTTATCTTTCCACTCTTGTGCCTTATAACCCGGGCGGCCATCCAGCTGATTCATTAAACTTTCCAGGCTTGATTTGCCGTCTCCTATAACTTCTAATGCTTCCTTTTTTACAAAACCAGTAATAGTGCCCTTTAATTGGTTGGGAAACCGATAGTAAAACACACTTACTTCTATTGGATAGAGCACCAGGTCCTGTAGGATATACTGCGAAGTCATTGTGTTATGGTAAACGGCCAATTCTTCCTTGTTGTTTATTTTGCGAAACATAAGTCCCATCATTCCAACATCCGGCTTCACGGCGAATGGATAATAGAACCCACCTTCTTCTATTACACGTTCTAATGTACTAAATACCCATAAGGGGTCTATGTATATACTTTTCGGAAAGCTTTCAGCGGGCAATTGATTGTATATTTCTTTTTTGGGACCTCCTTCAAAACCGCCGAAAGTAAGGGTAGGGTTCACCGGTGTAAAAAAATAGAATGACCTCGCCTTTAAACTATACCAAAGCCACACGGGAGCAAGTAATCCATACTTGACATTGTAATGCCATAACTCCCAGCGGGTAAGCACATATATCAATCGCTTCAATGTCATTCGTTTTCTTATTAAAAGTAGTTTTTCTGGCCGCCGGTACATAACATTTCTCGCATCAACAGGTTGTCATGGTTGGTTGCATTATACCATGCGAGTCCTCTATTTGTAAACAACTTTACACAGAATAGGGTTACAAGAATCAGCAATACAGCGAAACGCAAAATTCGAAGATAGATGTAAGTGTTAAAGCTATTAAGGACCTGGTTTGGATTGTTTAAACAACGTTTAAAATCGCATTGTAAAATGAATCCAAACTTTTAACGGAATGATCGCCGTTTTTGGGTTTTGTTTTTGGTATAGCCAAAGCAGATGAAACACCGGTGCAAGTTGTTGAGTGGCACGGTTCTTTTCCCGGAACATGCATGTTAGATGATAATAAGGAAAAGATCATTGATGACTACCTTGATTATGTGAAGGCAAAGGATTTCCCCTGCGTTGCCGCCAAAGCAGCACTTTCGAAAGACCAAATCAGATGTACCGTTGT
Source organism: Flavisolibacter sp. (assembly GCA_035645595.1). Taxonomy (GTDB): domain Bacteria; phylum Bacteroidota; class Bacteroidia; order Chitinophagales; family Chitinophagaceae; genus Flavisolibacter. The sequence goes on along the minus strand of DASQMG010000282.1, from coordinate 16,572 downwards.
AACGCACATGGCATGTCCGAAAGACGACCTTGCTATCTTGCATTTTATTTATGAATTTGTAGATGATTATCGCCGGTCGGGTGAAATGTATCATAGCGCAGCCATCATATTTCAGCAGCCAACCTCTTTGACTGAGGAAATTTTTGATGATCTCCTATGGCAACGGCTACAATCATTGTCGTCTATGGATGCTGCTAATTTCGGATATGATACAAGAGTGGACGTTGATCCATCTTCACCCAACTTTAGTTATAGCCTGAAAGAAGAAGCTTTTTTTGTAATCGGGTTACATCCGGGGAGCAGCAGGTCAACACGACAATTTAAATATCCAGCTTTAGTGTTCAACCCACACAGGCAATTTGAGCAATTAAAGGAAACAACAAAATACCAGAGTTTGAAACATGTGGTTCGCAAACGCGATATAGCTTTCTCAGGATCGGTAAATCCTATGCTTGAAGATTTTGGTAATGCTTCAGAAGTGTACCAGTATAGCGGTCGGAGGTATGATAAACAATGGCAATGCCCTTTAAAAATAAATCATGTCACCTCTTAATATTATTCCGCCCCGCAGCGGTACCGCGTTCATTCTTAAAAAAGCACAGCGGCTTACAGTAGTAGATATAGAGGGAGAGCAAGTCTCAGATTTAATTTGTTATAATCTTCATGATAAGTCAGAGTACCTTTCAAGCGGAAGAACGATCGATTACGCTGAAACAATTTACCTCACAAAGGGCCATCCGTTTTATTCAAACCGGAGCAATATTATGTTTCGTATGATTGAAGATACTGTTGGCAAACATGATTTTCTTCTGACGCCCTGCAGTGCAGAAATGTTTAGAATTATATATGGAGACACGGAGCCACACCGGGGCTGTTTTGGTAATTTATGTGCAGCATTACAACAATATGGTATTGAGCCGGATGCCATTCCAACCTGCTTCAATATTTTTATGAATGTGCCTGTAGACGGAAATTCAGGAAAGGTTAGTGTGTTACCTCCTTTAAGCAAACCAGGTGACCATGTTACGCTGGAGGCGCAAATGGATTTGATAGTGGGTATGACATCCTGTTCCGCCGGGATGTCTAATAATTATTCTTACAAGCCAATTGGATACAGTATATCGTAACTATCTTGCTTTTATCGTCGCCGGTTCTGTTGCCACGCCCGGCCATCGCTGTTTATGTTCCACTTCATTCAGATAATTTCCTGCAACATGATTTTTTGAGGAGCGTATTACTTTATACATCGGTATTTTTATATTGTAGGCAATAAAATTTCTTTTAAATGAAAGGTCGTGACCGTTTAAATAACGCAATCAAACACCAGCTATAAATAATGAAGCTTTCTTTTTTATTTTTTGGAAATAAACCTGATGAAAAATGGAGCCTTGCAAGGCAGATGGGTATCAGCTATGCCATCGCAAAGCTGGCCCCGGAATTAACCGGCGCTTTGCCGCCATGGGACTTTGAATCGTTTAAAAATTCAAAAGAAATATTTGAAGAACAAGGATTCAACTTATACGGTTTGGAAGGCGACCAGTTTGACATGAACCGTATAAAATTAGGCCTGGAAGGAAGGGATGAAGACATTGAATTGTACTGCCGGATGCTGGAGAATATGGGAAAGCTTGGTCTGAAACTGCTATGCTACAATTTTATGGCAGGCATCGGCTGGTATCGCACTACTAAAAATATTCCTGAACGGGCCGGTGCCTGGGTCAATGGGTTTGACAGCTCGGTTGCTGATGCCGAACCACTAACAGAATTTGGTAGCGTAGCAGCAGAAAAAATATGGGAGAACTACAAATATTTTTTGCAAAGAGTAATGCCTGTGGCAGAAAAATGGAACGTAAAGATGGCACTCCATCCGGATGATCCACCGGTACCAGTGCTGCGTGGTATTGGACGTATTTTTATTAATGCCGATGCTACCCGCAAAGCTCTCGGATTATCCGCCAGTCCGTCCCACGGACTTACTTTTTGCCAGGGAACTTATACTACCATGGCGGAGGATGTAAAAAGCCTCATACACGAATTTAAACACCGGATATTCTTTGTACATATCCGGGATGTACAGGGCAACCGCTACAACTTCCACGAAACCTTTCACGACAACGGCCCTACCGATATGGTGGAAATGTTTCGCACCTACAAAGCCATTGGTTTTGATGGACCGCTGCGCTCCGATCATGTACCCACCATGGCGGGAGAAAGCAACGAACATAGTGGTTATGAAATGAAAGGCAATCTTTTTGGTATTGGATATATGAAAGGTATTATGGAAGCGGTTGGGATAAAGGAAAATGGGTGAGGCAGGAGAGTAAGCTGCTCAACTAACAAGGGTTAGAAATAAAAATAAACCTATCGCATTTAAAACTTTTATGATCATGTATAAGCTGAAAAAATTATTTTACTCTTTACTGGTTTTGCTCCTTTTTTCCTGCGCCACAAAGCTTCCACAGGACAGTAGCGGAAATGATGTATACACTGAAAAATACATAAAGGGGATAATGAAGCGGGTTTATACCTGGCAAAGGGCCAATCCTGTAAAGATCAATGACATCAATGGAAATGACTGGGCCCGCGGCGCTTTTTATTCCGGGGTGATGAGGGCGTATGGCGCAACCGGCGATGAAGACTATATGGATGGTGCAATAAGTTATGGGGAAAGCCAGCGATGGATGCCAGGAGAAAGATTTCGCCACGCCGATGATTTTACAAAAGGGCAATCTTATTTAGATGTATATGCCAAAAAAAGGGACCCCCGGATGCTGGCGGGCATCAAGGGCCGCATTGATTCGCTTATGGCAGCACCGGTCGCTGGCAGGGAAGACTGGTCGTGGTGCGATGCCTTGTTTATGGAGCCGCCGGTGCTGGTGCGCTTAGCCCAGCTAACAGGAGAGGAGAAGTACAACGATTATTTAAATACCAAGTGGTGGGACGCTACTGCTTTTCTTTTTGATAAAGAAGAGGCCCTTTACTTTCGGGACCAATCGTTCTTTGATAAAAAAACCCCTAATGGCAAAAAAGTATTCTGGAGCAGGGGGAATGGCTGGGTAATGGGTGGCCTGGTACAGGTACTGGAACGCTTGCCCAAGACCAACGCCTTCTATCCACAATACGTGAACCTATATAAAAAGATGGCGGCTAAACTGGTTACACTGCAACAGCCTGACGGGCTTTGGCGGGCCAGTTTGCTCGACCCGGAGGAAGTGCCTGTGATGGAAACCAGCGGCTCTTCTTTTTACACCTTTGCACTTGCCTGGGGCATCAACAACAATCAGTTAGACAGAACAACTTATTTACCTGCCGTAGTAAAAGGGTGGAAAGCATTAACAGCTAACGTTACACCCGAGGGCAAGCTCACCTATGTTCAGCAGATTGCAGCTAAGCCAGAGAGTGTTAAGCAAGAGCACAACCAGGAGTATGGGTCGGGTGCCTTTTTGCTGGCGGGTACAGAAATGATGAAACTGAAAATGTAAACTTTGCCACTGTTGTCCCGCATTAGGATTCACAATGAAATAGGAGTTGTAAAGAGTAGCTTGCCAGAAAGTAAAGAATCGTAAGGAAAACAATAGCAGCGATTAGCACCATGGCAGGTCCTGTCCAGACAGGGTTGGCAACAATGTACTTTCTTGTCTGAAAGAACTACGGCACCTTAAAAAATAAGGAACGAATATAAAGTTTGGGTTAAGGTTGTATTAACTTTCATCTGCATATATTGTTTTTGGCAAATAGTAACATGCCGTTTACTTTTTGCTAATTATTCGGTAACCTTCATTTAAGTTTTTGCTTACATTATAACAACAGTTTTGCGCTGTCAATCTATTCCTTAACAGCCAACTGTGTTTTATGCGAAAATTTCTACTTTTTCAAAAAGCAATATTCTTTGTATTGCTTTTATCAGCCCCTTTTTTATCCATTGCCCAGCAAATCATTAAAGGAAAAATTCAAACCGAAACCGGTGAAGTTTTGCCAGGGGCAACCATTGCTGTCAAAGGCAGGGCAGATGTTCAAACAAAAGCAGCAGCCGATGGAACCTTTTCTATTGCCGCCAATGCAAATGATATTTTGGTGATTAGCAACATCGGTTATGAAGGGCTTGAAGTACCTGCGAAAAATGCATCATTCATTTCTTTGAGGACCGATGCAGGAAATATGAACGAAGTGGTGGTGACTGCATTGGGCATCAGGAAAGAGACAAAGCGCTTGGGCTATGCCATACAGGAGATAAAGGGCGATGCGCTTACCACCGCAAGGGAAACCAATGTGGTAAATCAATTAGCTGGTAAAATAGCAGGTGTTACGGTTGTAGGCAGTCCGTCGGGTATAGGTGGTTCGGCACGGGTAACTATCCGGGGTGAACGTTCCGTTGATTTGAATAAGAACCAGCCGCTTTATGTAGTAGATGGTGTTCCAATAACAAACGGCCTTACGGGCGGTTCGGGAAGAAATAATTTAGAAGTTGATTTCGGCAACGGCGCTGGTTTTATCAATCCTGATGATATTGAATCACTGACGGTATTAAAGGGTCCCGCAGCATCGGCGCTTTATGGTTCGCGTGCTGCAAATGGTGTTATTCTTATTAAGACAAAGTCAGGTAAAAGCGGCAAAGGCATTGGAGTGGAAGTTAGCAGCAACATCACGTTTGAAACGCCGCTAAAGCTTCCTGAGTATCAAAATAAATATGGACAAGGCAATGGCAATGGCGGCCCGTTTGCTTTTGTAAATGGCGGTGGCGCCGGGTTAACCGATGGAACGGATGAAGGCTGGGGTCCTGCATTTAACGGACAATTATATCCGCAGTACAATTCGCCAAGAACATTGAACGGACAGCCGATACCTTTTTTAGGTGGTGATTTAAATGCACCTGCGGGAAGCGTTATCACACCTACTTTATGGGAAGCCGATAAAGATGGCGTAAAGAATTTTTTCGAAACCGGCCGCACATTCACCAATAATGTGGCACTGACAGCTAACAATGGCACTGGCGATTTTCGCCTTTCATACACGAATCTTGACCAGAAAGGAATTGTACCCAACACAGATTTAAAACGAAACACTGTTTCGGTAAGCGGTGGTTACCATCTTACCCCAAAGTTTTCGGCCCGTACATTCGTAAGCTATATCCGAAGCGAAAGCGGCAACCGGCCTTCTATCTCCTACGGTACTGAAAGTATTATCTATTTATTAAATTGCTGGCTGCCCCGGTCTGTAAAGCTTAGTGATATGAAACGCTTATGGCAACCGGGTTTAGAGAATCAAAAGCAATTTGGCTGGAACTACAATTATCATGATAATCCTTACTTCACGCTTAACGAAAACACCAATTCGCAGAACGTTGACCGCATCATTGGCAACGTAACTTTGAAATATGATTTCACAAGCTGGCTTAATTTACAACTGCGCACAGCAACCGATTGGGGTAATGAAAGAAGAGAATACCGTCGTGGTTTCAGCACACAGCGTTTCCCTTTTGGCCAATACCGCGAAGTAAAGCTGGTTACTGAAGAAAGAAATTCTGATTTCCTTTTATCTGCCAACAGGAATATCAGCCGCGACTTTACAGCGTCGGTTACATTGGGTGGCAACCAGTCAAGACAGTCTTCCAACTTCGATGAAACAAATGCAGGCCAGCTAAACATTCCCGGCATTTATAATTTAAGCAATTCACGTATTGCACTTGAAGTATCTCAATCGAAAATTGCAAAAAGTGTAAACAGCTTATATGGTGCTGCGTCTATTGGCTTTAAAAATTATTTGTTTCTTGAGTTTACCGGCCGTAACGACTGGTCGAGTGCTTTAACCCTGCCCGATAACTTAAAAGTATTTGGCAAAGAAGATAATTCTTACTTCTATTCTTCGGCTGCGCTGAGTGCGGTAATCAGCGATATGGTAGAACTGCCGCGCTGGTTTTCTTTCGCCAAGGTAAGAGCCAGCCTGGCGCAGGTAGGTAACGATACAGACCCTTTTACGTTTACGCAGGCCTATAACCCAAGCACGCCATTTGGCGGAGCCCAAGTATATGGTGAAACAGACAGGCTTGCCAATCTTAGTTTGAAGCCGGAGATCAGCACGGCTTTTGAAATAGGCGCCGACGTCCGGTTCTTCCGTAACCGCATTGGCCTTGATTTTACCGTATATCAAAGCCGCACAAAAAACCAGATACTGAATATTCCGCTTTCACTAACCAGCGGCTATAACAGCCGTTCCATCAACGCAGGCGAAATTAAAAACTACGGTATGGAAGCCATGCTTTCACTGGTACCGGTTGAAACCAAAAGCTTTAAATGGTCAACCAACATTAATTTCTCAACCAATAAAAGTAAGGTGGTGGAGCTAACGGATGGCCTTACCAATTTTGTAATGGCCAGCCGCCGTGTTAGCATTGAAGCAAGAGTAGGAGAACGCATGGGCGATATGTATGGAATTGGTTTTGCCCGTGTACAAAATGCTGATGCCAGCAAACCTTATTACGATGGGTCGGGCCAATACGTTGGGCAAATGGTCTTTAACAACGGCCGCCCGGTTCCCACTACCAACCGTATCAAATTAGGCAACTACAATCCCGATTGGCTCGCCGGTATCAACAACAGGTTTTCCTACAAAGGCGTGCAGGTAAGCTTTTTATTCGACATCCGCCAGGGCGGGGAAATTTATTCCGAGACGCAAACAGTTGGCCGCGAAGGTGGCATTATCATAGAAACCTTAGAAGGCCGTGCCGATGGCTATGATCTAGCCAAACCAGGCAACGGTGTAATTGGAAATGGAGTGATACAGGTAAGCCCCGGCGTGTTTAAACCAAACGATGTAAAACGTACAGCCCGCGAGTGGCATACTGCATGGACGGGTGGCCGCAACATTGCAGAAGGGGTAATCTATGATGCTTCGTTTGTGAAGTTGAGAGAACTTCAGTTCGGTTATTCTTTGCCTGATAGATGGTTTGGCAAAACACCGTTCCGCGGGGCCGTTATTACCCTGGTTGGACGCAATCTTTTCCTCTGGAGTGATGTGCCGCACATTGATCCCGAGACAATGTCATACAGCGGAGGCACTGCTTTGCCGGGTATCGAATACATGGCCATTCCATCTACAAGAAGTTATGGAGTTAACCTGAGTTTCAAATTATAATTATCTCTTTCCCGACTTAAATTATCAGCAATGAAAAAATTACTTTATATCGTATCGTTGGTACTTCTTATGCCCGCATTTAATTCATGTAAAAAAGATTTTGCCGAAACCAATACGAACAGGAATATTCCTAACTCTGTAACACCTGATCTACTGTTATCAGGCGTTATCCGCAATATGATGAACAGCCAGGTAGATGAAGCCTGGGGCATTGGAAACATTGTGGCGCAGCATCACGCTAAAATCCAGTTTGTAAATGAAGACCGCTACCTGTGGGGCGAAAGAAATGGCGTTTGGAATAACGTGTATGGCAACATGCGCAATGTGCAAAACATACTTGACCAGGTGGGCAGCGATAATAAGAATGCTTATCATGGAATTGCACTTATTCTAAAATCGTGGATGTTTGCTTTGGCTACCGATGCTTACGGCGATATTCCTTACTCACAGGCAACAGGGGGAAAAGCACAGGGAATTTACACACCAAAGTATGACAAGCAGGAAGAGGTGTACACCGGTATTTTGGCCGATTTAAAGAAAGGAGCTGACATACTTGCCCAAAGCAACACGGATGTAAAGGGAGATATTTTGTATGGTGGCGGAAGCGGCGCTATCATAAAATGGCGGAAACTCGCCAACTCGCTTCGCCTTCGTTACCTGATGCGCATCTCGAAAAGAAAAAATGTAGCCGCAGACATGCAAGCTATTGTTGGTGATGCTACTGCTAATCCAATCTTCACAGGTAATAGCGATAATGCTGAATTAAAATATCTGGCCGCTGCGCCTAACCAATGGCCGATGTATGGTTCAAGGGTTGGGTCGTTCGATGAGTTTCGGTTAAGTAAAACATTCAGTGACCGTTTAACGGCACTGAACGATACCCGCCTGCCCGTTTTTGGTCGCCCTACACAAGCCTCCGTCGCTGCCGGTTCCCCAATTATTCAAGGCATTCCCAATGGCCTTGGCGATGTTGCAGCCCTGAATTATAACGGCGGTCCGCAGGGTGTTTCCCGGGTGGGTTATACGTTTGCCTGTTTGGTTTGCAACGATGCCGGACAAGCTCCACCAGTGCCTGATGCACCAAAATCGTTGTTGATGACCTACGCGGAACTGCAGTTTATTTTAGCAGAAGCGAGGGAGAAAAGTTTCATCACCACCGGGGATGCAGGAATTTATTATACAAATGGCATCGCAGCCAACTTTGCTTATTGGAGCAGTGTGGTACCATCTTCTTACAACATCAGTATTACGCCACCGGCAGGTTATTACGCACAGCCTTCAGTTGCCTATGCGGGAACATCGGCAGAAAAGTTGGAAAAGATAGCTTTACAAAAATGGATTGCTTTATACTTCAATGGCCTTGAAGCATGGTTTGACTGGAGGCGTACCGGCTTGCCGGTTATAGTCCCCGGCGCTGATAATTTAAACAACAATAAAGTGCCGGTTCGTTATCCTTATCCTCTATCGGAACAATCATTAAATGGAGCTAACAGGGCGGAAGCTGTCGAACGCCAGGGTGCTGATGACCTGAATACAAGGCCCTGGGTAGCACGATAAAAGAGTATGCGGCTGGCAGCGCAGAGACGATTACAGCAAATGCTTATTTCAATAACCGGAGTACAGTGTCCCAGGCTGCGCCGTAATAATTTCATAATTTAAAACATAAAAAAGAGGTGTTACTTTTCCGTATCACCTCTTTTACTTAACCCAATAATATGAACCTCCGTAAATCTTTTTTACTGCACCTGTTCACGGCAGTACTATTTATGGCCAATGCACAAAAAAGGTCCGCCACCATCCTTACCGTTCCGGCCGGAGACCGGTTCTGTACCATCAAGGAAGGCGGTGTTTCCATTTTACCCAGCGGACGTTTTGTAACGCCGGCCGGCGAAACTATCCGCATTACACACGATCCGTTTGGCATGGCTATTTCACCTGATGGAAAGAAAGCGGTGACGCTGCACAATGGTGTATTTACAATCATTGATTTACTGTCGATGAGCAACACAAGAGTTCCATCGTACGATGGCAAAATAGCTTCACCCTTATCTAACGGATCTTTTCTTGGCGTTGCCTTCTCTCCGGATTCAAAAACAGTTTTTCTTAGCGGCGGCGATAATGGCGCTGTTATTATTTATGATATTTCCACTATGCTGCGGCTGGATTCTATTTCCCTAAACGGAACGGTTGGCACCGAAAATTTTAATGACAGCTTTACTGCTGATTTATTATTGAATGAAGAAAAAAACGAACTTCTTGTTTTAGACCGTGGTAACTTCAGAATGGTGCGGCTTGATCTTTCAACCAAAAAATTAACGGCTTCTATACCCGTTGGCCGCCAGCCTTTTGGCCTTGCGATAAGTCCTGACAAGAAGCTCGTTTTCGTTGCCAATGTGGGTATGTATTCGTATCCATTGATAGAAGGAATGGATTCTGCCAACTATAACTCTATGCTGATCAATTGGCATCCATACGGTGATAATACAAAAACATCTATCGAAGGAACGGTGATTGATGGAAAAAAAATCCCGGGTATTGGCAGCCCTTCGTCACCCGAAGCGATGAGCGTTTTTACAATTGATCTTGCAACCAACCAGGTCATTGATAAATTCAAGACAGGCAACCAGGTTGGACAGATGATTGAAGATGTAGAGGTGGTAGGAGGGGCCAGTCCAAATTCTATTGCAGTTGGCAGCAAATATGCGTACGTAACTAATGCCACCAACGATAATGTTTCGGTTATTGATTATAGCACGCGAAGAATAATTTCTCATATTCCTATTAAGGTTGACAAGCGCATTGATAAGTATCGCGGCCTATTGCCTTTTGGAATTACGCTTAGTAAAGATGAAAAAACATTGTACGTGGCCTTGCTTGGTTTTAACGCGGTTGCGATGATAGATGTCGCCACAAAACAAACCAGGGGATTACTACCCACCGGGTGGGGACCTGCAAGGGTTCAGCTATCAAAGGATGAAAAAGAAATTTATGTGATCAGCTGCCGTGGATTGGGTGCTGGGCCAAATGGCGGTAAAGGTTTTGTAAAGCCGGTGCAGGGAACTTATATCGGCGATATACAATTGGCCACCTTTCAAAAAATTGCTATGCCCGATGCAAACCAATTAGCAATGCACACGAAACAAACCATCGCCAATACTATGCTGGCAAAGAGTGTAACGGATGATATCAAAAATCCATTGCCCGTATTGCCAGGCCTCCGGCAAAGTCCCATCAAATACATTGTATACATCACTAAGGAAAACAGGACGTATGACGAAGTATTGGGCCAAATGAAAACAGGGAAGGGTGATACGTCTCTTGCAAGGTTCGGTGTAAATGTGCCTGTGTATGGTAAAGGCGATACCGTAAAGGTTACCAATGCGAATGTGATGCCCAATCATACCAAAGCTGCGGCTAAATTTGCTTACAGCGATAATTTTTATTGCGACAGCGATGCGTCCATCCATGGCCATCACTGGATGATGGGTGTGATACCAAATGAATGGGTGGAAACCAACAGCAGTGTTGATAAAACCGCGAAGTATTTTTCAAAAGCGCCGGGCCGCCGTTATCCCGGCAGCACCGGAAGTATAGACCCTGAAGACTATGCAGAAATCGGTGGCTTATGGGAAGCATTGGAAAGGGCCAAAGTTCCTTTCTACAATTTTGGGGAAGCCAACGAAACAGCGCATGTTCGTGAACAATGGGATGATACCTTAACCGGTGCTGCACATGGTGTAATGGTTCCCATGCAAAAAGCCTTATGGAGCAGAACATCGCACAACTATGCAGGGTACAATACTAACATTCCCGACCAGTTTCGTATGGAGCAATTTGAAACGGAGTTTACAAGGCTGTGGCTGAAGGGCAAAGAGGAGCTGCCACGGTTGATTGCCATGCAGGTACCCAATGATCATGGTGCAGGACCGAGGCCGGAACATGGCTATCCTTACCAGCACTCCTACATGGCGGATAATGACCTGGCGGTGGGAAGAATATTGCATTTCTTATCCCGCACCAAATACTGGAGGAACATGCTCGTGATCATTACTGAAGACGATCCACAGGGTGGCGTTGATCATGTAGATGCGCACCGTTCCGTTTTAATGATGGCCGGCCCTTATGTAAAACGAAATTATGTGTCTCATACCCATGCGAATTTTGGTTCTATCTTAAAAGTGATTTATAACATTTTGAACATTCCCTATGTCAATCAATATGATGTGACTGCATCATTACTAAATGATTTTTTTACCCCTACGCCCGATTTTAGTCCGTACTCTTTTGTTTACCCCGACAAGCGGGTTTTTGACCCGCAACAAGCGATGAAACGCTACAATAAAACCATTGATTGGCGAAAGGTTGAACAAGGCCCTGCTATGGATGATGAAGGAGGGCAGAGGGCGGATCATTATAAGAAAGCAAATTAAAATAGCTACGATCAGCCGGATTAGACAGATTTTTGCAGAGATAAATTACCTTCTGTTTCCTTGCCTTCTTTAGGCCTTCTTCGTTTCCTTCTTGTTTAGGTGGCTTGGACCACAGCGCACAATCAACCAGGAGGGACCAGAAATAGGCGATAACAAAAAACTAATTATGAAATCACTCTTTACCATCATTTGCTTTTTTGCCTTTTCAGGTATCTCAATCGCACAAAAGAAAAACGCTTCAAGCGTCAGACTTCCAAACGGCTGGAGTTTAACTAATGTGGGCCGCTCCATACCCCTGGGGGATTTGCCTTTAAACATTGCCGTATCCCCTTCCAAAAAATTAATGGCTGTTACCAACAACGGCCAAAGTGTTCAAAGTATTCAATTGATTAACCCGGTTACGGAAAAAATTCTCCACAATGTTGTTGTGCCAAAATCCTGGTATGGGTTAAAATTTAGCGCCGATGAAAAAACGTTGTATGCATCAGGTGGCAACGATAACTGGATCATGCAATTCGCAATCGCTAATAATAAACTGATTTTAAAAGATTCAATCAAACTTGGTAAAAAGTGGCCGGAGAAGATCTCGCCTGCGGGTATTGAAATAGATGATGCCGCGAGAAAACTGTATGTCGTTACAAAAGAAAACAACTCGCTCTATACAATTGATCTGACAACTAAAAAGATTCTGCAACAGGTACAACTTGGTGCAGAAGCGTATGCCTGTTTGCTGTCGCCCGATAAAAAAGAGCTTTATATTTCACTATGGGGAGGCGATAAAGTTTTAGTATTTGATGCAGGACGGGGACAGTTAACCGATAGCATCAACGTTGGTGACAACCCCAACGAACTATTGCTGAATAAAACCGGTACTGTTCTTTTTGTCGCCAATGCAAACGATAACAGTGTATCGGTAATAGAGATAAAAAAGCGCAAAGTTTTGGAGGTACTCAACGCAGCCCTATATCCCGATGCGCCGCTTGGTTCTGCCTCTAATGGGCTTGCCTTGTCAGCTAATGAAAAAACATTGTACATCGCCAATGCCGATAACAACTGCCTCGCAGTTTTTGATGTGGCCAAACTTGGCTTTAGCGAGTCGGAAGGTTTTATTCCCACAGGCTGGTATCCTACCAATGTAAAGGTTATTGGGAAAAAAATATTTATCAGTAACGGTAAGGGCCTGACTTCGTTACCTAATGTAAAGGGCCCCGACCCATCTAAAAAAGATGAGGCGGTTAATTACCAGCAAGGCGATTATAAAAAGCAACAAAGTAAGATCCAATACATAGCCGGTTTGTTTAAGGGCACTATGTCTATCATTGATGAACCAACCGATGCGCAACTGGCGTTTTACTCAAAAACTGTTTATGCCAACACGCCGTACACCAAAGAACGAGAGACGGTTTCTAAAGGAGAAAAGGGCAACCCCATCCCCATGAAGGTTGGTGATAGGTCGCCTATTAAATATGTTTTCTATGTTGTAAAAGAAAACCGCACTTACGACCAGGTGCTGGGCGATATGCCCGAGGGCAACGGTGACACCAGTTTGGTTTTGTTTGGACAACGCATCACACCCAACCAACATAAACTGGCAAGGGAATTTGTGCTGCTTGATAATTTTTATGTAGATGGCGAAGTAAGCGCAGATGGGCACAACTGGAGCCTGGGGGCCAATGCCAACGACTATCTTGAAAAAACATGGCCTACCAGCTACGGTGGCCGTGGCGGCAGCTATGCGGCGGAAGGCAACCGTGCTGTTGCCAATCCGAAAAAAGGGTTTATATGGGACTACTGCAACAGGGCCGGTGTGAGTTACAGAACCTACGGAGAGTTTGCAGATGATTATAAGGCGAATATACCGGTGCTGGAAAATCATTTCTGCCCCTACTTCACAGGGTGGGATGAGAGCGTAAGGGATACAACACGTTTTTATCAATGGAAACGTGAGTTTGATTCGTTGCTGGCTGTTAATGCAGTGCCGCGTTTTAATTCATTACGTTTTATAAATGATCATACACAAGGGCAAAAAATTGGAAAGCCCACACCATTTGCGCACGTAGCTGACAACGATTTGGCTGTAGGATTATTTGTTGAGTATTTATCCAAAAGCCCGATATGGAAAGAGACTGCCATTTTTATTATTGAAGATGATGCGCAGAATGGGCCCGACCATGTGGATGCACATCGTAGTCCCGCGTATTTGGCAGGCGGTTTTGTTAAGCGTGGTTTTGTAGATCACACTATGTACTCCACATCTTCTATGCTACGCACGATGGAGCTCATACTTGGCTTGCCGCCTATGAGCCAGTATGATGCCGCTGCAGAACCAATGTGGCGTTGCTTTACTGCTACACCCAACCTTACACCTTTTGCTTCGGTGGCCGCTAACGTAAATCTTTACGATAAAAACGAAAAAGTAACGGCGAGTTCCAGGCTGAGTGAAACCTTCGATTTTTCAAAAGAGGACCGAATTCCTGATCTTGTTTTTAGTGAAGTAATATGGAAGGCAGTAAAAGGAGAAGAGGCCCTGATGCCTGCACCGCGGCGAAGCGCATTTGTAAAGCTTTCTGATGAAGAGGAAGAGGAAAAGACCGGGGCTGAGAACAAGCAGCAGGCAATCAAATACAAAAAGAAAACTAAATGATGAAAAGGCTTTTTTTCTTGGTGCTTTCCTCTTTTTCAATGCATTGTTTTTCGCAGGAGGATAGTGCTGCAAAGGCAATGGATGAAGTGGTGATGGTAGCACAGCGCATAAAGCAAAACAAATTGCGGATTCCTTATTCGGTGGAAACCGTTTCGCGGAAAATAATTTTGGAACTGCAGCCCCGGACAACCCCCGAGGCATTGAATGGGGTAAACGGTGTGTTTGTTCAAAAGACAAATCATGGCGGTGGCTCGCCATTTTTGCGAGGCCTTACCGGTAACCAGGTTCTGGTGCTGGTGGATGGTATCCGGCTGAATAATTCTACGTTTCGCTATGGTCCTAATCAATACCTGAACACGATAGACGCTTATACGATCAATCGCATAGAAGTGGCTAAGGGTACAGGTTCTGTACAATACGGCAGCGATGCGTTGGGCGGTGTAATCCAGGTACTGACCAAAGAGCCGGAGTTGACAGCTCAACGCTCTTTTAAAGGCAGGGCCATTGCAAAATATATGACCGGCGCCATGGAAAAAACCTATCGGGGCGATGCGGGATACAGCACTAAAAAGTTTGCGTTAAACATTGGTGGTGCTTCAAGGACTTTTGGTGATTTAATTGGTGGTGATACGACAGGGAAGCAATCGCCTTCAGGTTATAAAGAATGGTCGTATGATGTAAAGGCAAAATGGTTATTGAAAGAAGGAGCAGAACTAATTATAGCTAACCAACTGGTTAAGCAAAGCGGCATCCCGGTGTATCATAAAGTAAAGCTGGAAAATTTTGCTGTGAATGAAATGGATCCGCAGCAACGAATGGTAAGCTATGCAAGACTGCGGTTACAAGGCAGGAATAACCTGGTTAAAGAGCTAGAGTTTACGGGATCATGGCAAAAAACTATCGAGGGACGGGCAAGTAGAAAAAACGGGAGCAATGTATTGCGAAGGGAAGAAGATGAGGTCAGCACCATAGGCTTAACTATTGATAACTTTTCACAGATCAAGAGTTTTTGGACAGCTAATTCCGGAATAGAAATTTATAGCGATGCTGTAAGGAGCAACCGTAACGACATTAATCTTCAAAATGGTACCGTAAAAAATTTCAGGGGTTTATATCCCGACAATTCCGGTTACGACAATTACTCGGTTTATTCACTTCATCATTTTAACTGGAAAAAATTTATCGTAGATGCCGGCCTGCGTTATAATATTTTTTCTATCCGCATCCGGGATACATCGTTGGGCCGTGTCAGGATTTCTCCATCTGCGTTAGTTGCTAATGCGGGGGTGATGTATTCAATCGTAAAGGATCATAATTTGTATGTTTCGTACAGCTCTGGTTACAGGGCTCCCAATGTGGATGATATGGGAACGTTGGGCGTTGTTGACTTTCGCTACGAAATACCAACTGCTTCGTTAAAGCCCGAAAGATCGCAAAGCATTGAAGGGGGGTATAAGTTCAAAACAAAAGGCCTGAGTGGTTCCGTGGCTGCTTATTATATGCACATTGATGATTTGATTGCCCGGGTAAAAAAGGAAGGCGAAGTGATTAATGGCTATCCTGTTTACAAAAAAGAAAATGTAGAAAAGGCTTATATAAAAGGGGTAGAAACGTCACTTGAATGGAGCCTTGCCAACAAATTTTCTATTGGCGGCAACCTGGCGTATGCTTACGGGCAAAGCAGAACAAGGAACGAGCCGCTGCGCCGTATTCCGCCACTCCATGGACGATTGTTAGCGGCCTGGTTTACAAAACAATTTTCTTTCAATGCTGAATACCTGTTTGCATCAAAGCAGGATCGTTTAGCACAAGGCGATAAAGATGATAACCGTATTCCAGGGGGTGGCACACCAGGCTGGCAGGTGGTAAACTTTTACGCGGGCTACAGCATTCGTAAATATGCCATCAATATAAGTGCGCAAAACATTTTTGACAAAGACTATCGCACACACGGTTCAGGGATCAATAGCGTGGGAAGAAGTGCCTGGCTTTCCGTAACGGTCAATCTTTAACCATGACCAGAGAAGCAGCGACCAGGATTGTTGATGAAGTGTTTTCGCTTTATGAAAAATGGGGCTCAGAAGATTATATCGGCGAGCCGGTTTCGCAACTGGAGCACATGACCCAGGCCGCTCAACTGGCAGAGGAAGAAGGCTATGATGATGAAGTGATACTCGCAGCCTTCTTTCACGACCTTGGGCACCTTGCCGAACACCTGATGCCGGTGGAAAAGATGGAGGGCGTGGGTGTGATGGATCATGAAAAGATTGCTGCTGATTATTTAAGGGAAAAAGGGTTTTCGGAGAAGCTTTGTTTGTTAGTGCAAAGCCATGTACAGGCTAAACGGTATCTCACCTATAAGAATCC
>DASQMG010000281.1:0-9082 GCA_035645595.1 Flavisolibacter sp. | reverse complement strand
TGCACCTTTTCTCCCGCCTTAATGTGCTTACTCCAAACTATCTTCCTATTCACGCTAACGTTTACATCCTGACCGCCGTTTTTTTTAATCACCTCTATATCGAACGGAGATCCAAAGGCGCCGATATTTTTTAGGCGATAGGTTTGCCAACCGGCAGGCAAATTTGGCTGAAGAGAGAAGGCGCCAAAGCCTGTTGGTTCAAAGCCTAAAATGCCTTCTGTAAAAATGCGGCAATACAAAGCGCTTTCGGCTGATAGGTGCGCCATGCCGCCTTCGGGCCAGGCCTCTACCACGTACGGAACATGAAAACCAAGCAGCCTCGTAGCTGAATAACTGGTTAGTTTTCCCAGGGCCTTATCCGAAGCACCGGCTTTGAAAGCACCACGAAAAGCATACAGCGTTCCCCTGTCCCAAAACACGTCGGGTTCCTTAGCGCCGTCCTTCTTTTCTATCCTGACACCGTTATCTGTCCACAAGTAATTAAACAGAGCATTGAGTGTTCCTTCTTTCCGGTTGTTGATGCCCATTACAAGGGGCAGGCAGATCCAGCTTCGCAAGGTGGTGTTCTCTTTGTAATATTTATAGGTCGAAAGGTTTTCGATCCGTGCTCCAAAAAAGGTTTCAATAGCGGTTTGCAGCTTGCGGGCACGGGTAGTGTAGCTCTCAATTAAATTTGCATCCTTCCCCATTGCCTTTGCTAAAAAAGCCGCTTGTTTTAAAGCGCCGTAATACAGGGAGGATGTAGAAAGATTCGCCGTTCCTGTGGGGTACCGGCCTTCCAGTTCATCGCTTTCCGATGCAATAACCCCGTCCGATGTTTTCTTTGTTTCGCAGTATGCAAGGCACCATTCAACCAGGGGCCATAGTTCGGCCGCGTACCTTTTGTTGCCGGCTGCTAATAAAAAATGCGTGGCACCAAAAGCGATCATAGCAGCGTCGCCCCTGTCTTTGGAGCAACAGGGCAGCTCACCATTCATTTCAAATGAAGCCCAGATTTTTCCTTTTGACGGTATGTTTTTAAGGAACATGCGGTAAGCATTCATCGCAGCCTCTATACCATTTGCATAGCCGAGATAAGGGAAAAAAGGCCCGCTGTATTCTGCCTGGTCGTTGGCCCAGATGCCAGTGTAATAACGGCCACCGCCGGGTGAATGCACCAAACCCATTTTAGTCTGAAAAATGCTTTCAGCCGCTCTTATTTTAGAGAAATAGAAAAGTGTATTTAAGATCGTGTCCGGAGATTCCAGGACGAACTGTGTACGCATCGTATCTAAAAACCTGTTTCGAAGTAGCTCTGCTTCCCCGAATGTTTCCGCTACTGCCGGTTCGTTGTTTAAACTTGCCGAAAAGTAAATGGCGAATTCATAAAGTTCACCAGACCGCAGGGATACTTCGCTTCTTGCATCACAGAAAATTTTTCGTTGATAAACGCCATAGATACCTTTTTCTTCCTGCTGCAAAACAGTAGTACCAAAATGTAATTTTTTATTCACATCGCCTTCGTTGCTGATGCTCCACTTCTCTACCAACAACCTGCTTTTCATAGAGGGTATAAAGGTTCTTACCAGGCGAAGGCCGTTGACCGCCTGATGGTGAAAACGTATGTTGCCGTTGATGCTTATAGAATCAAGGGCGCCGGGATAAAAGATCTTCTCACCCACTGTAATTACTGGCAATACATTATCTCTGTAGTCATCTTTCAGGTAGGCTCTATATTGAAAATAATCTGGATCGTTTGTTTTAATAAATGTTCTTAACTGCGGGAAGATTACCGTTCTCTTTATACTCAGCCGCTTTCTTTCATCAACAGAATAATTGATGATTGCAGACACCTGTTCACCACTCATTTCAATATTATCAGCATGAGGCAATTTTTTTTCATCAAGTATATTCCAGGTAATCGATTTACCGGGTAGTACTTTCCAAAAGTTTTCATTTTGAAACTGGGCTTCGTTTTTCTGTGCGGCACTGCATAAGGACAGCAGTGAAAGCACCATAAAGAAGCCCTGCATAAGCAAAGCCTGCCTGCTCCTTTTTGCTATGTCAGCTCTTACCTGTTTTATACCGGTTGGCAATAAAGCGTTCACGATAGTATTGTAAAATTTTTATTCCGTGTCACATCATTAAAAGGTATTTCTTTTTGCCGGTATCATCCCGGGATTAAGACGTTCATCTCTTACCTTTTCTATACAAATTCTTTCCGCAGTGATGATCTGTAGCACAATGCAAGCATAAACAACTTTTGCCGCTGTTATAGCGGTACTGTCTTTTCTAGTCAAATACAATTAGTAAAAAGAAAGCTCCCCAAAAGAGGAGCTTTGATTTTAATATACGATTGCTGTATGAGAGACGTAATAACCAGCTTTTTGCCATACTGAAAAACTTGTCTCTATATGCAGTAACGCAAAAGCGCTGCTTATCCAATAAGCTATATTAATACCCGGTATTTTGAGTTAGTTTACCGTTCAAATCAAGTTCTCTCTGAGGAATTGGCTTCAATAAATTCTTAGCGGACCAATTGGTATTGGCAGCTGTTCTTCCAAAATTTATATCTGTTTTAATGTTGATCAAATTAGCCCTATGCCATCTTACGAGATCATTATAACGGTGGCTTTCTAATGCCAATTCAACACGTCTTTCCTGCATTAAAAATTTAAACATCTGGTCTTTGCTTACACCAGCGGGACGGTCGGCTAATATAGTGCCACTAGGGTCTGCTCTTCTTCTCACTCTGTTTATTAAAGTAGCTGCTGCAGCCAGATTTGTAGTGGGCCCAAGTATCTTACATTCCGCTGACATCAAAAGAATATCAGCATAACGAAGTACCCGCTCATTATTAGTACCCATGTTAGGCTGCCAGCCAGTCACCTCTGCGCCCGATTTATCGTTCAAAATATATTTGGCAGGCGTAGAACCGGTAATAGACCATGCTGCCCTGTATGTTGCATTAACTGTAGTATTCGGATATTTCCATGGAGTTGGATCGCCTTCTCTAAAAATCGTTTCCACCCTGCGTGGGTCGCCTGGCTCAAAAGCATCCTGCAGGGGCTTAACTATATGCACCAAGCCATATCCGTCAGCGTTGGCTCCCGGCGCATTATTGCCAGCTTCACCAGCAACCCGCCACATGATGTACCGCCCGGTACCTGAACCGCCACCGGTATTATCATTAGCATCGTTCTCGTACCAGTTATTATTTCGTCCATATGCAAACTGAACTTCGAAAAGAGATTCGGCGTTGTTCTCTTTAGCCAAAGCAAAAACATCTGCAAACGACGGCATCAGGGAGTACCTGCCAGAAGATATAATGCTGGTAAACTCTGCATCGGCAGCTGTATATAATGCAGGCTTATTTTCCCATTGTGCACGATATAATAAGACCCTGCCCAACAACCCACTAGCAGCACCGCTTGTGGCCCTGCCTAAATTAGCCGCATCCCAGGTAGGTGGTAAGTTTTGCTTCGCAAAAGTTAAGTCTGAAACAACGGCGTCCCATATCTCGCCGGGTTTTGAATTAGGCAACCTTGTCTCTTCCAGGCTCTTCATTGTCTGCAGGGCTAAAGGAGGTGTTCCCCAGTTAATGGCCAATATGAAATTGTAGTAAGCCCGCATATACTTAGCTTCCGCTTCGTAGCGTGCTTTTTTTGACGGGTCTGCAAATTTTGTTGCTTTTGGCAACTGCTCTATTACAACATTGGCGCGTTGTACCCCTTTATACGAATTCTGATAAACGTAATTGAAATCGCCGTTACCAGGCAGCCAGTTGAAATCCTCTATATCATCGGGATTACCGCTACGTACAGTAACATCATCATCAGGGAAAAGTATAGGACGATACCATGCGAATCCGTCCTGCGGAAAATAATAATTAAGCAGCGGGTTATAAGCTGACAGAGACGCTGCATCAAAATCTTTTTCTGTCTGGTAAAAAGTTTGTTCGGTAAGCTGACCTAAAGGCATAAGATCCAGTTGCTTTTTACACTGTGTAAAAGAGAGTATAAAAAGTAGCAACAGGACAGCCATTTTTGAAATTTGTTTCATAATGCGTACTATTTTTATTTAACGTTTTTGCTAATTATTAAAAACCTACCTGAAATCCAACCTGGAACGTTCTAGGTTGAGGTGTACTTCCTCTGTCGGTACCAGCTCCAACCTGCCTGCTCACATCATTAAAGGTAATAACCTCCGGATCTAAACCTTTATACTTAGTGATTGTAAACAAATTGGTTGCACCTACATACAATCGGGCAGTTTTAAACGCCTTGCTTCTTGCCACCAAATCCGGAGACAGGGAATATCCGATTTGTAAATTTTTCAGTCTTAGAAAGCCTGCGTCTTCCACCCACCGGTCCGAAAAACGGTCGTTCTGATTAGGATCACTTTCTATTGCTCTTGGCATCGTGTTGCTCGTTCCTTCTCCCGTCCACCTGTTTAAAGTACTGGTCAGTTTGTTTGAGCCAATACCGGATAAACCTTCCAGGCCTCTTCTAAGCTCATTATATACCTGTATACCGCTTACACCCTGGAGAAATACCGATAAATCGAATCCCTTAAAGTTGGCTCCTATATTAAAACCATAATAAAAGTCGGGTATGGTTTTGCCTAAATAGGTTCTGTCGTCCGGGGTAATTCTGCCATCCGCGGAGTCCGAAAATTGCTTTCCAAAAGCGTTAGGAGAAGCAGGTGAGTTGTTATCCTGGAAAATAACGTCTCCTGCCCTTGGACGGTTAGCTCCGGTTGCCAGATTATCTGGCAATGCTGCTGCGGCTTGTGCGTTATTTTGATAAATGCCCAATGTTTTGTAACCATAAAAATAACCAATCGGGTAACCTACAGCTGTTCTGTAATCACCGGACGAGTATTCCTGAACTGTTGGATCAAGAGCAACCAGTTTATTTTTAACAGTGGTTAGGTTGGCATTTAAATTAATGTTGAGGCTTTTGAGAACAGTTGTGTTATAACCAACTTCAAATTCGAAACCTTTATTCTCCACTTCTCCAAGGTTTACCTGTGTACTTCCGAAACCACTAACAGCGCCAATAGGAAGAGAATATAGAAAATCAAAGGTATTTCTTTTGTAATATGTGGCTAACAAACTAACCTTATTAAATAAAGTGGCATCAAATCCTATATCATAGCTCTGGACTGTTTCCCAGCCGAGATCCTTATTCGGAAGAGACGGAGCCAAAGGCGCTTGCGTGGGGACTCCCCCTATAGGGTATTGCGGCGTAAATATTACCCGCGATACATAGGCAAATTCCGATGTATTTGCATTTCCGAGCTGGCCCCAGCTTCCCCGGAGCTTTAAATCAGTAATGGCGCGTACATTTTTAAAGAATGTTTCCTCACTTATTCTCCAGGCCGCGGAAATTGCCGGGAAGGTTCCCCAACGGTTTTCGGGAGCAAATTGTGAAGTACCATCACTTCTGATAGTAGCGGTAAGCAGGTACCTGTCGTTGAAGTTATAACTCAGGCGCCCAAAATAGCTGGCGTATGCTGAGTTGTATAACCCGGAGAAAGCGTTATTAAATCCCGAAGTTCCTGCAGTACCATTCGAAACTGCCTGGTAAAAAGCAGGGTCTGTGCTTTGAAAGTTTGTACCCGTGTACCCCAGGTTGTTTCCCCTGATCTTTTGATATTCTGTACCACCTACCACATTAAACGAATGATCTCCAAAGGCTTTCTCATAAGAAAGGGTATTGGTGAACACCTGCGTGTAGCCCTGGTTTCTGCTATCATTGGAGTTATTTGCTTCCCTGCCAAAACCTATTTCTGGCGCAGTATAGGCTGGCTGCCAACCTGTACTTCTGCCAAAACCTAAGTCAATAGATGCAGCCGACCTGGCTTTTAGGCCTTTTAAAAACTCAAGTTCCACGTAAATACCGCCTAATAAACGGTAGGTATGTTCTTTAGTAGTTACCAACTCGTTAAGTGCTACCTGGTTACCTCTTGTAATACCGGCAACATCCAAATTACCATTGAAGCCATAACGGTTGCCAGGTATCGTGTTTTCATCGTCGTAAATCTTAAAAAACGGAGGCATTGAGATCGCACTAGCATACAAAAAGCCATCTCCGCCGCCATTCATTCCCCTGTTTACTTCCTGGAAGGATAACGCTAAGGTTTGTCCGATTTTCAACCGGCTACCAATTTTATAATCCGAATTAGCTCTTGCTGTATAACGGGCTAAATCCCACTGCTTCGTAACGGCTTCCTGATTGAAATATCCAAGCGAGAAAAAGAAATTAGAATTTTCAGTACCACCGGAAACACCCACATTATAGTTTGTTACAGGAGCATTTTTGTTGATAACGGCATCCTGCCAATTGGTGTTACGGTTTAGTAAACCACTTGTTGAACCGGGACGCACGTCCGGGTGTAAAACCCTGTAGTCGGGTGAGGTCGGGGTAAGACCTCTTTGTGCATTTAAATTATCTACTGCCTCCTGGGCTAGTTTTACCAGCTGTTGACTATTAAGCACCTCCAGCTTTTTTGGAAATTGCTGAACACCAAAATACGCATCAAGCGTAACGCGTGGTTTGCCTGAACGGCCTCTTTTGGTAGTAATCAGCACAACGCCGTTGGCGGCGCGCATGCCATAAATTGCAGCAGAAGAAGCATCTTTTAAAACAGATATATTTTCGATATCTGCAGGATTGATAGTGCTTAGGGGGTTCGTATTTGAACCGCCACCATTACCAATGGGAATACCGTCAATTACGAAAAGAGGCTGGGCATTACCTACTGTTCCTACTCCTCTCACCCGTATAGCTACCGGCGAGCCAGGCGCACCATCAGAGCTGGTAATCTGGACACCGGAAACTCTACCTTGAATAGCAGCGTCAGCGCTGGCTACCGGAAGCCGTTGAATCTCTTTCGATGAAACAGTACCAATGGATTCAGTAAGCATTCGCCGGCTTTTCTGTCCATAGCCAATTACCACCACATCAGCCATTTGACCGGCTTCTACAGCTAAGGAAACATTAATCACTGAGGAGCCAGCGACGGCAACTTCTTTAGTTCCAAACCCAACCAGGCTAATTACCAATACTTCGCCGGAAGAAGCGTCAATTTTAAAAAATCCATTGTTATCGGTAACCGTACCCCTGTTAGTGCCTTTAACAACAACACTGGCGTTAGAGATTCCCGTATTGTTAGCTTCATTAAGTACACGGCCAGTTACAGGATTTTGTGCGTATGAAATTTTCGCACCAATAAGTAAAAGAAAAAATAAGAAATACTTGTAGCAGTCAAATAGAACTGTAGAGTTTCCTCTCATTGCAAATCGTTTAAATGTTAAGAATTGAATTGGCAGCAAACGCAATCGATGTCATCATTAATTATAAGGAAAAATAGTCTCAAAAATATGCAGTGGTATCATTACGTATCCTTATGATAATTAAATTACTACCGCTGTAAATATCGTTAAAATTACTATTTTAAAGTAGTTGATTACCATGGATTGCCGAAGTCGTTGTGTCCGAAATGATCGCGACACAGTTTACCAGATTTTTGAAAAACATATTGATGTGCTGAAACGGGACCTTATCATTAAAAAGAACCTCTAGGCTATATTCGGTTTTGTTTGGTTTCGATAAAAAAAGAAAGCCCCCCAAAAGAGGAGCTTTGATTTTAATATACGATTGCTATATGAGAGACGTAATTAATAGCCAGGGTTTTGTGTAACATTCGGATTCCTGTCAAGCTCTGTAAGTGGTATCGGGAAAACGATATGTTTGTTCGGATCAAAGCCAAGCACTGCAGTGTTTGTTGCATCAAAAAAAGCATTGTTTAACGTAATGACACCGGCAATATGCCATCTTCTCAAATCCGGCCATCTATGCCCTTCAGCAGCAAGCTCAATAAAACGCTCATTCATTATCCAACCCATGATAGTCGTTTTATTTGTTTCTGTTGTTGGATAGTCGGCCGGGGTAAGGTTGCCTGCCATCATATTTCTTGCTCTTGTTCTAATTTGATTAACCAGTCCTATGGCCTCGGAGGTGGAGCCATTTGATTGCAGCATAGCTTCTGCTTTTAATAATAATACATCAGCATAGCGTAGGATGCGGGGGTTGTTAGCAGAGCTCTGGCCATTGCCACCTGTTAAATCATTCCTGCTCCATTTAACCAACTGCCTTGTGCTTGTGCTGGCAGGATTGATAGTGTAGGTATACCGGGGGTCGGCAGCTGTAATAGCGCCAATAAGCTTATTTGTCGCTATATAGTTCCGGTTATTATTACTTCTTGTATTACCCTGGTAAAAATAGCCCCAGTAAGATGACATGGTCCCGATGGCTCCGTCAAATTCATTGGGAAGCCATACGTTATCGCCACCTGCTGTGGATGCCTGGAATTCGAAAAGGGATTCTGCGTTATTCTCTTTATTCACATCGAAATTGTCACCGAAATTCGCCACAAGAGAAACGCCGCTAATCTTATTAAAAGCAGCTATAGCAGCCGTAAAATCGGCGATTGTTTTATTAACCGTTCCTCTGAAAACAAGCACTTTTCCTAACATGCCATTTGCGGCATTAGCCGTTACCCTTCCCCTTTGTGCAGCTGCCCATGTAGATGGCAAAATTGATGCTGCTTCCGTTAGATCAGTAATTGCCTGGTCAAGTAATGCAGTGCCCTTAGACTCTGCGGGATATAAATTAGCAACCGCAGTAATTCTTTCTTTCACAACAGGCGCTTTACCAAAGTATACCCACAAATTATAGAATCCCCAGGCACGAAGAAAAAGTGCTTCTCCTTTATGATTTCCCTTGAGAGCAGCATTAGTATATACCCCACTTTCTGCAGCAATTTTTTCTAACACCAGATTAGCACGCCCTATCATGCGGTATATATTCTGGTAAAAGGCATTGGTAACTCCGTTACCTGAATTTAAAGTAACGAAATGCTCGAAAGCATCTTCATTAGTAAGCGTCACGTCATCTCCCGGCAAATAATAAAGCGGTGCCATATGATTACCTCCATTATGATTAAACAAAGGTGTTAAGCTGGCGTATACTCCCAAAACAGTTCTATCAAACTCGCTTTCTGATCTAAAATAGTCTGCCTCACTTGGGTTCACAGG
>DASQMG010000280.1:0-3301 GCA_035645595.1 Flavisolibacter sp. | reverse complement strand
CCTTTTACTTTTTTGAAAAACCCCTGCCCGGTTTTATCTCCCAGCCAGTTATTGGCTACAATTTTATCTAACCAGGATGGAATGCTGAATGTTTCTTTGGCCTCGTCACCAGGGCAATTTTCTGCAACGCCTTTTGCTACTTTAACCAGTGTATCAATGCCCACTACATCGGCCGTTCTGAAAGTTGCGGATTTTGGACGGCCAATGATGGGTCCTGTCAGTGCATCCACTTCGTCAATCGTGAGTCCTAATTTATCTATCAAACCAAAAATGGCCATGATACCGTAAACACCAATGCGGTTGGCGATAAAGGCAGGTGTATCTTTTGCCAGCACCGTTGTTTTACCCAGATATAAATCGCCATAGTGTAATAAAAAGTCCACTACCTCTTTATCGGTATCGGGCGTAGGAATAATCTCCAGCAAACGCAGGTAGCGCGGCGGGTTAAAGAAGTGCGTGCCGCAAAAGTGTTTTTTGAAATCTTCGCTCCGTCCCTGCGATAACAAGTGAATTGGAATGCCGGACGTGTTGGTCGTAATGAGCGTTCCAGGCTTTCTAAATTTTTCTACTTTTTCGTAAAGTGATTGTTTAATATCCAACCGCTCTACTACTACTTCAATGATCCAGTCGTAAGCCCCCACATCTTTCAGGTTGTCGTCGAAGTTGCCGGTAGTAACCCGCTTTACCACATCTTTTGTGAAAGCAGGCGAAGGATTGCTTTTGATAGCGGTGCTTAAAGAATCGTTTACGATCTGGTTTCGCAATGTCTTGTTGTCCGATTCCTTTGCTTCTGAGGGAACAATGTCTAACAATAAAACCTGCAGGCCAATGCCCGCATAATGGAGGGCAATTCGTGAACCCATAACACCGCTGCCTAAAACCGCTACCTTTTTAATGCTTCGTTTGTTCATATAAAAATTAGTTAGTTAAACAACTAATTGTGAAGATAGGAAAACAATGGACAAATATATAAATGACCCGGGGTGAAAGTGAAAGCAATAAGGCAGGCGTGTAAGTGATATGCTGAAAGAGGCAGGAGGGAAAACAGCAGGCAACAATTGAGGTGGGACGAAGGCTCCACACACCGGCCTTAAAGCCTTAACTATTCTTTGCCTTCCACCACAATTACAATCTCGCCCTTAACTGTTTTTTGCCTGAAGTAGTCATGCATCTCCTGCAAACTTCCCCTTGCATTTTCCTCGAACATCTTGGTAAGTTCGCGGCTTACGGCGCATTTTCTTTCGGCACCGAAGTACGTCATAAAATCTTCCAGTGTTTTTACCAGCCGCATCGGCGATTCGTAAAAAAGCATTGTTCTTTCTTCCGTAGCCAGGGCGGTCAATAATGTATGGCGACCCTTTTTTAAGGGAAGAAATCCTTCAAAAGAAAAGCGATTGGTAGGTAAGCCGCTATTGGTAAGTGCAGGTACAAAAGCTGTGGCGCCAGGCAGGCTTTCTACCTTAATACCGTTTTTGATACACTCCCGCACCAGTAAAAAAGCAGGGTCGGAGATGCCGGGTGTGCCTGCATCTGTGATAACCGCCATTACTTTACCGGCAAGCATTTGATCTACTAAATGTTGAAGTATTCTATGCTCGTTATGTTGGTGGTACGGTGATAAAGGCTTCTGAATTTTATAATGATTCAAAAGTTTTGACGAGGTCCTTGTGTCTTCAGCTAAGATGACATCAGCCGTTTGCAAAACTTCTAATGCACGCAAGGTGATGTCTTTTAAATTACCAATGGGCGTGGGAACCAGGTAGAGCATGCTGTTGGTTGAATAGGTGATTTGTGTATTTGTTTTTACCAGTCAACCAATCAACTAAGCAACGTGTATTTCGTAATACTCCATCACAGCATTAGCCAGCAGTTGTTTGGTGGCTTCTTCTGCAACAGCTTTGGCTTCAATTTCATTAGGCGCTTCAATTTGAAGCGAAATATGCTTGCCCACACGAACATCTTCTATACCGCTCAATCCTAAATTTTTTAAACCGCCTAAAACTGCCTTGCCTTGCGGGTCTAATAATTCTTTTAAAGGCATTACTTGTACTTGTACAGAAAATTTCATTGAGAAGTAATTTATGCGCAAACCTAAGAAATGAAACTATACCGCAGCATCTGGTGCTTTGTCATCGTTGTTTTTTATACGGGACGGCACTTTTGAAAAAGCGGAAAACAGAAGATAAAAGATAAAAATTATTGGAATGGCAAGCCACTGTACGGCCACAAGGCAAATCAGGGAAATGGAAATTAAAATGTATTTCAACAAGTTGTTCTGAAAAGAAAAATCCTTGAACTTAATAGCCAAAAAAGTTCGGTTGCAAACCATTAAAAAACCTAGCAAGGTGATTGTTGCATACAAAAACCAGGGGTTGATCAACAGCTGCGGAACAGCCAGTTTAGCCATCCACCCTTCCGGATCGGCATTGTAATACCAAATAATCAAGGGAAAGGAAGCAACAACCAAACCCGCAGCAGGAGAGGGCACACCAATAAAATTATCGGATTGATCAGTGCTGATATTAAACTTTGCCAACCGCCATGCAACGGCACAGGTGAATAGAAAGGCCGGCAATAGATAGGCAACTGAAATGTCAAGGCCACCCTCACTACGTGCATACCCTAAACGAAGCAGCTGGTACAATATCATTCCGGGTGCCACACCAAAACTTACTACGTCACTTAAGGAATCCAGCTGCTTACCCATCTCGCTAGAAGCTTTCAACATACGGGCTAAAAATCCATCTAAAAAGTCAACTACAGCAGCAAAGAAAATAAAGAGGGCTCCCCAACCCATTTTTTCCGGAAAGAAAGGGTCGTAAGTGCCTTGCTCTTCGTTCAGCACCACGATACTTTGCCCTGTTTGCAGGATAAAAACAATGGCGATGCAGCCAAAGAATAAATTTAAAAGCGTAAAAAAGTTGGGAATTTGTCTCATGCTGCGTGCCGTTTATCACGGACGATTTTTGTTGGTGGCAAATATAAAAGAATCGGCTGCGTAAGCATCTTAAAGAATCACTTCTTCATGTGCGCCTCTATCTCTTCTACTGTAATAGGAATGCCTTCAAATAAGTCAATGTTGCCATCCCCCGTAATCCATAAATTATTTTCTATCCTGATGCCGATGCCTTCCTCTTCAATATATATCCCGGGTTCTACTGTAAATAACATGCCTTCTTTAATGGGTTCGGTTCTTGTTCCCAAATCATGCACATCAATACCTAAATGGTGCGAAATACCATGATATAAATATTTGCGGTAAGCCCTGTTTTCAACGTCTTCAGCCTTAACATCTTCTTCT
>DASQMG010000279.1:0-8829 GCA_035645595.1 Flavisolibacter sp. | reverse complement strand
ATCCAGCGTAACTCTTTCCAAAACCGTTACGGCAATAAATACAATAGCAGAAAAACTAAAAATCAAAACCCTTGCTTTCGCATCATTTTTAGCCAGGCTTACATTCATAAGTTCTTTTTCTTTTTAAACAATACAACCATCGCCGTAATCAGTAGTATGGCTACGCCAAAAACAGTCGCAATCAGCGGAAGCTTATCAGCCAGGAAAAATTTTTTCTTTCGGTCTTTTTCCAGTGTTAACAGGATTATATCTTCTGCAATATTTTTTATATGTGCCGAATCGAGCCCGTTATATAAAACCGGGTTGCCTTGTTTGTCCCTCCTGGAACGGATCACCCTGTCCTTATCAATCAAAACCATTTTTTGCGGATGGATAAAGGCTGAATCTACTTCAGTATCGTTTATTCCCAGGTGCATTCCATAAAGGGCCAAATCATAGATCTCTTTTTTGCTACCTGTAAGTAACCACCAGTTTTGTGGGTTGATCTGGAAACGGTCAGCATAGTGCTTTAATACTTCTACGCTATCGTGCAGGGGATCAACAGTGAAGGAGATAAACTGTACAAACTCCGCATCACGTTTACCTGCCCGGTTATTGTTTTTCACGGCATCCTGCAGGCGTTTCATGTTTTTGGTCATGGTTGGGCAAACAACAGGGCAGCGGGTAAAAATGAAGTTAGCTACCACAATTTTCCCTTGTATATCCTTCCATGAAACTTTTTGGCCCAACTGGTTTGTCAGGTTAAAATCAGGTACTTTCTCCCAGATTGTATCGGTTATTTCTTTCCCATTCTTCACACTCTCTTCTACTCTGTCAACAAACAGCCGGTGTGGTATTTCATTTGTAGGAACGAACTTCATAAAAAAGTAGGCTCCTATTGGTATAAACACGCCCAGGATAAGTCCGTATAATGCTGTTTTATTCATTACCGCAGATTAGTGGAATTTTAAATGCCTCCCTGTTGGCAAACAAATGACCAGGGTATGGCCATGATAAGGATAACTTCTTTTCAAACGCAGGCCAAGCATGTAAAAAGAATAAACAGTAACGATAAGAAATTCATGTTGCTAATTCCTAAAAACTTGTTCAGCCCTATTAAAAAATAACCGCCGCAAAGGTATGCGGCGGTTAAGAAATTTATGTGAGTATAACAAAGCCTTAATTCAAATTACCAGAAACAGTAATGATCTCAACCTGTGACGATTAGTGTAGCGGTCTGACTGTTGTATCCTTTTTCTCTGTTGGCGGCTGAACAGTTTTATTCACCAACGATTTATCGTAACGATTGCGTGAGGTACGATAAGAATTTCCATCCCATAAAAAGGCGCCTATAAACCAGACGAAAAGCATTAATGGAACAACAATAGTCATTATCATGTTTTTTATTTCATCGCCGAGGTGCATAAAAATGCTGACAATGTAGAATGCTTTTGCCAGCGATAAAATAACTATCACTCCCTTTATAAAAAGCACCACCCAGGAAGGAAGGTTGGGGAAAAAATACATTCCAAAACCGAGGGCTAATTCTACAACGGTAATACCTAATAAAAGCCAAAACGTTTTCCAGATGCGGCCTGTTCCTTCTCCGGGTTCATGGTGAAACGTTACTTCTGATGTAGTCTGATGTTCCATTTATATAAAATAAGTTATGATTAAACAAGATAAAAGCAAAGGAATACGAATACCCAAACCAGGTCCACGAAATGCCAATATAAGCCGGCTTTTTCTATCATCAGGTAGTGGCCGCGTTTTTCAAAAACACCTTTGTGCGCCATTATAAGCATTACCAAATTTATGACAACACCTGATGATACGTGAAAACCATGAAAACCTGTTATAGCATAAAAGAATCCTCCGAAAGCTACAGGGCCTTGCTCAGTTACATGCAATTCCGCTGCATTTATCATTCCTCGTAATTGCGTATCTGTCATTGCAGCTAATTGTGCATGCCCCATTTCGTGGTGGCTGCCCCCAACCAGTTTCACAAGAACATCATGCGGTGTATTCTTTATAGCTTCTGCCACTTTCGCGCCATCTTCTACAGCTGGCCCCCATGGGTTTACTCTTGTTGTTTGTCCTATTACATCAAGGCTATTGCCATTGAGGATGGCGTGTTCGCCGGTTATTAAATGCGCCCACTCCCATGCCTGGCAGGCTAAGAAAGCAATACCGCCCAATACCGTCCAGGCCAGCCATTTTACTACACCTTTTTTGTTATTGTGGTGTCCTTCATGAACAGCTAATACCATCGTTACGGAGCTCATAATCAAAATAAACGTCATCAGACTAACGAATGCCAGGGGCAGGTTAGCATGTCCTGCTCCGGGGAAGGCATTAAAAACTTCATTCGGGTTAGGCCAGAAGTTTTGCGAAAAACGAACAGTTCCGTAAGCTATGAGGAAGGCGCCGAAGGTGAATGCATCACTCATCAGGAAATACCACATCATCAGCTTCCCGTACTCTACATTGAAAGGACTTCTTCCTCCGTTCCACCAATTTGCTCTAGTTGCCACAGCAGTTGCCATAAGTAAGTTTATTGTTTGGGGTTTGGGTTGGGGGCTTGCTGATCCCTCCTGCCCTTATCTATTCAATTGGTTTTAGCCAGGGATTGTTTTTGTAGTTAGTTGCCTGCTGGCTAAAACTAAGTACAAACACCAGAACCCTAACTCCAGACCTTTCTATCCTATCCAAATAAAGAACACTAATAAATAAATCCAAAGCACGTCTACAAAATGCCAGTAGGTGCTCATTATCTCGATCGGCGTTGAATTATAAGTTCTTGTGCTTCCAAAATACTGGCGAAGAAACAAAACAATCAACGCTACCATGCCACCTAAAACGTGAATGGCATGCAATCCGAATATGATATATAAAAACTGTCCTGCACCTGATGAGCCCTCGAAACGAACACCTCTTTCCCAAAGCCAGTTAAACCCTATCCATTGTAAAACCACAAACGCAATTCCTAAGAGCAATGTAATTAAAAATAAGGTTCTGAAAGAAGCCATGGCTCTTTGCTTGAAGCTTCGTAATGCGGCTTGTATAGTAATACTGCTTCCGATTAACACTGCAGTTGAAATCCAAAACACTGTTGGTGTTTTCACCTCGTGCCATCCTGCGCTACCGCTTTTTACAATATAGGCACTTGTTAATCCTGCAAACATCATTACAATACTACCAATGGCAACCCACATGGCAAACTTGTGGGGATGTGTCTTATTTCTTTGTTGCGTACTCACTGAAACCATTTTCTCTGTTTTTTTATAAAAGAAGCTCTTCTTCCATTTAAGCTTTACTGGCTAATAGTGCCAATAAAATCACTGGTAAATAAATATAACTGCCAAACATTACCCTCCGTGCTGCAGATGCATCCATCCTGTTATATAACCTTACGCACTGTGCTGTCAGGATCAGGTTTGCAAGCATGATTATCGCCAGACAAATCTTTCCTTTCACCGTTTCGTTTTCTGTGAGCCTGATTATATAAGGCAGTACACAAACCGGTATTAATAGTACAGCATACATTATGGTTTGTAAGGCTGTAGATTTTGTAGGCCCTTTTTCGGCAGGCAATAATCTGAACCCGGCACCCGCATAATCTTTGTGGGCTATCCACGCAATGGCCCAAAAATGAGGAAACTGCCATAAGAACTGAATTCCGAAAAGTACCCAGCCTCCCCAGTCCTTCCAGCCGTTACCTGCTGCAAAAACAGCATCGTTACCAGCCGCCCATCCTATCAGGCAAGGCAATGCTCCGGGAATAGCACCAACCAAAACGGCAACAGCGTTTACCTTTTTCAGGGGTGTATACACAAAGGCATACAGGAACAAACTGAAGAGTGCCAAAAGCCCGCTAAGCGGGTTGAAAAAATAGGCTAGTGTTGCCACGCCTGCTACACCCGTAACAATAGCAAAGGCCCAACCTTCCGTTACACTCATACGCCCAGCAGCTACCGGCCGTGAAGCCGTTCGTTTCATCAGGGCATCTGTATCTTTTTCCACAGTTTGATTAATAGCGTTTGCGCTCCCGGTCACTAAAAACCCTCCGATAAATAAAAGAACTACATACGTCCAGCTCCATTCTGTGTTTGATACATTTGGAGCCAGCAAATAACTGATTACGCTTGAGAATACAACCATCGTGCTTAGGGATGGTTTTGTAAGCTGCATGTAATCTTTCAGCTTTGTATCCCGTTTTTTGTTTGCTTCTTTTTCCAAAATTTCTTTTTGCTGTCTTGACTTTAAGGCTCAGGACATCGCAAACAAAACTATTTCAATTTGCCTTTACCAACCTCTTTCCTTTATCACGTCCGCTGATCTTCCAACTCACGTATCTTTTTAATGTTTTGATTCATTTGATCCCACTGGTTCTGTCTGTGGAATGAAGTCGCGTCCATCTTTTCCGTAGTCATACGGCCAGCGATGTACTTCCGGAATCTCGCCTTCCCAGTTGCCGTGGCCCGGGTTTATTGGCGTTGTCCACTCGAGTGTATTAGCATTCCATGGGTTTTGCGTACGCAATTTTCTTCCCTTGAACATGGAGTAAAAAAAGTTGAACACAAACATCAGGTTTACTGCAAACACGACGATGGTGACAACAGAAATCATTTTATTCAGGTCGTTAAATTGATTAAATGATTTCCAGATAGTAAAGTCAAGGTAACGCCGCGGCACACCGGCCATTCCCATATAATGCATGGGCCAGAAAATAAGATAGGAACCGACAAGCGTCACCCAGAAATGGATATAGCCTAAGGTGTTATTTAAATAACGGCCAAACATTTTAGGGTACCAATGATATACACCTGCAAACATGCCAAAGAAAGCCGACACGCCCATCACAATGTGAAAGTGCGCCACAACAAAATAGGTATCGTGCAGATGGATATCGATGGTGGAGTTACCCAGCCAGATACCTGTTAATCCTCCTGAAATGAACATACTCACAAATCCTATAGCGTATAGCATTGCCGGCGTAAACCGCACATTTCCCCGCCAGATGGTAGTTATCCAGTTAAACACTTTTATTGCCGATGGAATGGCGATCAGTAGCGTTAACAAGACGAAAACTGATCCGATAAACGGGTTCATTCCTGATACAAACATGTGATGCGCCCACACGAGAAAAGCGAGGATGGTAATGGCAAATAGGGAACCTACCATTGCCATATAACCGAATATAGGTTTACGCGAATTGACGCTTAATATTTCGGATACCATTCCCATTGCCGGTAAAATGATAATGTATACTTCTGGGTGCCCCAGGAACCAGAATAAATGTTGATAAAGAACCGGGCTGCCCCCTTCGTTGGGCAACGCCTGGCCAGCTGTATAAATGTCACTCAGGTAAAATGAAGTGCCTAAGTGCCGGTCGAACAATAACAAGATGAAACCGGAGAGTAATACCGGGAAGGAGAGAACACCCAGTATGGCGGTAAAGAATAACCCCCAGATGGTCAACGGTAAACGTGTCATGCTCATTCCCTTAGTACGCATGTTAAGGATAGTGGCAATATAATTTAACCCGCCTAACAGCGAAGAGATAACAAATAAGGCCATTGCGGTTATCCATAAATCTGTACCCAGCTTTGATCCCAGATTGGCTTGTCCTAAAGCACTAAGTGGCGGGTACATTGTCCATCCACCGGAAGCCGGGCCTGTTTGTACAAACAGGGATGTCATCATTACTACGCCTGCCAAAAAGAAGAACCAGTAGGAAAGCATATTCATGAAAGGTGAAGCCATGTCTCTTGCTCCCACCTGGAATGGAATCAGTAAATTGGCAAAGGTTCCGCTCAAACCGGCAGTTAGTACAAAGAACACAAGTATGGTCCCGTGCATTGTAATTAACGCATAGTAAAACTCCGGTTCTATGCGACCACCTTTAGCCCAGTTACCGAAAAACGTTTCTAATATTGGAAATGATTCTTCCGGATAACCCAATTGCAGCCGAAACAGCACAGAAAATAAGGCGCCTATTACCGCCCAGATAATGCCCGTAATTAAAAATTGTTTTGCAATTGTTTTATGATCCTGGCTGAAGATATATTTTGAAACAAAACTTTGCTTATGCTCATGGTGGCCGTGTCCGTTGCCATGTCCATTCCCCGTATGTAGCACTTCGTGCGTACCCGCTGCTCCTTCATGCACCTGTATTTTCTGATCGTTGTTCATGTCAATTCTGTTTTTCATTTATCATGAGTTACATGCTCATGATATCGTTGATTTATTTTGTCGTTACTGCACTGATTGAAGTTGATTTAGTCTGTGTGCTGTCTCCTGATGGTGATGGCACAGCCGGGTTGCCGTTTTCCGCTTCCATGGCGATGGCATATTGAGCCTTTTGCTTACTTAAAAACGCATCGTACTCTGCCTGAGACTCCACTATCACAACCCCTCGCATACTAAAGTGACCTTTTCCGCATATCTGGTCGCAGGAGATTTCATACTCAAAATCATCGCCGTTCTTTTGTTTCATTTCCCTGGTGGTATACTTAGGTGTGAACCACATGGTTGTGGGCAAACCCGGTACTGCATCCATCTTCATTCTGAAGTGGGCAAGTCCTACATCGTGAATTACGTCTTTTGCATAAATGACAAATTTTACCGGCTTGTTCACTACTACGTGAACCTCCTGGCTGGCGACAATATCATCACGGTTATCCGGGTCACTCCATACCTGTCCGAGCGAATTATTCTTCAACGGGTTAATTTCCCTGTAATATTTCTTTCCTAATTTACCATCGGCGCCGGGGTAACGAAACTCCCATTTGTACTGGCTTCCGGTTACTTCTACCAGCTGGGCGTTCGGAGGAGCTTCTCCCGTGATCTCGTACCAGTAATATAAACCAAAGCCCACCAGTACTGTAAGTGTAATAGCGGGGATAACTGTCCAGATCAACTCCAGTTTGTTATTGTGCGGAAAGAAATAGGCTTTACGGCCCTCTTTTTCCTGGTACTTAAATGCAAACCAAAAAAGAGCTACCTGTGTAATTACAAATACAATAAAGGTAATTGCCAGGGTTATGTAGAGCATCCTGTCGATGCGCTCACCATGATCAGAGGCAGGCTCACCCAGAATTTTATCCTGTAATGTGTGGTTACAATACCATACACCAAACAATCCCACTATTAAAAATGCGAGCAACAAAAACCCATTAATGCGGTTCGATTCATTGCGTGCCCTTTCTTCACCTTTTAATATAGAAACGTACTCGCTTGCCTTCGCTATTTGAAACACGATCAGGAAGCCTAATAAGAATGCGATTATTATCCAGATTGACGACATATTTTAATCCAATTTGAAAATTCGAAAATTAGCAAATGTGAAAGTTGCCAGACTCCTGTTTTCTATTTTCACACTTTTCATCTTTCACTTGATTCTTCTTTTATTTACGTATGATGAATTATACTTTCTTTCAGAAACGGATGGTTTTTGGCCGTTAATGGATGCCTGGCCAGTGAACGTACCGTTACAAACATAATCAGTCCCACAAAGCCCAACGCGATGCCGAAATCGGCCAGCATGTTAGGCACATGTGTCAGTTTTGTTTCCGGGTTCATTACCGCTGTGGGCATTACCATTTGGTAAAAGTCTAGCCAGTGTCCAAACAAAATCAAAACCGCCATCATAGTTAGTGTACCGTAATTCCGTTTCGAAGCCCGCTTCATTAATAATAACAACGGTGCTAAAAAATTGATGATGAGATTGAGAAAAAATATGCCGCGGTATGGACCTTGAACTCTTTGTTTAAAGTAGATAGTTTCCTCTGGTATGTTTGCATACCATATCAGCATAAACTGCGAGAACCAGAGGTACGTCCAAAAGATAGAAAAAGCAAACATAAACTTTCCCAGATCGTGCAAATGCTCTTTTGTGACCAGTTCCAGGTAGCCGCTGTTTTTAAGATAAATGACAAACAACGTAATCAAAGCTATTCCGGCTACAAAAGATGAAGCAAAAGTGTACCAGCTATACATGGTGGAAAACCAGTGGGCGTCAATGCTCATTAACCATAGCCAGGGTATAGAAGATAACACGGTTAGCGCAAACAACACGGCATAAATCGCGGCCCATACTGTATTAGTCCAAATGTACTTTTTACCTTCTTCAACAGATAGGGGGCGGTCATCTATGCTGCGTGAAAGACTACGGATCTTTTTGCCAAGTAGCCACCAGCCTACAATTGTAATAATTGTCCAGATTACAAAAAATGGTTTGTTCAGGAAGCCTGACTTACCTACCAAAGCTGGATCACCCTGTGCATGATCGTCGGCCCAATGGTAGATGACATGATTGTTACCAAAGATGAGTGCCAATAAAACAAAAAGGGCAATTACACCAATTACCGGTACACAGGTAGATATAGCTTCAGATACCCGGCTAAAAGACCGCTGCCAGCCACCCCACGCCAGCGTCGTAGCCACAATAAAAAACATTACCGCATTTACAACAAGCAGAAAATAAACGCTGTTGGCAAGAAGCGAAGCCCAAAAACGGGCGGCTACATGCTGGTTGCCGCTGGATCCATGTGTAATGAATAATATAATAATAGATAATACACCTACCGACATAAGAGCCAGCGATAGCATATTAAACTTTTTTGGAACTACATATTGATCTATCAGTGTCATTACAATCTTTTTTATACTATGCGCTAATTATGGTTAGTTCTTTTTGGTAGTATCGCCGTCTGCGGTATTGGTTTGATTCATAATGGTTGGTGCGCCACCTCCGGTAGAATCCTGTACAAGGCCACCTTGTTTACTCCGGATATATTGAGTTACCACCCAGCGTTGCTCAGGCCTTAATTGCGAGGCATAGGAACC
>DASQMG010000278.1:0-22118 GCA_035645595.1 Flavisolibacter sp. | reverse complement strand
CCCACTTTATCACCAAAACGATTCAGTGCCGTGGTTGTAACCGGGGATAGCATTCCATTTGCATTATTCGGATCCTTTGTATCAAACCATCGTGCGAGGCCCCTGTGATAATTATTACCGATACCAGTACTGGCACCTCCTCCGGGAGTTCCTACTTCAAATTGTACTACCCAGATGTCTTCCCTGTTTGCTGCAGCATTGTAGTTGCCTTCCCGGAAAAGATCCCAGAATATATTGGTACCTAAACTGTCCCTGTACTTTCCAAAGCGCTGGTTTTGTTGCATGAGACTGTACTGACCTCCATCAATAACGGCTGATGCAGCTTCAATAGCCTTATCCCAGTTCTTACGGCTAATATACACCTCTGATAAGAGATGATTAGCAGCGCCTTTTGTAATACGGCCAGGTTGAGCCGTTGCAGGTAAATGCTGCGCAGCAAATTCTAAATCTGCCTGCACAAAAGCCAACACTTCATCGCGGCTGGCCCTTGTAAAGTCTACTTTAGGTTCCGTGTAAAACTTGTCAACAATGGGTACACCACCATAGATATTAACCATTGCATTATACATATACGCTCTGAAGAACCTGGCCTCGGCATCAAGCGCATTTCTATCGGCCTGGGAAATAGTTGTTGCCCCTTGCACATTTGAAATGATGGCATTGGCTCTTGGCAGCACTTCCAAAAAGCCCCAGTTCCACCAGTAATTAACCAATGCAGATGTTGGAGTTAACTCCTGAGGGTAACTCTTCCACTCCGGGAGGGTAGGATCACCTATACGCATCACATCCGTACCTAAATCCATTCCGTACCGGTGACGTCCATCTTCTCTAAAATTTTCATTCCTTGCTGCGGCATGAAGGCCCACCAAAACGGCTTCGTAAGATGCCTTATCTCGTAAAGCGTCCGGGCTGAGAAATGTCAATGCTCTTTCGTCCAAAATGCTCTTCTTACACCCAATCATCAGCGAAAGAAGCAGCAAGCAAACCAATGCTGTTTTTATATTATGTTTCATACAAATAAGCTGTTTGTTTTAATTAAAAACTAAGGTTCAAGCCAACTACAACACTGCGTGACATTGGCCACCTGTCAAAGCCCTGCCAGGATTGCCTGTTGGATTCAAACCCAAGGTCTACGTTTTCAGGATCCCACCCTGGCCATTTAGTGAATGTAAGCAGGTTTCTACCACTTACATAAAACCGAGCTGCAGATACATTAATATTCAGGTTGTCCAGGGTATTCTTTAGTTCATAGGCCAACGTTAAAGTCTGCAGCCTTAAGAAGTCCCTGCTTGCATAATAGGAATGACGCAAGCTATTTGGGTAACCTAACGAAGGACGGGTTGTTGACCTGTTCTCCTTTGTCCAGTATCCATAATCTGACAGGTTAACGTTGGGAATGTTATTAGCATAAGGGGCACGGGGATCGTAGCCAAGAAGAGGTGCAATCCAACCCGTCATGGCTGTAAGGGTGAAGTTTAAAGATAGACCACTATACGAGAAGTTGTTGGTTAAGCCTATGGTATGTTTTGGTTGT
Organism: Flavisolibacter sp.; assembly: GCA_035645595.1. Classification (GTDB taxonomy): domain Bacteria; phylum Bacteroidota; class Bacteroidia; order Chitinophagales; family Chitinophagaceae; genus Flavisolibacter. Next base: position 20,584 of record DASQMG010000278.1, on the reverse strand, counting down.
AATTGTCCAACAATGGCACGGTCGGCGGTAGGAGTAATGGTCCCATTACCGTCCAAATCCCGTAGCCGCACATACCCTGGCTTTATTGTCGAAGAAAGACCTGGATCTCCTTCCTGATATATACCGTCAAAAACAAAATCGTAGAATGAGTTGATTGGCTTGCCAATGAACCAGCCGCTTGCAATATCATCTAATTCACGGCCATCTTTATCCCTGCCACCTCCAAGACTAACGATCTTGTTTTGGTTAGTGGAATAAGCAAGGTTGGTTGTCCACCTGAAATTGCCGCGGTTCATATTCACACTGTTCAAAGAAACTTCAATACCCCTGTTATTAGTAGACCCTATATTGGTTAAGATTCTGTCGAAGCCTAAAACACTTGGAAGTGTCTTATTCAAAATCAGGTCTTCCGTGTCTTCATCATACACTTCCACGGTACCGCCAAGCCGTCCTCTGAACACTTCAAAGTCTGCTGCAAAATTCAGTTTCGTGGTGGTTTCCCACTTCAGGTCATTATTGACAATGTTGGTAAAAAGCAAACCGGGTGTACCCTGGCTACCATCGCCGTATGTGTACAAAACCGGCGGATTTCCAAACGTATTGAATACATTGGAGAGACGAGGTACAGTAGCATAAGGTTGAATAGCCTGGTTTCCTACTTTACCGTATGAGGCACGCAACTTCAGGTAATTGAGGAACCTGGCGTTCTTCATGAAACCTTCATCTGATACAACCCAGGCCACCGCCGCTGAAGGAAAGACTGCGAACTTGTTGTTTGGACCAAATACTGATGATCCGTCCCGCCGGGTAGTAAGGGTAATAAAGTATCTGTCTTTAAATCCATAATTCAATCTGGCCATTGAAGAGATGCCATTACGCTCATGAGCATCGAAAACCATGGGCTGTTGGATACGCCCCGATACCAGCGAATTGAATCCCAAGGCATCGTTTCTGAATCGCTCAGCCTCTAACGTAGTTGTTTCAAAATTTGTTTTGGTTCTGCTGTACAACAACGTAAGGTCAATGCTGTGATTACCAGCAAACAACTTCTTATAATTTACTATGTTCTCCAGCAGGAATTCCGAAACCATTGAATTTGTTCTCCGTGCCAATCCGGAGTCATTTGCATTTTCAATAGGCTGGATATAATGCGGATTAAAAAAATAGTTTCTGGATGAACTGCGGTTAGGTGAATAGTTGAGGCGGTAGCTTAACCCCTTTACAAAAGGAACATCCACTACTGCATAAATGTTCGCGAATAAGCGGTTGGATATGTCCTCGTCTTTTTGCCGGCTGGAATTAAATATTGGATTTGAGGACTGGCCAAAACCTGGTCCCAGCGGTTGACTGCGCAGAGTTTTTTGTGTAGAGTCAAAATATATACTGGCGTAAGGACTTAACCCAATATTCCTTTCGGCTTCAATCCCCGATCTATCGCCTTGTGTAAATTGTGCATCAATACCAGTCCTAAACCAACGGGTTACCTTTGTCTCCAGGTTGGTACGGACAGTTATACGGTCAAATTTATCATTTTTAACGATGCCCTGCTCCTTTGTAAGCGCGCCGGAAAGATAGTAATTCACCCGGTCCGTACGTCCGGAAATACCTAGGTCGTAGGTTTGAATAGGCGCGTTCTTATGTGTAAACACATCATAAGGATTGATTGTCCGACCTGCGGCAAGATTGGCCCTTTCAACTGGAGTCAGGAGAGCTATTACTCCGGCCTGATCAGGGCGTGTGCCCGTATTTTGTTCACGAAAATCCGCGATAGTAGTAAGATATTGCTGAGGGCTTTGCATCTTGATTTTCTTGGCATAGCCCTGCACACCACGGTAGGTATTAAAGGTTATTGTTGGTTTTTCGGTTCTTCCTCTTTTTGTAGTAATTAATATCACACCGTTTGCAGCCCTGGTACCATAAATAGCACCGGCACTGGCATCCTTCAACACTTCCATAGACTCCACATCATTTGGATTGATATCACTTAAACCACCTGGGTAAATCATACCGTCCAAAACAACCAAAGGATCATTACTGGCAGTAATAGAGCGCTGGCCTCTGATCAAAATAGATCCACCTTGTCCCGGCCGTGCATTATCTCGAAACACAACACCGGCAACGGTGCCCCGTAAAGCCTGGGAGACGTTGGTGGTAGGGGTATTTTTTATTGTACTTAAGTCAACTTTTGACACGGCACCTGTAACCGCTTTTCTGCGCTGCGTACCATATCCCACAACCACCACCTGGTCCATCTCCCTGTTAGTTTGATGTAATTGGAGGTTTACCACAGAGCGGTTGTTTAGGTTAATTTCTAAGGTAGCATAACCAACAGAGCTGATTTCGAGAACCGCATTCCCGGACGATGTATTCAGCTTGAAATCTCCATTAGCATCCGTCTGTGTGCCGTTCGTTGTTCCTTTCTCCAGGATGGTAACGCCGGCAATTGGTTTACCGTTTTCGTCGGTTACTCGGCCTGAAACGGGGTCGGCATCCAACACAACCCCCAAATCCGGACGGGTATCTTTTTGCACTTCGGAGGAATGGGCCTGTTTCACAATGAGTATGCTGTTGCCAACATGCTTAAAGCTGAAAGCCGTATTGGCGAGAATCAGGTTTAAAGTTTCCCGAAGCGTCCTTTTTTCTCCTTTAATGGAGATGTTCCCTACACTTCTTAGTTGTCTTTCTTTGTAGGCAAAGAAAAAATTGCATTGTTTCTCAATTTTCTGGAAAGCTGATTTCAGCGATTCATTACGAAGCTCAAGGTGGATGGTTACGTCATCCAGATCCTGTGCACCCCCCGGTGCGGCAATTAGCAGTTGAGCCGATAATAGAACAACGCCAACAGTCAATGCACTCACTCTCATACAAAAAACAATTTTCTGATAAACAGCGTTTTTTTGAAGCCTGCAGTAAGGCTTCATGCAATCAAATTTCATAACTTACAGTGGTTTAAAGTTTGAACGAAAGGTTTGAACTCCGGCTATCCTGACCGCGAATCGGGATAGCCTCTTTTTTATCGGACGGCTATTCAATTTTAATTTTTTACATAAACAAGCGTTTAGGTGGTGATTACAGTTTGTTTGCTAGTCGCAGCCTTCGCCGTCAATAAAAATCTTATCGCCCTGCATCTTGTAGGTCGCATTATTTAATTCGCAGATAACCGTTAAGGCATGTTCCAGTGTGGTGCTGTTATTGAAAGCAGCAGTAAACTGGCAGCTCCGCAGCTTTTCGCTAACAAATTCGATCGCAACATGATAGCGGTTAGAAAGAACAAGGGCTGCTTCTCCAAAACTTACGTCATCAAAATAAAGTTCATTCTTCCTCCAGGCAACAACCGGTTCAGTGCTCACTGTCTTCTTATTATATTCTTCAGAGGCTTTAAGGAAAACAATTTGTTCATTCTTTTGTAGAACGCCCAATATCTTCTCCTTTGCTCTTACTTCAACCTTTCCCCGTGTCACCGTTACTTCTACGTAGGATTGCGACCTGTATGCATGAATGTTAAAAGCTGTGCCTAAAACTTTTGTGCTGATGGAACCGGTGTGTACGATAAATGGCTTGGATGGATCGTGTTTAATGTCGAAATACGCTTCGCCATTCAGATACACATCTCTTGAGTTGGTGCTGAAATTAGGAGGATATTCCAGTTTACTGTTTGTATTTAACACCACCGTACTGCCGTCGGGTAAGTTTATCAACTGGCGATGAGAGATGCTATCGTCCTTTTTTACTGGTGCACGAACTGAAGTCAGGTTTTTCTTTTTTGAAGAGATATCAGCCATCCACACAACAACACCGGCGCTTATAACCAACAAGATGGCTGCTGCCACTTTCCAAAGTTGCAGCCTGCCTATTTTTGATTTAAGAAAATTGTCGAAGGAATATGTTGACCGGCTAATCTCTATAATACTTTCATACCGGCTTGCCCAATTCACTTCGTCGTGCAACTTTTGTGTATCCAGGCTTTCCCAATACGCTTTTAGTTCTCCGGTGAGGTCATGCCCAAGGTTGTTCTGCTGGGAGAGCTCCAGCAATTCTGTCAATTCTTCCTTTGTACAGCTATTCTCCAGGTAGTTCCTGAACAGAAAGCGCAATCGTTCGTTCGTGTGCATGTTGGACGGTTAATAGAGGGCTGATGACGGGCCGTATAGTAAAGACGTTTACTTTTCACCGCATAACTATTCGAAAGGAAAATATTTTTTCTAAAAAAGAAAAACAAGGAGAACACAGGCCTCAAGATGACCATGCAGGTAGTGTCTTATAAAGCGGAGCGATTCCACCAGATGGTTATTGACCGTACTTTTAGAGAGGTTCAGATACGCGGCAATCTGGTCGTGGCTCAAAGCATTCTCCCTGCTAAGTTCATACACCAGCCGCCGTTTGGGTGATAAGCGGGCGATAGCCGATTCTAAAATGGCCTGGCTTTCTTTTTCTTTTAGTGGGGCATCTGCCGTTTGCGTGCCTGCCACTTCGATTTCTTCCCAAACCAGCTTAAACAACGTTTGGTCACGGTGAACGGCCCGCAAAAAATCAATGGCTTTATTATGACCTATTCTGAATAAAAAACTATCAACATGCTGGATGTCAGTGACGGTTTTTCGTCCAATCCAAATTTTCAGAAAAACATCCATTACGATTTCTTCAGACGCTTCTGAACTTTTGGTAATCCCTTTCAGATAGGTGTATAGCTTTCCCCTGTACTTCTCAAACAGTGTTTTAAATGCGGATTCGTTACCTCCCGCAATCAACTGTAGCAATCGTTTATCCTGAACCTGCCCCTCAAGCATTCGTAAATCGTTATTAGTAGGGATTAAAAATCTAAGGTATACTATTTGGCTGATCAATTCATGAGTGGCCTATATTCATTCCCAAATAATTGGTTCTACCCTTAAAAAACCAATTTCCAGCCTACCACAACACCGAATAGTTTTCCAGACAACTGAACATCATTGTCGCTTCTGTTTGAAAAAATAATTTACCGTTAGTGTGTACCCATTAGTGCGCCACTTGTACGGGTGCAACAAAAAGCCTTGTAAAAAAGAAGGTGGTCTGACCGCCGCCGATGCGATAGCAGAAGTTGATAGAAGCCATGGGAAGGCAAAGTCAGCAGATCGTTTTTTCGCAAGCATACTAGGGTAAAAAGCGATACTGAAAATAGTGTAGACGCTCCGTGCCGTACTCTACTGGATTGGCAGTTTATTACATTAAATTGATTGATACTTCAGCTTGAATAAAATAAGCAATTATTTCATCAGGATGCCATCAATAGTCCTGTGGATGCCCAGGGGATTATGCAACTGCAACTCAGGCGGCAGCAAGCTTTCCGGAAAGTCCTGGAAACAGAGGGGACGTGTAAAACGATAAATAGCGTTGGTGCCAACAGATGTGGAGCGGCTATCAGTGGAGGCGGGGAAAGGTCCTCCGTGCATCATTGCATAACCAACTTCTACTCCGGTAGGAAAGCCATTAATTACAAGGCGACCTGCTTTTAATTGCAGTACCTCAATTAACTCCCTATATTCCACCAGATCTGCTTCTGTACCATGGATAGTTGCTGTTAGCTGACCTTTTAACGCCTTCGCAAATGCTATTATTTCGGCTTTATCAGTGGCCATCACACCTACGCTGCATGGGCCAAACACTTCCTCGCTTAATGTTTCATTTGCAACCACTGTAGCCGTGTCGCTTAAAAATATCCGTGGCTTGCTTATATCACCTTCAATCTCTGTACTCGTTAACCTGGCTAGCAAGTTCACACCTTCCATGTAGGTCTCGCTGATAGCTTCCGTTAGCATGGGTGCCTTTTGCGCAGCACCTAGTTCAGCCCGCGCCGCCTCCGCAAAAAGCCTGCTTTCTTCGCCGTCTTCCAGAACAAACAAACCCGGGTTGGTGCAAAACTGCCCTACCCCAAGTGTGATGGATGCGGCCAGGCCTTTAGCCAGATCGCTCTTCTTTTCTTTGATAGCGTTTGGTAAAAAAAATACCGGGTTTACGCTGCCCATCTCCGCATAAACAGGGATTGGTTCTTCACGCCGGGCAGCCGCATCAAATAAAGCCTTCCCTCCGCGGAAAGATCCGGTAAAACCAACGGCCTTTATCTGCTGGTGCCGGACGAGTGTCATGCCTACTTCATGAGAAGCACCATGCACCATCGAAAATACACCGGCAGGCATGGCTGTTTCTTTTATGGCCTGCAGGATGGCGTTCGCGACCAGTTCGCAGGTACCCGGATGCGCAGGATGCGCCTTAAAAATCACAGGACAACCGGCAGCCAGAGCGCTTGCAGTATCGCCACCTGCTAGGGAAAAAGCAAAAGGAAAGTTAGATGCACCGAAAACGGCCACTGGTCCTAAGGCAATTTGCATACTACGTATATCCCCTCTCGGCACTGGTTTTCTTTCGGGTTGCGGTGTATCGATAATTGCGTTTACCCAATGGCCATCTCTGAGCAGTTTTGCAAACAGGTTAAGCTGTCCAACCGTCCGTCCTCTTTCGCCCTGCAACCGTGCAAGCGGCAAACCCGTTTCGATGTGTGCCTGCTCAAGCAACTGATCACCAAGGTCCAGGATTTTTGCTGCAATTGCCTCTAGGAAAAGGGCCCTTTGCATGCCTGACTTTTTACGGTAAAATGGAAAGGCCAGGCCTGCAGTTTCACAGGCTTCTGCCACCTCTTCGGCGGTTGCCTCATGAAAAATATCGGGCAACGGCATAGCCAGCAAACGGTTGGACGCCGTGAATGTTTTGGAGGAACGGGCCGTAAATGCTCCGTTGATTAACTGCTTACCGGTAAGATGGATCATGCGACAATATTTATCAGTGTTCCAATGTGATCAATTGAAATGCGGACTGTGTCTCCGCTTTGAAGTGTAAAATCATTGGGTGGAATCATGCAGGTGCCTGTCATAAGAAAACAGCCATGCGGAAAGTCACATTCACGGAAAAGGAAATCAACAAGTTCCTGGTGGCCTCTTTTCATTTGGCTGATGGCTACCGAGTCGTTGTACTGCGACGTACCATTCCGCGAAATGTCAATGGAGATAGTGGTGTCTTTGCTGATTGGTGCAGCAGGTACATAAAGGCAAGGCCCGATCCCTGCACACCCTTCGAATATTTTTGCCTGCGGCAGATACAAGGGATTTTCACCTTCGATACTGCGACTGCTCATATCGTTACCAATTGTGTAGCCTACTATCTTTCCATTAGTAGTAATCACCAGCGTCAGTTCGGGTTCAGGAACATTCCAAGTGGAGTCTTTCCGGATGCGAACTTTCCCCCCGTTACCCACTACTCTTTGCGCCGTAGCCTTAAAGAATATCTCCGGCCGTTCTGCATTGTACACCAGGTCGTAAAAGGTAGCACCACCCGATTCTTTGCTTTCTTCTTTCCTCGCGTCGCGGCTGCGCAGGTAGGTTACTCCTGCTGCCCATACTTCCTGCCTTCCGACAGGATGTAACAATGCATTTTCGTCTAATTTATCAATAGGCATTGCACTGTTGATTTCTTCGCACAAAAATGGGTGAAGGTCATCGCGGTTGATATACTCGTCCCAATCGGTTACGGGTTTTGAAAAAAGTTTCCCGTTTTCATTTTCAATAATCACTGCATCTGTAAGGTGATAAAGTTTCATTGTTTTATGTTCTGGCTGTGTTAACGATTGTTATAGTCGTATGTCTACTGCATGGTCAGCCTGTACATTCTGACCGCTCCATACTTTAACCGAGGTCCATGGCATAGCAGGCGCCGACCAGAATTCATCAGTTTGGGGCAATCCCAACGGAAGAAAAACAGTGGCACAGATGTACAAGCTGCCTGTGGTAATATAACTGTCAGCGAGATCAGGCTGCGAACCAAATAACCCGATCGTAAGCCAGCCGGCCGCATTGTAACTGTTAGGTGCCTCCAATGTCTTCTTTACCACTGCCGTTAAAGCTGAACGAACCTGTGCCGGCTTCAGGGATTCTGGTAATTGTTTACGTAACCCCATATCGGCAAGATGATGAAAAACACCACCGCGATATACGATAGAACGACCGGTGACGGGGTAGGTACCATCTGCATTAATATTGCGTTCCTGTATTTCTGCATAGCGCTTATTGATCTTTAATAAGTTGGGTACAAACGATTGGTACGATCTGTTTTTACCATTTGCTATTTCAACGATACTGGCGAGGTAAGGATGAATAACTATACTGTTATAATAGTCCATGTGGAACCCGGTACCATCGGAAAAGAAGCCATCACCTACATACCAGTGATTGGAAAACTGACGAACAGCAAACTCGATTCTTACCGGGTCGTAGTCCAATCCATACTTTAAAAAGAAGGCTTCAACCATGCCCGAAAACAAAACCCAATTGTTAAATGCCGGCACAGTACCTCTGGTAACTTTGAAAGCTGCAACAACCTGTTTCCTAACAACTGTATCAAGGTTTTGCCAAAGCCATGGGCAACGTACCAAGCCAAAGGCAACAAAAGACGCATCAACCAGGGGTTGTCCGCCGTTCCACTTCAGATAATCCTTTGCGCCGGGATTCACGGCATTTGCCATGGCTTTCAAGGCCCATTGCCGGTATTGATTTCTTAAAGCTACTTCCTCATTGGAACCTCCTTCCAGATTTAACCAGGGACCAATACCGCTTAACGTTCTTCCAAATGCTTCCAAGTAAGAAACTGCTGTCCTGCCGGCCACATCCCCTGCTGTCTTTGCTACTTCAACAGGCATTCTTTCTTTTAACCTGTCTTCTGCAAGATGCATCATGACCGGCCTTGCTAATTTGTCCAGCTGCTTTAACCAAAGTTGCCTGTCATTAACACCTTTGTTCTGTGAAAAAGCAACAAAGACGATCAGTAGCAAGGAAAATGTTATCTCGAGCTTTTTGAGCATCCGTCGTTTGGTTGATGGTGTTTAATTTGAAATTGACGATAGTACTACTAACATTTTTTGCCTTTCTTATCCTTCACTATTTTATAACGGAAACAAATTTCTACCGGGTTACCCAGAACATATTTTTTATAAAAAATACTACGGAGATACTACCTTTTCTACAATTGGGATAATGCTTTCCGAACCTCTCTTTTTTTCAAAACTACCATAGAACGGAACGGCAACAGCTGAACAGAGGTTACCGGTGCTCCTTTTAGTGTGACATATTGCTCCCCGGACACATCGGTCTTCTTTTCTTCTTTATCCCGATTCACCAGGAGGTAAGGCTCATAATTTTTCATAATAGAATCCCTGAGTGTAACGGCAAAACTCGAACTTTCCCCGGTGATCTTTTGCCAGTCATGAAAAGACAGGCGCAAGGTGCCGTTTTCTGGAGATTGTTTTGTAGTCTTGGTAAAAGGATTTGATTTTACCGTATGGATATACTGGTTGCCCCGGAGTGTAGCAAAATCTGTTTTATCGCCTAACCAGTTGATCAATTCCACTAAGCTTTGATCCGGCGCTAAACCAACAACCGTATTTCCTTCCACAATGTTATCATACATTCCACCTAACCTTGCCCATTCGGGAAAGACGATGCCGCTTTTACAATTGAAGATTACATTGCCCCGGTAAACATTTTTGTACGACCCGTCGTTGTTGACAATCCCCGAAGAAGAATGACCGGTAGAGGTATTGCCTTCCACAAGCATATCGTGACTGTTATTGTCAATGTAAATACCATTGAAATGGATTCCGTTGGCAGGCGTTGCGGTGGTGTTTCCTACCGAGTTTGCTACAAGGTTATCTCTGAAAACGGAGTGATGAGTGATACCGGGCATTGTAGCAAAACAATATAATGCCGAACCATCGTTTAGGGTTAAGCCGCTGTAACTGATACTGTTTTTTTCAACCAGATTATAACTTCCATCTACCCTGATACCATTATAGCCACAACTGTCGACAATATTATACCGAACAACATTATGATTGCTGTATTTGGGTTTCAGAAGAACTTTCGATTCAATGTTGCTGATGGATATACCGGTGGCACCGTTCACTCCCGTGAAGCCCTGGGCCGGCAGGAGGCCAATTCTTCTGACTTCGTTATTTTCAATCAGCATGTTCTCGGGTTCAAGTATGGCAATGCCCTTGCCTAAGACATCTTTTACAGAACAATTGGTAACCGCGCAGTTGGTGGAACTACTGTCTATGCTGATGCCGAAAACGTGAATGTTGCTAAACCCGCAACGGTTGATAGTGACGTTGTTTACGTTCGTTGCTGCCGATATCCCTGCTTCATAAAATTGGCGAAACAGTAAACCTTCAATAGAAATATGAGAAACTCCGGCAGCGATAGCAATACCTTTTGCTTCTACTGTTCCCTCTACGCTTGCTTCCTTCAAACTGACCCCTTCGGCCGGCTTTAGTAACAGGTTTTTGTTAGCATTGGCCCACTCCGTGGCCGTATCAATAAACCGGGGCAATCCATCGAGATAAAATCCATAACCCCGCTTTAGGTCATAGATGGTCTTCGTACTGTTGTCAGACCGGATCATCATTCCCCGGTCATCCTTGTACAACGGGTGCGGTTCGATGTTAAACCATCCGGAGCCAAAGGTCTTTACGCGCCGTATTTCATAGGCCCAGTCGATGGTCCGCATGCGCAGGGTAGCACCGGTAAAATCGTCTTTCGCGCTAACAAATGCAGTGCTGTAAACCGCGTTCTTGTTGGCACCCGAATCGATGGCCAAAAACCCCGTATTCGGCATACGGGCTGTGGTTTGCCTGGCTCCATTTACAAAAACTTCCATCACCGGCGTTCTTACAGGCGCGGAATAGATTCCGCTCTCTGTTCGTTTCCAATTGCTGATGAGAACAGAGCCAGCAATAACCGGATCAGCACCTTCGCCATACGCTGCAAAAACAATGGGCTTTTCCTTACTCCCGGACCGGGTTATTGAAAAAGCGCCCCGAAGGGTGGACCCTCTTTCAAAAAAAACGGTATCTCCGGGCTGCAAGGGTAAAGTCGAAATTTGCTGGATGGTTTTTAAGGGAGAAGATTTGCTTTTACCAGTTCCCTTGTCCATGCCCTTTTCGGAAAAATAATAATTGGTCGCAAAGGTGTTGGAATAAGTAAATAGAGCCAGTATCAACACCAGGTTTTTCATGTTTTATTTTTTAATGGAAGCAGCAGAATAATCTTCAATTACTGCAACAGCTCCCTTTTTTAAATCAAGTTCTATCCGTTCACCCTCAACAGGTTTGCCATTCAGCAAAACCAGCTGGCCCATATGGGGATGTATGACTACCGGGCCGCCTAATGTACTGGTGATGGCTATTTTTTTTACCGCATCATTTTTAACGGTACAATCAATCAAAAAACCACCGGCTGTTCTTATTCTTTTAAACGACAGGTCCTTCCATTGCCAATGCCTGTTGGGAAGTATATGTATCCCCTCTGGTCGCTCCTGTACCAACAGGTCCAGCACAGCGCTGACAGCGCCAAAACCGGCATCGAGCTGCATTACTTCGTGATTACGGCTACCGGGTACTCCTTTTTCCCAAACCGGCTCATTCATCACACTCATTCCATAGTTTGTGGTATTGTGTAAGGTACCCCGGCCCTCATTTACAAAATTTTCTCTCCAGTAGTGCAGCCAGCTCACCGCCGCTTCTGTTTTACCCACCCGCCCATGTAAGATGGAGGCCCAGGGTATGCACCAACCTGTCCATCCTCCTGCACCAGTGTGCACCCATTTCCAGTAACTTTTTTCGGCAACCGTGGTATGTGGCTGCTTTAAAGGATTGATGGTTTGAAACGGATAAATAGATGCCAGATGAGAATGATGACGGTGGCTGATCTCAAGGTCTTTCCCCTGCCATAAGCCGATTCTTGCCGGGCCACTGGCACTGCTCTCTCCGTAGGGAGAAGTAACGGTTGTATATAGGGGTAATGTTTTTTGCACCTGTGCCCACCTCTCGTTCTTCTGCTCTCCTACCAGCGCCGCTGCCTGCGGCAAAATGGAAAGGACTTTATGCAAAGCTGCCAGTTGGAAAGAAGCATCCCGCCCCACGCCCTGCAGCCCGCTGCCATATTCGGGGCTAACAGAAAGGGGCAGACTGAAACGCTCATTCCCAACACTATCTTTTACCGTCTCCAGCATAACATTAAAACCCTCAAAAGCACCTACCAGTAAAGGATAAACTGTTTTTCTTAAAACAGAAGTATCGCCGGAATACTGGTAGTATTGCCACAAAAGATAGGCAACCCAGGCAGTGGTCCCATGGTCGATCGTACCACCCCAGTAATTTCCAATCGCCTGTCCCCTGTCGTCTACGGCATGTGGAAACATGTAGGCTTTTTCATTCTGGAAAAACAGTCTGCCATTTCGTTGAAAAACAGGCAAGAGGGAATCGACCAGTTGCAAGAGGGGCTTGAAATGGCTCACCCGGTTGCTTGCCAGTGCTGGTGTATAAATAAGTTGTTCGTTTATATTGAAATGATAGTCGTTGCTCCAGGGCGCCAACTGGTACTCCTCCATAAATGCACCCTGCAGTGTGCAGGCAACGCCCTGCGGGGGTGTTGCACAGGCTTGTTTGTACAGTCCATACGTAACCATTTCCTGAAGCGCAGGATCGGGTAGCACTACTTCCGAAACTTCATTCCAGTATTGCTTCCACCAGGCCAGTTTCGCCGCTGTCATAGCAGGAATGTTTGAGCTGACAACCAATTGTTCTGCAAGCGTTTCGCTTTCGGTACCTAAGGCAGTGGATATAGTGACCAGGCCTCCTTTAGCCTGCAGTGCCATTGATAAGGGAACATCTTTCGGGAGACTTTGGGTAAAGCCCGTTACATTGTTCCTGGCCCATTTTAGCGGAGGTGCAATGCCCCGGTAGGCTAAGGTGTTGCTGATAAAATCATAGAAGGGTTTCAGTTGTACCCTTCCCGCCCCCCATTCGGCGGGCAGCTTTATCCACGCCAAGTTGTTCTCGGTTGATTGTTCAATAGTGAGGGTAACCGCTTTCCTCTTCGGTCCGTTAAGTGTTATGGTGATAACGCCATTCTTAGTGTTCAATACTCCTTTCTGTAACCGGTAACCGGCAGGAATGATCACCTGGCACACGCCTGCGCTCAAATGCGACGGACTGGATGGTTCGTTCCGCTTTGCTTCGATCGAGAACAGGGCCCTGATCTTTGCCTCCTCCTTTACATCTACCAGGCTTTTTACCTGCTGGTAGGTAGTGCGGCTTGCAAAATCATTCCCTCCCCGGTGATCCCAAAAACCGGCATGTCCAACTGTGATATTGAGCGTATCTATACCCCACACCATCAGCCCTTGTGTGCCATTGCCCAAAAGGATACCGGCATGTGTTCTGTTAACAGGAAAGTCCCATGTTAACAATTGTCCAAAGCCGGAATTCGCCCGGATGATGAACACTGATACCAATAAAAATATCTTAATTGCCTGCTTCATGTTGTTTAAAACTTCCTTAAGTCATTTGGTTTGCCAGTGGCAAACTCCACGATTTTTTAACCCTTCATTCATTGACCAGTGCCCTGTCCAGGTGAACGTATCCGCCATCAACATGCACCAACTGCCCCGTGGTATGGCTGGAACATTCTGATAATAAAAATGCTACGGCATTGGCAATTTCGTGGGCTGTTGTCATTCTTTTTTCAAGGGGAATATTGGCTGTGATTTCTGCCAGTTTTTGTTGCGGATCTGCAAACTGGCTTACCCAGCTCTCGTACAGTGGCGTATAACATTCGGCGACGATGACCGCGTTAACACGGATGCTGTATTTTAATAGTTCAACAGCCCATTCCCTTGTCAATGCATTGCGTCCACCGTTGGCCGCTGCATAAGCAGATGTACCACCCTGACCGGTTTCCGCCGTTTTAGACCCAATGTTTACAATCGCTCCCTTCGACCGGATAAGATGTGGTAATGCATACTTGGCCATCAAATAATAATGCACAAGGTTGCTGTGAATAGACTGCATGAATTTTTCATAGTTGCCATTTTCCAAACCAACGCCGTCGTTAACACCCGCGTTGTTCACCAGCCCTTCTATCTTCCCAAACCTGTTTGCTACTTCTGCTACGGCTCTTTCGCATTCGGCGGGGTTTGATAATTCTGCTGTAACAGCGAAAGCTTTTCCACCTGTTCCTTCTATCTCCCCCACTGTTACATTGTTGTCTGCCTCGCTTCTGCCAACGATAACAGGCACCGCACCCTCTTTTGCCAATACCTCTACAATGCCTTTTCCTATTCCTTTAGCACCGCCCGTTACAATAATAATTTTGTCTGTAAGTCCAAGGTTCATATAAGCTGATTTATCGTTAGTCTATTTATTTAACGGCGTTAAAGGTTCACCCATATAACCGGCTTCCAATACGCTTAAAAATGGCAGCAGCGCTCCCCAATGGTAGTAGTTATCAGAGGTGGTCAATCTTTCCTCCTTCATTCGTCCCTGGCCGCTTATAGCGTTGTAATTTTCATAGATGCCCCTGTCCGCAATGTTCTCATAATTGCTGTTGAACAACCGAAGCGAATTAGCCACAAGGGAATCCCTTGCTCCTTGTACCTTATAGTTTCTGAGACCGAGATAGCAAAGAAAGTTAAGAGGTCCCCATATCCTGCCTCTCCAATAATCCTGTTGTTTAAAAGCTGCCGTGTTTTTTGCACAGGAAGGCAACATCCATTCTCCGCCATATTCATCCGGATTCAGCAAATGCTTTTCTATCATTGTTTTTGCCTGTTGTTCGTTAGGCTGCCTGATAAGTAACGGATAGAAATTAGTGGGAGAAGTAATTGAGCTGAGAGCTTTTAAATCGGTTCTGTAATTAAGGTACTGGCCCGACTTTTCATCCCATAGCCTGTTCAGCGCCTGCCTTACACCCTTCGCTCTTTCCAACAATTCACCGGATTCTTTCCTGTTGAGCAGCTTTGCCAGGTCACCTAATGACTCGCAATCCATCACATACAATGACATCAGGCCCACATCGGCAAGCTCCATTTTATGTGTTCTTTGATTGAAAGGGACTTTATCATACATGGGCGAATTATCAAGCCCTGACTCGTAAGCTGCTGCCTGCCATGTGTTGGCCGAGGCATCTCCAAGGCTGTCAGATCCCCAGCACAAATAACTTTCGGGGGTTGCTCTGTTTTTCATCCACCAGCGGTTCCAGGTAAGCAGGTCATCAAACAGGTAATCCACTAGCCATTTCTCTTTATACTTCCTGTATAATTCCCGGATGATGGTAGCGCCCACAGGCGGTTGCGAACGGTCGAAAGAAGAACGGTCTTCACCAGCAGTGTAGTTGGGCACAAAACCTCCCGGCGTAATACTTTTCGTAATGGCGATGGCATTGGTGTAAGCAAGGTCTTTGTTAAACAAGCCAGCCATGTAAGATGCAAAATAGTTATCCCAGCAAAATAATACAAAGGGACCGCCAAAGCTTTCAGACCAGTACCTGCTGACGGGGCTTACTACCCGGTTATTAAGACCGTCATAGGTAGTATTCCACCCAAGCGCATTTTGAATAGCTGCTACCTGCGGCGCCAGTTTTCCAAACCGGGCCAGTTCCTGCTGATATTTTTGGCTTTGCTGCTCGATGATTGCTTTTATATCCCCGATGCTTTTGGCTTTGCCGGTACAAATACCTACGGTGTCGTTTTTCAGCGAAAGATAAGAGGCAGATAAGGGCAAAGGCGTTCTTGTTACGGATCCTGTTTGATAAATGATTGTTTTCTCTGCCGCAGCCGCCGCCGAAAGCGTGTTGCCGCTTCTGGACACCGTACCCGGTTTGTTCCAAAGAAAGGCTGCTGAAATAATGATCTCCGGTGAAGGCTTTACAGAATTCATCGGTGTAACCAATAAGTTCAGGTCATTGCCTGTTGCACTCGATTGCACCATCCATTTCAGGCCCTGCCATTCGATCAATAAAGAGGTGTAACTCCCGTCTGCACTATAGCTCAGAGGAGTAATTTTTTCCGGCCGCTCTACTTTTGCTGATACATAAGCATCTCCCAGAAAACCATAGCCTGTAATGTGGTGTGCTTTGAAGCTAACCGTTAGTGCAAGGCCTTGCGGCATGAGCACATGACTTAACACATTTTGGTGATTGTAGGTATGCCATCCCGTTGTAAGCCGTTGCTGGAGTTGTTTATATTCCTGTTCACCTCGTTGCGCCAAGGCAGAACAAGGCAACACTACCTGTATGAATAACAAGGTTAGTAGCCCGATGCACACCTTACCGAAGCTTTTTATAAATGTTCCCGTTTCTTGCATCTACCAATTTTTATCCTGGTTCACCGTTAATCAATAAGTTTCAACAGCATTATTCAAAAGGTGGTACGGGCTACAGGCTAACACCCCGCTTCCATGGAATAAAGTCATCCTGCCCAAGCAGCACTGCCTTTGGTGTTATTTCTCCTGATGCTGCGGCTATCACATAATCCAATACCCGCTCACCTGCCTGCTCAATTGTTTCTGTTCCGCTTATGATGGTACCACAATCAATATCAATAATGTCCTGCATTTTCTGGTACAAAGCGGTGTTGGTACTGATCTTTACAACCGGCGCAATGGGATTGCCCGTAGGTGTGCCCAAACCCGTTGTAAACAAAACAATGGTGGCACCTGAGGCCACTTCGGCTGTTGTGCTTTCTACATCATTACCGGGGGTACAAAGCAAATTTAATCCCGGCCTGGTCACCATCTCCGGGTAGTCTAATACATCGACTACCGGTGACGAGCCACCTTTTTTTGCCGCACCGGCTGATTTGATCGCATCGGTAATAAGCCCGTCACGTATGTTGCCGGGCGATGGATTGGCATAAAACCCCGAACCTGTTTCTTCTGCCCTCCTGTTATATGTTTTCATTAATGTATTGAAGCGGAGCGCACTGGTTTCGTCCATGCATCTGTCACTTAGCTCTTGCTCAACGCCGCATAACTCAGGAAATTCTGATAATATTACCTTACCGCCCAAGGCTACTATCAAATCAGAAGTATGACCAATAGCCGGGTTAGCAGATATTCCGGAAAAGCCATCGGAACCGCCACACTCCAATCCTATACATAACTTGCTTAGCGGTGCGGCCTCCCGTGTCTGTTTGTTTGCCTCGGTTAAACCAGCAATTGTTTGCTTCAGCGCCTTTTGCATCAATGCCTTTTCACTACCCTCTGCTTGTTGCTCCAGCACCATCAGCGGCTTACTAAAACCGGGATCACGCTTCTGTATTTCTTCCCGCAGCAAACTAACCTGTGCATTCTGGCAACCAAGGCTTAGCACCGTTGCCCCGGCTACATTTGGATGGGTAATATAACCAGCAAGCAAACCACATAAGGCCTGGGCATCTGAACGGGTACCGCCACAACCCATTTCATGAGTCAGGAATTTTATACCATCAATGTTTACAAACACCCTGGGTGCAACTGCCGTAGACTGACCGGTTGTTTCCTGATCTGTTAATTCCAGTATTTCATTACCGCTTGCACCTTGTTCTACTTTTGAAACCAACTTTTGCGCAAACTGCCGGTAATAGGATCCCTTGTCATAACCAAGAGTCATGGTCATCGCATCTTTCAACACTTCTACATTCCTGTTCTCACAAAAAACCATCGGTATCACCAGCCAGTAATTAGCCGTGCCTACCGTTCCATTGGCCCGATGGTAACCCATAAACTGTCGTTGCCGGTACTTTGCCACATCAGGCAGATGCCACTCCGTTTTTCGCCTTCCAAGCGTAAAAGAACTGGCTGCATGCTCCAGGTTTTTGGTTGTCATCAAACTGCCTTCAGCAATATTGCCGACCGCCTTGCCAACCAGCACACCATACATATAGGCTTCGTCGCCAGGCTTTAAGGTTTGTAAAGAAAATTTATGTTTTGCGGGTACATCATCAACCAACTCCACTTCCTGTTCTTTCAATTTGATCTTTGTTCCTTTTGCCAATTTTTGCAGCGCAACTACCATATTATCGGCCGGATGGATCTGTAAAAAAGTATTCATCATCATTGCTGTTACAGTTCAAATATTTTATCCATCAACAGCCACTTCTCACCAGGCATAGCCCCCGGCATTGGCTGCTGATACTTCCACATTAAATCCTCCCACTCCTGCACCTTTTTATTTTCCTTGTCTCCTATGCCCTTTTTTTCAAAGCTGAAATCATCTGCCGTTTCCATGATCATAAACAACCGGGTATCCAGGCGGTAAATTTCCATGCTGATAATACCACTGCTCCGTATGCTTTCCTCTATTTCGGGCCATATCTTTTTGTGGTACGCTTCATATTCCGCTATCAGTTCAGGGTTATTCTTCAGGTCAAGGGCAAGGGCAAATCTTTTCATAGAACTATCTTTTGCAGGTTGCTGGTAAATTCTTTTATCAATGTGCCATCGATGGTTGAAGGGTAGTTGCTCCTTTTATTTTTAAGCCAAAGGCCAATACCACCAGGAAACAGGCTGCAGGTACCAGGTAAGCCAGCTGTATTGAATATAAATCCGATACCCTTCCCATGATCACCGGAAGAACGGCTCCACCGGCAATTGCCATCACTAATAAGGAAGATGCCAGTTTTGTATGCTTGCCTAAGCCTTCAATACTTAAAGAAAAAATGGTTGGAAACATTATGCTCATAAAGAACTGCGTCCCGACAAGCGCATAAACAGGAACCATACCCGATGTATTAACAGCTACCACCAATAAGCCGATACTGATCAGGCTATAAATGACAAGCAAGTTTCTTGGTGCAATATATTTCATCAGGAATGTACCAACGAACCTCCCCGCCATAAATCCAAATAAGGCCAGCGATAGAAAATACGCAGCCTGCTTTTGTGGTATTGAAGCTGTTTGATAAGCCAACCTTATAAAAAAAGAACCAACACATACCTGCGCACCCACATAAAAAAACTGTGCGGCTACGCCAAACAGTAGTTTTTTTTGTTGCCAGATGGAACCGGTATCTCCTGTGTCTTTCTTTTCATCTGCTGCCGCTATCTCAGGCAGTTTTGTTCGCCATAACATCAGGGCTACCAGCAAAACCACGGTTCCAATCACGATATAGGGTATCTGAACGCTTCTGGCTTCTTCCGTGAGATATTCATTTAATTGCGCGGCATTGAGATTGGCGCTTTCGCTTCCTGATTTCCCGGAAAGGATAAACAGGCTACCGATCAAAGGGGCAAGTGTTGCAGCTAAGCCATTGAACGATTGCGCAAAATTCAGCATCTGGGTTTCGCTTCCCGGGTTTACCAGAACAGTGATGTATGGGTTGGCAGCCGTTTCAAGAAAGGTAAGTCCGCTTGCAATGATAAATAAGGCTGCCAGGAAAATACCATAATTAAGGTACTCTGCCGCCGGGTAAAATAAGTAAGCGCCGAAAGCGAACAAAAACAATCCAATCAAAATACCCGATTTATAACCGGTTCTTTTCATTATTAAACCTGCGGGTATGGCCATAAAGAAGTAGCCAATATAAAACGCTGAATCAATAAATGCTGATTGCGTATCTGTTAGCTGACAGGCCTTTTTCAGGTGTGGAATGAGGATGGGGTTCATGTTATGTGCAATACCCCACAAAAAAAACAAACTTGTTATCAGCACAAAAGGAAGAACATACTTTACTTTAGAACGCATAGCAGCAATTTTGTTTTACAAAAAAACCGGCAGAAACCCCGGCCATTTGCGCAAGATGAAATAACTATGTTTTGATCGAATGTTTAAGATAGCGATTAACTATGTTCTCTACTATTTTACCCGTCTTGAAACAATGCAAAATTTGTTTACCACCTAAAGTACCGGAAGGGATCATCGCCCATTTCAAAATCATCTACATAATCGCGATGGTATAGTTGTGGCATCTTTTTCGGTGCCTTCAACACGATTTCCCTTTTCTTCAGCGATGGCATGATGCCACCGCCGCCGTAGGTATCAAAAACGCGGATAGCCATTACATTGGAACCTTCTTTTAGCACGCCTGCCGGGATGGAATAGGTGCGGTTGTAGTTCCAGACGGGTTCTTTTTCAATTCCTGATTTTCCAATCAACACGCCATTGATGTAAACATCGTCGTAATCGTCTACTACGCCCAGGTGTAGCAGTAACTCTTCACCCACTAGCGAAGGCGGAACATTTAAAGTCTTCCGGTAAACAACCTCGCCATCGTTATCACCCCATGCAGGAACCGCTTTCTCAAAAGACACACCTGTTTTTATAGCAACCATGCCGGTTTCATCAGCTTCTGTTTGCATATACTTTAAGGCTTCAGGAGTAATGCCTGGGTCTTTGTGTTTTTCTTCAGCCGTTTTAGATGCGGGTAAAGGCTTTGTCATCGCCACTTTCCAGTCACCTTCAATTACCACACTATTAACCTGTTTTACGGGGGTTTCGAAAAGAGCTCTGTCCATTACAAAAGAGGCACCCATATTTGCAGCCACCTGTACCAAAGCCCTTGTTTGTCTCCAGCGGGTAAAGCGCAGGTAAGTTAAGGTATCTGCCGGCAAATGGCGGGGATCAAATTGAATAAATACCATTTCGCCCTTACCCATTTTCAGTCTCCCCATCATGCCCCCAGCTCCGATGTCGCATCCGTTGCTGATAACCCATGTTGGATGATCTACTCTATAGCGGGTGTCGGAAAC
>DASQMG010000277.1:0-1922 GCA_035645595.1 Flavisolibacter sp. | reverse complement strand
CTATACTTCGGGCTAAAAATGCCTGAACTGCTTCCTAATGTAGTTTCATGCTGATGACTTTTTATGATAGTTGATACTTCTGCATCAACATCAGTTACACCAAGCCTGGACAAAATTTTTTTCGCCCTTCCGTCATCCTTTTTATTGGTGAGTAGCCAGCGCGGACTTTCGGGTACACCTATTACAAGTAACGAATAAATTAGTGATGGCACAGCCAGCGCACCGAGCATCCAACGCCAGTCGTTAGCACCGCCAACGCCTTGTAAAAAATAATTTGACAGGAAAGCAACGAGTATTCCAAATACAATATTGAATTGATAAAGAGCGACAAGGCGGCCCCGGTTGCCCCGGGTAGAGATTTCGGAAATATAGGTAGGTGCAGCCACTGATGATACACCAATGCCTAAGCCACCAATAAAACGAAAGAATGAGAACGTATAAGGATCGGGAGCGAACGCAGTACCAAATGCAGAAAGGCTAAATAAAATGCCGATCCAGACCAGCACTTTTTTTCGACCCCATTTTTGTGTTGGTATACCGCCGAAGATAGCGCCGACAACAGTGCCCCACAGCGCCATTGACATAATAAAAAACCCATGAAACAGGGGCGACGTTTGCCATAGTTGCTTGATGGGCAGGTTGGCCCCGGAAATTACAACGGTATCAAAACCGAATATAAAGCCAGCCAGGGCAGCGGTCAGCGAAATGCGAATGACATAACCTGATGCTGTGATCGAGGATTTCACAGGCAAGACAGTGTCTGAAGCTTTATCGGTTTCTACAAACATGCTAATCGTTTTATTAATTCAGGACTTTCATAAGGTAGATTGTGGTCCTAAATATCGAATGGCCAGCTTAATAATGGCTATAAGGTAAAACTTATCCTTATTGAAGCAATAAAAATGACCAACCTGCTGATTTCATCGCAGCCTTTTAGCCAAAAGAACCAATCCCTCAGCTAACACTGCATAATCATCCAGGCCCGGCCTGTGCAAGTGAAAACTAAAACACAATCATTATCGCATAACACCGACACCATTCCATTTCAATGGCGTTGGTTCCTTGTGGTTTTTTATCACGGCCTTTGCTTTAATTCGAGGCCCTTTCCCATTGACTCATTTATAACCTTCGCTTAATGATGCTGTTTAAATTAGCTCGGAACAGGTTTCATCTTTATCAGCAGCAGGCCATGTCACCAAACTAACTTTTTATTTTTTGGGACAAAGCAATACATGTCCCCATTCTGTGTTATTAATGGCGCGACCGCGGCTTGCTTCCATACCCGCAGGCACTTAAACAAAAACAAGGAGACCTTTTGGTGTGCTGCATTTTGATTGAGACAGGCCCCTGGCAACGCCTCCCGTAGGTTGACAGAAGCAACACTGTATTATGTAACTGGCTTATAAATGCAGATTTAATAACATCAATAATGTCCAACACTTCATAAAAGGAGAAACAATGATACACCAAAAGAATTCAGCAGTAGTCAGCCGCATCAGGCACTGGCACGTTTATTCAATCGGAAGCGCCGGTAACAATCCTATTGAGGAACCAACTGGGCTGCTCGTTGAACAGGTACTTCTTCTTCATCCTTAACCAAAACATTATTTATTTCTTCAAACATTCCTCCATCTTCATAACCTACGGAAACGAATACGGAAAGGTTCTGTTTAGCAGGGCCTTTAAAGGTTCCTTTAACCGGGCTACAATCATTAAAATTGCGCCCCACCGCTAACTTTACATGACTGTTAGTTACCCACACGTTGTTGGTTGGGTCAACCCCTGCCCAGCCATAAGCCGGTATCCACGCCTCTACCCATGCATGAGTAGCGCCTTCGCCGCGCAGGCCGTTTTTATTAGGACATATATAACCACTTACATACCTGCTTGGTACCCCAACGGTGCGAAGAACCTGCAACATC
>DASQMG010000276.1:0-13987 GCA_035645595.1 Flavisolibacter sp. | reverse complement strand
GTTTTATGACGGTTGTTTTATCAGGCCAGTGTTCGTGCTGCTTCCCAGCCGATCATAGCAGTTTTGCGGGCAGCTCCCCAATGATAATTACCTAATGTTCCGGCCGACTGAATAACCCGGTGACAGGGAATAAGATAGGCTACCGGATTTTGCCCGATGGCAGAACCAACGGCCCTCACCGCGGCCTTATTTTCTATCCGCTGGGCAATAGACCCGTAGGTGCAAAGTGCACCCGGAGGAATTTTTAGCAACGCCTCCCATACTTTTAGTTGAAAGGCGGTGCCTTTAAGGTGCAGTTTGAGTTGTTGCAAACCAGTATGAGGGGGCGTAAAAATGGAGATGGCAGCCTGCTGAACTGCATCAGCGGTTTGGGTATAAGAAGCGTTGGGAAAATTTTTTTCCAGCTCACTAAATGCTTTTTGTTCATCATCTGCAAAGGCCATGTGACAAAGCCCTTTTGTAGTAGAGCCTACAAGAATATCCCCAAACGGGCTTTGTTTAAAGCTATAGTTGATAGACAGTTCAGCACCGCCGGCTTTGTAGTCACCCGGCGTCATTCCTTCAATGGTAATAAACAAATCGTGCAGCCGTCCGGTTCCTGAAAGACCTGTTTCTGTTGCTGCATCAAAGAGCGTTGCAGCGCCTCCTTTCAAAATATTTTTAGCGTACCCGATAGTGAGAAATTGTATAAATTTCTTAGGACTCACACCGGCCCATTCGGTAAACAAACGTTGAAAATGAAAAGGACTGAGATGTACTTTTTCAGCAATTTGATCAAGGTCGGGTTGCTGTTTAAAATTGTCTTTCAGGTAAATGATAGCTTCCGATATGCGGTGGAAGTTGATACTGTCCTGCGGCGTCATTGCTGGTTTATTTATGGAGCAAAGCTATTGGTCGGCAGGTAGGTGAAAAACCCGAATCTTGCTGAGATAGAAAGGGTAGACAATTAGCCAGTGGCAGCCGTTTGTAAATGAGTTGAGAATTTATATACAAAAAGGGAGTTATTTATTGACTGTTATTTCCTGATAAAAATCTGCTGCAACATTTCGTTTAATTGCGGGTGATTAGCACTAAAAGCTCCCGGTTGCTCAAAAAAATATTCTGCTATAACAGCAAAACATTCTACCGGGCTTGTAGCACCGTAAGCATCGATATCCGAGGTGCCCTGCCTAATACTCTGCATTGCGGTTTCCAATAATTGTTTCCATTGCGCAACATACTTCCGCTCCAATAATATTTCGGGAACACCATCCAGCGTGCCATCCATCTTATCTATCAAATGAACAAATTCATGGATTGCGGTATTGCGGTTGCTGGTACTATGGATAAACCCTTGCCGCAATTCCCATTTGGTAAGGATCATAACGTTTTCCATACCACCGGTTCCCACCATTCCCGATATCATCCGCTCCTTACCATGCTGCTCGTAATCGGAATTAAAGTTGCCGGGATAAACCAACACTTCTCTCAGGTTGATGTACTCCCAATCGGGGATATAATAAACCGGTATAACAGCAGCAGCACCAATCAATATAAGGTCCAGGTCTTCTACTTCTGCATTAGCACCTGTGATTTTTATTGCCGACAGAAACTTTTGCAGCCGCGTCTCAAAAACCTTTTTCCCTCCTTCGTTTAATTTGAAATAAAAACTTACATAGTCATTCAGTAGTTCCTTGTAATTGTCGGGTAAGGAAAACGTTTCTGTAATCTTAGGCCGGAATACAAAAAGTATTAGCAGGATAATAAGCACTAAGACAAAAAGAATCTGAAACACTGTTTCCATAAAAGGTTGAAGGTAAACCAGCGCTTTGTCACAGCAACACTCACCTTCTGGAATACCTAAGCTTGACGTTCCGATTGGTACTGCGGCAAATTATCATGAAGATTTAAGTAAAAGGGGGATAAGTATTAACCTGGCAGGGCTACCAGGCAGCTATGATCCTGCCAAGGCTCTTGTAGCAAAAGACGCGCTCATTTAGTGATGACAGTTATTGTTCCGGTACCTACTATCGGGGCGAGGAAAGAACTTCGATTTCAATATCAGCAACATGGGGTACAGGTGTGTGAAGCAGTTTTATTTTACTTCTTCCACTCTGGCATCGTAAACGTGGAGAGCTAATTCAATTTCCTCTTCTGTACAAACACAGGTAATAGATCGTTTCCATATCATCGTCTGAAGTACCCCGTTTCTTAAAACCTGTTTGAAATCCCAAAGTTTAAGCCGGCAGTTAAAGATGATTCTATACTTTTTCATAAGCCAAAACTGTTTTCACTAATAGGGTAGGTGGTGGCAGAATGATATAGGTCAGTTATAATGTTTACGAAAGATATTATTTTATTTAATTCAATTTCATCAACCCATTAATAGTTCTTAAAAGAAGGGACAACAATATAATTTATGTGCTTCTGGTTGATCAGAAGATGATATCCAGGCTGTACTCCGCTTATCGTTTTATGTTAGAGCAGGCAGAAATCCTTTCTAAATACCTCATCAGTAAAGAAGGCACCTTTACCCGCAAAGGCGAGAATTATTGTTGTCCAATATTATTTTCACACTAGAATTTACCAGTTGTTCATCTGGTCTCTATTTATTCTTTCCAGTTCCTGCGGCCGTGTTTGTTTCCAGTCAGGATCGTAATGAACAAAAAAAGAAAGCCACAGGCTTCTGGAGAAACGCATCAGCCAAGGCTGTAATGCTAAAAGAAAAATTGAGTTAAGCACAATCCATATTAAAAACCGGTCGTCTTTAAAAGAAAATCCTATCGTTAAGAACCAGGCCAAAAGGCTAATGCCGGTAATGCCTAGCGCAAGCAGATAGCTAACATAACCGGTACCATAGTAAAAGCCAACTTCAATATCTGTAGGCTGGCTGCAAACCGGGCAGCGCTCATACATTTGCATGTTACGATTGATGCGCACCGTCAATGGATTTCTAAAGAGTTTTCCTTCGCGGCAACGCGGGCAACGGCAACTGAGAACAGTCGTTAAATAGCTTCGGTATGTCCTTTCCGTTTTCATTCTTTACAGGTAGTTCAGCACTTTTTCCATAGCTATGCTTCTTGAGCCTTTTATTAATAGGGAGGAGTTAGTGATGTTAGCTGCCCTCAGCCATTGTCCTGCCGCATCCGGAGTTGAAAACGAAAGATGGGAATGAGAAATATCCATAAAATCTCCCCCTACTAAAAGTACATGTTGCCATTGGTGTTGGCCAATGTTTTCAAGAATTACTTTGTGTTCATTACTGCTTTCTTCTCCTAATTCGGCCATAGCGCCTAATACTAAAATTTTATTATTGCCTTCGGCTTTTGCAAAATTCTCAATAGCGGCTTTCATGCTGCTTGGGTTGGCATTGTAAGCATCTAAAATGATCGTATTCGTTGCTTTTTGTACTAATTGAGAACGGCTGTTGGATGGAGTGTATTCTTCAATAGCCGACCTTATTTTATTGTCCGCCACACCAAAAAACTTTCCCACAGCTACTGCTGCCAAAACATTAGGCAGGTTATAACCTCCCACCAGCGCCGTTTTAATTTCGCCCTGAAAACCTTTGGTGAAACGAACCTGTAAAAATGGATCGCTCTTTACAGGTTCACCTGTAATATCGCTGTCGATTGTTCCATAAGTAAAAACAGGTTTGATGCCGTTACTCATTTCGTGCAGGTAAGCATAATCATTCATAAGAAACGCTGTACCCTGATGATTACGTAAATGGTCAAACAATTCTCCTTTGCCTTTTCGTACACCTGCTTCGCCCCCAAACCCTTCCAGGTGCGCTTTGCCTACATTGGTAATTAGGCCATGTGTAGGTAGGGTATACCGGCAATAAGAAGCAATTTCCCTCTGGTGATTTGCTCCCATTTCAATCACGGCCATCTCTGCATCCTGCTTAACTTTTAAAAGAGTAAGTGGTACGCCAATATGGTTATTAAGATTGCCTTCCGTAGTGTAGGTTTTAAATTGGGTAGCTAATACTACATGTATGAGTTCTTTGGTAGTTGTCTTGCCATTGCTGCCGGTAATGGCTAAAAAGGGAATGCTAAATTGCCGGCGGTGATGCAGGGCCAATTGTTGAAGCGTTTCAAGAACATCCTCAACCAAAATAGTTTTATCTTTTACCGCATATTGCGCCTCATCAATAATAGCATAAGCAGCTCCGGCTTCTATTGCTATTTGTGCAAAGGAGTTACCATTAAAATTGGGGCCTTTCAAAGCAAAATAAAGATCGCCGGTTTGAAGCTTGCGGGTATCGGTTTGTATGCATGGGTAGTTTAAAAAGATATGATACAGTTCTTCTATGTTCATACTACAAATTTAAGATGGAATTTTAGCAGGGATATAAAAGTGAACAACCCTGCCGGACGCATTTGGTAAGAAGTTGAGATTTGGTATATTGTATAATATAAAACCTATAAAACTCATGGCAAGCTTTTCTGAAATTCTAAACGCCCCAAAACCGGTACTGGTTGACTTTTTTGCAGAATGGTGCGGCCCCTGCAAAATGATGGCACCAATTTTAAAACAAACAAAAGATGCGATAGGCGATAAGGCTACGATTATAAAAGTGGATATTGACAAAAACCGCGAAGTAGCAGAGCAGTTCCAGGTACAGGGTGTGCCCACACTTATTCTTTTTAAAGGTGGCCAGGTAAAGTGGCGGCAGTCCGGGGTAGTACCGGCAACTATGTTAGTACAGGTAATTAATGAAAACAGTTAGGTGTATTGTTTGATGGCTGCTTTTAAAAATGGAAGGGTAGGGAGTGAAGTAATAATTTGTATATCCTGTAAAAGCGACGATTCATTATTTAAGAAACGCAGGACATTTTGAACCCTGTTCTTTTCAAAAAGAGTGCTGAAGATGTCTTTTCCCGGCAAGGTGTTATGGGATAAAATATGCAGCAGTACACTATCATAAAATTGAAATTTAGACGAAGGCTTTGTTACAAATGGCTTTGCCGTTGTTGCTAAACTAGCAACAAGTTCTTTGCTATGTTTTTGAATAAAATAAAATGTGTAACCGCTTGAGCCTTTTGTTTGCCCA
This sequence comes from Flavisolibacter sp., assembly GCA_035645595.1. Taxonomy (GTDB): domain Bacteria; phylum Bacteroidota; class Bacteroidia; order Chitinophagales; family Chitinophagaceae; genus Flavisolibacter. Next base: position 8,949 of record DASQMG010000276.1, on the reverse strand, counting down.
CCTGCAGTGCCAATATTGATAATGTTGCCCTGACAGGCAGGGAATGAATAATTGGTCATAGGAATTACCCCAAACTCTTTCTCAGTAATGGTATACCTATTTATGTGGAGGATGTTTTCAATGTAATTCCTGAGTTCTGCTTCGTACTGTTGTTCCGTTAGGAGCGAAGGCGTAAATAAAGTGTACTCTACCAATGCCTCAGTGGCCGAAAATGGAAGTAAATAGCAAAATGCGGTACCGTACTGCTGGGAAATCCGAAAGTCCATTAAGGTTGCAACATGATGATCAAAAGTGTTTTCCTCGATCTTTATCTTCCAGCCCTTAAAATGTTGTAACAGCCAGTGCTGTCCTTCTTTAAGCAAAGGCTTGTCAAACAAAATGCTGTTAAAAACATACTGGCTGTAAATTGATTCACCGTCTATTACTACTCCGGTTTCCTTCTCCGAAAACACTTTTTCTACTTTCCCATAACTGATTTCAAAAGCCGTATGCTGCTTAATTACATCGAAACAATACGTATAAAAATCAATGCCGCGAATCATTTTATAGCGATAAGGCCGAATAGAAAATTCCTTGTAAAAATCATCGCTGTAAAACCATAGATGCTCCCATTGTTTGTATAGGATGGAATCAAAAAGTCCATGACCGGTTTCCCAAAAACACCAGGTGCGGTCATTGTTATTTTTTTGGGCTTCATCTACCAGCAAAACTTTTTTACCGGTGAAACTGCCCGAATTAATCATGTGTAGGGCAAGGCTTAATCCAGCGCAGCCCATTCCGGCAATAATGTAATCGTACTGTTTTTGCGGCATTGATGGAGGAAACAATTTTATGCTGGTAAAGTTGTGGGATTAAGGGTAAGTAGAAAATTATTTGTGTTAACCGGCATAGGTATTTCATAGCATCGCCTGTTGTGTCACTCCCTTGTACATTCTGTACCTCTATTGGCACTGTAAGCTAAAAAACAAGAAGGAAAAGAGTGAAAGCAGGTAAAAGCGGCTTCTCCTTCACAGCTTTATGGTTTGTATAAAAGAGGAACTGTAAAGTTCTTCAAAAATAAAAATTGCGAAACGCTTGTAACAGAGTGTTCCGGGATATATGTTTGTCGCTGTTGCAATCAAATAGCAACCCCTACTAAAATCCGTATCATGACATTACCCCACATTGCTGGATTATCAGCTATTGCTTGCTATAAATTTTTCAATCCCCAACAAACAGTAAAACATCAATTAATTTTTATCAGTAACTGATAAGCTAACCTTATTTTTTTAGGCGTTGAGGATGTACCCCGGGTTTCTACCAGGGGTTTTATTTTTGCACCCCGTGTCCTAAAGCGGGAATTTCAACCGCGCATAAGCGGTATAGATTGAAAGCCTATTGCTCGCTGCGCCGCTCCTGGCATAATTCAATTAAAACTGAGGCAGTGGTTTTTGGGTGGAGAAAGCAAACCAATTTATTATCTGCCCCATTTTTAGGTTGTTCGTTCAGCAATGAAAAACCTTCGCTTTTTAACCGTTCCATCTCCGCCATAATATCTGCCACTTCAAAGGCAATATGATGAATCCCCTCCCCCTTCTTATCAATAAATTTTTTAATAACTCCCCCTTCTGAGGTAGATTGGAGTAATTCGATTTTCGTGTCGCCTTGCTGAAAAAAGGCGGTGTCCACTGCTTCGCTGTCAACAGTTTCCTTTTTGTAGCACTGACTATTTAGCAACTTTTCAAACAGGGGCACAGATTCTGATAAAGACTTTACGGCAATTCCAATATGTTCAACTTTCAGCATAATTGGTTGTTTTACGATTTAAGGTAAAATTAAAGTCTGAACGGGGGATAGGGGCTAATAGTCCGGCTGTTTTGCGGTAACTTTGCCCATTGTAAAGACACAAACGCACGATTAATTTATGTTACAACTTCCAATTTATCTCGACCATAATGCCACTACACCCTGTGACCCGCGGGTAGTGGATGCCATGATACCTTATTTCACCCAAAATTTTGGTAATGCTGCAAGCCGTAACCACCCATTTGGATGGCAGGCAGAAGAAGCAGTTGATTATGCCCGTGAGCAGGTAGCTAAACTCATTGGTGCCGATTCAAAAGAAATCATCTTTACTTCCGGTGCTACAGAAGCTGACAATCTGGCTATTAAAGGCGTGTACGAAATGTATTCGCAAAAGGGTAATCACATCATTACCTGCAATATTGAGCATAAAGCTGTTTTAGATACCTGCAAGCACCTTGAAAAATTAGGTGCGGAAGTCACCTACCTGAAGGTGATGGAAAACGGGCTGGTTAATCTTGAAGAGCTGGAGGAAGCTATGAGGCCAACTACCATTTTGGTTGCCATTATGTATGCCAACAACGAAATTGGTACCATAATGCCGATGAGAGAAATCAGCCAGATAGCCAGGAAACATGGTGCCTTGGTTTTTAGTGATGCAACGCAGGCAGTAGGAAAAATTCCAGTGGATGTAAATAAAGACGGAATTGACCTTTTGGCAATGACCGCTCATAAAATGTATGGTCCAAAGGGCGTTGGGGCTTTATATGTACGCCGTAAAAATCCACGGGTGAAAGTTACTGCCCAGATGGACGGCGGTGGCCATGAAAGGGGAATGCGTAGTGGTACTTTAAATGTTCCCGGCATCGTTGGTTTTGGTAAAGCTTGTGAGCTTTGTATGAATGAAATGGAAAAAGACGCGGCACACACCAGTCGTTTAAGAGATAAACTGGATATTGCTTTTTTAAGCCTGGAAGAAGCTTACCTGAATGGTGATAAAGAACATCGGTTACCTCATGTAAGTAATATCTCCTTCAAATATGTTGAAGGTGAGGGCCTGCTGATGGGCTTTAATAAAAACATTGCTCTCTCTTCAGGTTCCGCCTGTACCTCGGCTTCGCTGGAACCCTCTTATGTTTTAAAAGCGTTGGGTTTAGGTGATGATCTGGCACACAGTTCGCTTCGTTTTGGATTAGGCCGTTATACAACAGAAGAACAGATCGATTACACAATTGATAAAGTTTCTACCACAGTTCTTAAATTAAGAGAAATGAGCCCGCTTTGGGAAATGTACAAAGAAGGCATTGACATGAATAGTATTGAGTGGGCAGCACATTAAATAAATACGGGGTGAGAGGTACGAAGTACGGGGAACTCTCACTTTTTGTAAACTAAAATCGTACTTCTCACTTTTAAATTCGTAATTAAAATGGCATACTCAGATAAAGTTTTAGATCATTACAATAACCCGCTAAACGTGGGTACATTAGATAAAAGCAAAAGCACCGTCGGTACCGGTTTGGTAGGAGCCCCGGAGTGTGGCGATGTTATGCGCCTGCAAATTGAAGTGGACGATGCGACCGGTTTGATTAAGGACGCAAAATTCAAAACTTTTGGATGCGGTTCTGCAATTGCTTCTTCTTCTCTGGCTACAGAATGGCTGAAAGGAAAAAGTGTTGATGAGGCTATCAAAATTGACAATATGGAGATTGTAGAAGAATTGAATCTGCCTCCTGTTAAAATTCACTGCTCCGTATTGGCAGAAGATGCCATTAAAGCAGCAGTAAACGATTACCGTAAAAAAAATGGTTTGGAAGAGCTGAAATTTGAAGAAAGCCTGGTACACTAGGCCTCCTCAAACCCCTCGGGTAGAGAGGCTTTGTTATGCACAAGACCAGCTTTTATAAGATGTAAAAGGCATAAACCAATCACTTTTAATGTAGAAGAATGGTTTCAGAAAAAAATAGTACGGTAACCTTAACCCCCCCTAGCGGGACGCGGGTGCCCGATAATGCAATATTAATAAGCGACAAAGCAAAGGCAAAGGTCGAGCAGCTGATGCAGGAGGCTGGTATTGGTAAGGATTCCTCTTACTTTGTAAGAGTAAGCGTAGTAGGTGGCGGCTGCTCAGGGCTTAGTTATAAATTGGATTTTGATAATGAACAAAAGCCAATGGACCAGGTATTTGAAGACAAAGGTGTGAAACTGGTGACCGATTTAAAGAGCTTTTTGTACCTTGTAAACACAGAACTTGATTTTTCGGATGGTCTGAATGGTAAAGGGTTTTATTTTCAAAACCCAAATGCGAGCCGCACCTGCGGTTGCGGAGATAGTTTTGCGGTATAGCAATAAATTATTCACCTTTTATACAATCCCATACGCTGTTTGGTGTATGGGATTTTTTTATAGCTTATTTCAAGGCAGCAGTCCTATTTTGCAGCGGCTTAGCTTTACGTTAAGATTTTAAATTTTACATTTTACAGTTCATGTGGCCTATTTGTAAAAAGGAACTCCGGCAAGCGTTTAGCTCTTTAACCGGCTATATTGCCATCGCCGTTTTTTTGCTGGTAAATGGTTTAGTGCTTTTCGTCCTTCGCAATAATATTCTGGAAACCGGTTATGCTACACTCAACCAATTCTTTTCTTTTGCTCCGTGGGTGTTGCTTTTTTTAAGTGCCGCTATCACCATGCGCAGTTTCTCTGATGAATTCAGGGGAGGCACATTTGAGATATTAGGCACAAGACCATTGAGTATGGGGCAAATTATTGCCGGCAAATTCTTAGGGGCTTTTATTGTTGCGTTGGTTGCCCTGCTTCCTACATTGGTTTACTATTTCACCATTAACCATTTAGCTTCCGGAAATGGTATTGATTCCGGTGCGGCTATCGGCTCTTACCTGGGGCTCCTTTTATTAACGGGTGTATTTGTTGCCATTGGCATCTGCGTTAGCAGCTTTACTACTAATTCAGTTGTATCTTTTATTGCTACGCTTATTATTTCTGTACTTTTTTATTATGGCTTTAGTGCTTTAAGCGAATTGCCGGCTTTTAAAAACGGGGCAGATTATTATGTTGAAATGCTGGGAATTAGCTTCCATTACCAAAGCATTAGCAAAGGTGTTACCGATACAAGGGATGTGGTTTACTTTACCAGCTTAGTTATCTTTTTTTTGCTGGTTACAAAGACAAGGCTCTCCAGAGACACAGCAGCAAAAAGAGGAAAAGCTTCGTTGCAATGGGCCGGCCTGATAGCAGGCTTATTCCTGGTTAATTTTATTGCTTCCAAAGTTCATTTCAGAAAAGACCTGACCGAAGAAAAAAGGTATTCGCTTACAACCACTACAAAGGACCTTATTCGGACTCTGCAAAACGATGTAGTTGTTGATGTGTTCTTAACAGGCGATCTTCCATCGGGTTTTAAAAAGCTGAGTAATTCAACACAGGAGTTTTTATCAATAGTTAAAGAAACAAATCCTACAAAAGTTCAATACCGTTTTATTGCTCCGGAAGAAGAGGCCGGTAATGGGAAAACCTGGGGCGATTCCTTACGAAGTGCCGGCGTTGAACCTATTAATTTATCAGTACAAGTGAAGGCCGGAGAAGAAAATAAAAACATCTTCCCGTACGCTTTGGTTCATGCAGAAGGTCAAACCGACGTTGTAAACCTGTTCCCTAGCAGCAAGCGCAATATTTCGGTGGCCGAACTAAATAATGCAGAAGCAATGATGGAATATGGCTTTGCAAAAAGCCTGGATAAATTAAGTGCCCGGCAACCCAAGGTTATTGCCTATGCAACTGGTAATGGTGAACCTACCGGTGCTGAAATTTACGATTTACAACAATTGGCCACGGCTAATTATGTAATAAAACCATTTGATCTGACTGCATTTCCCTACATACCTAAAGAGGCAAATATTTTATTGCTTGTAAAACCGGTTACTTCTTTTACTGAAGCACAAAAATTAAAAATTGATCAATATGTAATGAACGGCGGCAAGGTGTTGCTATTTGTTGATAATCTTCATGCAGAGCAAGACAGTCTTAGCTATAAATCGGAGTTGGTTGCTTATGACCGCAACTTAAATTTAGGTGATCTGCTTTTCAACTATGGCGTTCGAATTAACGCTGATCTGGTAATGGACCTGCAATGCGATTTTCTGCCCTTTGCAGTAGGGGGCACTTCGACGGCACCGCAATACGAATTCCTGCACTGGAATTATTACCCGCTTTTCGAAAGCCGTAACAACCACGCCATCAATAAGAATTTAGGCCTGGTAGCAGGCCGTTTTGTTAATTCCATTGATACCGTCGAGTCAGAAGGAATTCGTAAAACCTATTTACTTCAAAGTTCCGCCAACTCGCGGAATATTAGCACGCCAGCTCTTATCAGTCCCAACGAAAACCGCAATACCCCGGCAGATGCTCAATTCAAAAAGAGTGGTATTCCTGTTGCTGTTTTACTGGAGGGGAGTTTTTCGTCGCTTTATAAAAATCGCGTTAGCAAAGCACAAACTGATAGCCTTGCATTAAGCGGTGGCTTTAAAGAAAGCAGTGCCGGCGATGGAAAGATGATTATTGTAGCGGATGGTGATATTGTGTTGAATGATGTTTCAAATAAGGGTGGCCCGCTGCCCATGGGAATGAACCTTTTTACGATGGGTTCGCAATACGAATACCAGTTTGCCAACCGCGATTTTTTGTTGAACTGCTTAGAGTATTTAACAGGAAAATCAACGATTATAGAAACAAGAAATAAAGAAATTGTTCTTCGTTTGCTGGATACGAAAAAGGTGGAGGCCGAAAAAGTAAAATGGCAGGTTATCAATATTGCCCTTCCTATTTTACTCATTATTATTTTCGGCATTATCTACCAACGGGTGCGGCGTTACCGCTTTGCCTCCTGACAATGGGGGCATTGATACTTCATTATCTTTAGCCACTTAAAATAGCAAGTAAATTATGACAGCAGACCAGCTTACGTATTTGGTGTTTGGAGTAGTATTAGTGGTGGCACTTGTAATAGATCTGGGGTTGCTGAGTAAACGTTCTGCTGAGATCACGTTAAAAAAAGCTTTTACTCAAACGCTTTTCTGGGTAGCACTTGCATTTGGGTTTTTTGCCTTTTTATGGTGGAGGGAAAGTGATGTGATTGCCCTTGAATATCTCAGTGCTTACCTTATGGAATGGAGCCTAAGCATTGATAACATTTTTGTTTTCATTCTTATTTTCGGCTTCTTTAAAATACGTGCCGACCATGTGGCCCGTGCCCTGCTCATTGGTATTTTAATGGCCATAGTATTCCGGGTCATTTTTATTACAGTGGGCGTTGTATTGGTAGAAAAATTTTATTGGATACTTTATTTCTTTGGTGCTTTTTTGGTGTACACCGGTATCAAAATTTTTACGGTAACTCAAAAAGATGAATTCAACCCGGAGTCAAATCCAATTTATAAACTGCTGAATAAGTTTTTACCCATCTATCATGGTGATGTAAGCGGAAAGTTTACTATAAAGCAGAACGGCAAGCGGTATTTTACCAACATGTTTGTGGTAATTGTATTATTGGCTACCACTGATATTGTTTTTGCTTTGGACAGCATCCCCGCTGTATTTGCCATTTCACAGGAGCGCCTGGTTATTTATACCTCAAACATATTTGCTGTACTGGGCTTGCGTTCCCTTTTCTTTTTGCTGCGTGGTGCTGTGGCTAAGTTCGAATACCTGCAGCAAGGCATCGCTATTGTATTAATATTTATCGGTGCTAAAATGCTGGCTGAAAAATGGCTGCATCATTTTTTGACAAAAAACCAGATGGTGCTTATTTCGCTGCTGGTAATTGTTATTTGTCTTGCTGGTTCTATTGTGTATTCCTTGCAGGTGGCAAGGCGAAGGCAGGACGAAAACGACCTGATTTAACACTACGCCTGTGTACGCTATTCAAAATATTGCCGAAGTTATTAATGGGCGACTCTTGTCAATTGCTGATACAAACATTGAGCATTTGGCTTATGACAGCCGCAAGCTTCAACAACCGCTAACCTCCCTCTTTTTTGCACTCAAAACCAGCCATGCAGATGGGCACCGTTATATACAGGATGCCTATAAAAGGGGTGTCCGGGCTTTTGTCATCAGCGAAAAAATTGAACTCCCACAGGCAGCTGTTATTTTAGTAAAAGATACGCTTGAGGCATTGCAAAAATTAGCGGCGCACCATCGCAACCGGTTTCAATTACCTGTTATTGGCATCACGGGCAGTAATGGCAAAACTGTAGTGAAGGAATGGCTGAACGCACTGCTTGAAGACGACTACCATATCGTGCGTAGCCCAAAAAGTTTCAACTCTCAAATTGGTGTGCCACTAAGTGTTTGGGAGATTAGTAAAGAACATACACTGGGAATTTTTGAAGCCGGCATTTCAACGCCGGGCGAAATGGAAAAGGTAGAAAGGCTCATCCGGCCAACCATTGGCGTACTTACTAATATTGGTGAAGCGCATAGTGAGGGTTTTACATCCGACGGAGAAAAACTGGCAGAAAAACTGAAACTCTTTTCAGGAGCAGGAACTGTGATAGGGCCACATGAATTGCTCACTCCACTTACCAATAAAAAGTTTACCTGGAGCGAAAAAGAAGAGGCATCAGTAAAAATCACTTCTATTAAAAAAGAGAAAACATCAGCTCTTATCCATGCTGTTTTTAAAGGTGATGAATTAGCGCTCCAAATTCCTTTTACCGATGATGCCTCTATACAAAATGCTGTTACCTGTTGGTGCGTTTTATTGTATATAAAAACGCCCCAGGCAATTATTCAAAAGCGTTTTTTTACGCTTCATCCGGTTGATATGCGGCTGCAGTTGGCGCAGGGCATTAATAATTGTTTGTTGATAAACGACAGCTATAGCGCTGATCCCACCTCTTTAAAAATTGCACTCGACTTCTTAGCACAGCAAAGTTCTGGTTTGAAGCGCACTGTTATTCTTTCTGATTTTTATGAAAGCGGCAAAAGCGAGGATGTTTTATACACTGAGGTGGCGATACTCATTAATCAATACAACATTCAAAAACTGGTGGCTATTGGTGAAAAAATAGGTGGCGGTTTGCAAAGTGGCCTGGGCGGTTCCGTTATGCTTCAAACTTATGTGACTACGGAAGAATTCATCCGGCATTT
>DASQMG010000275.1:0-39145 GCA_035645595.1 Flavisolibacter sp. | reverse complement strand
ATACTGTTTAAGGGATAAATAACCGGCGTGGCATACATGAGCAATTGCACACCAAAGGCCAGTAAAAAAATAAGGTCTTTGTACTTGGTGGTTAGGGAGCTAATGATCATACCAGTGCCAAGGCCCATCAGGCCCATTAATAGTACCAGCACTGGTGTAAGCAACGCATACAGGTTCGGGTGGATCTTATCCGTTTGAAAATAATAGTAAGCCCATACAATAAGGAACAGGGCAAACTGTATAAAAAACCGTACAAGGCTGGAAATAACAATGGAAAAAGGCATGGTTAACCTCGGGAAATAAACTTTACCAAAGATGGCGGCATTGTCCCTAAACACGGAGGCTGTTTTATTGAGCGTTTCAGAAAAATAATTCCAGATGGTGATGCCGGCTAAGTAAAAAATTATCATGGGAAGACCGTCAGTGGAGATCTTAGCCATGCGACCAAAAATAAACATGAAGGTGAATGTGGTGAGCAGGGGCTGCAGAAAAAACCACAGCGGGCCCAACACCGTTTGTTTATAGTTGGTTACAAAATCGCGGCGTACAAACATTATAACCAGGTCCTTATAACTCCATAATTCTTTCAGCCGCAGATCCAATAAACGCGATTTTGGCCTAATTACTTCCGTCCATTTCTGATTGGTTGGCGTAAGCGTTGTTGATGGAGTGCCTATATCGATACGGTGTTCCAAAATGATAATTAGGGAGATGAAACCATATCACCGGTAGGTGATAATTTTAATAATGACCTTAAGCCAATTTTTTGACGCTATGTCTTAGGCTATAAAAGGATGCTGTGTCAATGGCAACTTCGCCAAAGGATGATAATCTCCTTTTAACCCAACCGGCGTTTGCGTACGAATGTGATGCGCCAGTTCAATAGACGGTAAAGCCTCTAAAAGCGTAAAACCGGCACCATCCAAAATTTGCTGGTAGCTTTTTGTATGCAGATCTGTAAAGCCATCGCTGAACTCAACTTCCTTCCCTTCTATTGTTATAGAGCGGTAAGTTCTTTGTCCTTTTTCTTTTACAAAAAGAGGCAGTGTATCCCCATTGATGCTTAAAAACCAGCGCACCCTAGCCCGCTCAAATTCCAAAAAGCCGGCTGCCCTGTCGTGGGTATGCAGGTGTACAATGTTTTTCTTTACTGCACCAAATATCCAGGTAAGCATATCGAAAAAGTGAATCCCGATATTAGTGGCAATACCGCCCGACTTTGGCAGGTCGCCTTTCCAGCTTGTATAATACCAGTTACCACGTGATGTAATGTAGGCCAGATCCAGGTCAAATATTTTTGAAGGATCGGAAGCAGCTACTTTTTCTTTCAGGGCCAACAGGTGCGGATGAAACCGAAGCTGTAATATGTTGAAAATCTGTTTCCCTGTTTCCTTTTCTAATTCGGCTAATGCATCAATGTTCCAGGGATTAAGCACCAGCGGCTTTTCGCAAATAACAGTAGCGCCATGGCGTAAGCCAAACCGTATGTGAGAATCGTGTAAATAGTTGGGTGAGCAAACCGAAAGATAATCTATGGGAGTCCGACCGCGGGCTGCCTTTTCCAGATGCCGGTCGAAACGTTCAAACTCAGTAAAAAAGCTCGCGCCTGGGAAATAGCTGTCCATTACACCAACGGAATCAAATTTGTCCAAAGCGGCCACCAGGTTATTCCCCGTTTCCTTTATTGCTTTTAAATGCCGCGGCGCTATAAAACCGGCAGCGCCTATCAATGCAAAATCGCTCATCAGGGAATCGGATTTTTTTTTACCGAGTTGTTACGCAATTCATAGCGTTCACCGCTTTCGCGGCAAATAGCAATACCTTCTTCATTGAAATGCAAACGATGTCCGTACTCGCTCATCCAACCAATATGCCTCCCGGGATTACCAACTGCTAAAGCAAAGGCCGCGACCGGCTTTGTAACTACAGTACCGGCGCCTATAAAAGCATATTCACCAATTTCGTTTCCGCAAACAATGGTGGCATTGGCACCAATAGTAGCTCCTTTTCTTACATAGGTTGGCAGGTATTCATGCTTGCGGCTTACCGCACTTCGTGGGTTAATAACATTAGTAAACACCATTGAGGGCCCCAGGAAAACATCATCCTCGCAAATCACCCCTTCGTATATAGAAACATTATTTTGCACCCTTACGTTTTTGCCTAATACAACTTTTGGCGAAATGACTACGTTCTGCCCGATATTACAACCAGCACCGATCCTGCAACCTGGCATAATATGGCTGAAATGCCAGATTTTTACGCCTTCGCCAATCTCGCTTCCTTCATCCACTATCGCGGAAGGATGAACAAAATAGGTTCCTGCTATCATCGCCTTGTTTTTAATACCTGCTGCAAATAGGTACCATAACCACTCTTTAATAACAGGGTGGCTTGTTGCGTCAATTGCTCTTCATTTATGAAATCCATGCGATAAGCAACTTCCTCGATGCAGCCGATCTTTGTACCCTGCCGCTTTTCAATTACTCTTACAAATTCACTGGCATCGCTAAGAGATTCAAACGTTCCTGTATCAAGCCACGCGGTACCACGATCAAGCACGGCTACATGCAACTGGCCTTTTTGCAGGTACTCTTTATTTACATCGGTAATCTCGTATTCGCCTCTTGCAGAAGGAGCCAGATTTTTTGCTATTTCCACTACGGTATTATCGTAAAAGTAAAGTCCGGGTACGGCAAAATTCGACTTTGGCTCCGCTGGCTTTTCTTCTATTGAGATGACCCTTTGGAGGTTGTCGAATTCCACTACACCATAGCGTTCAGGGTCGGAAACCTCGTAGGCAAATACATAACCTCCGGCAACATTGTTCAGTGCCTGAAGCTGGCGGCCCAGGCCCGTGCCATAAAATATGTTATCGCCTAAAACCAACGCCACTTTATCCCCGCCAATAAAGTCTGCCCCAATAACAAAAGCCTGGGCTAAACCGTTTGGCACTTCCTGAATGGCGTATTCAAACCTGCAACCTACCTGGCTGCCATCGCCCAGTAAGCGCTGAAAAGAAGGGTTGTCTTCCGGTGTGGTGATGATCAAAATTTCCCTGATGCCTGCCATCATCAGAACCGACAGCGGATAATAGATCATCGGCTTATCGTAAATAGGCATTAATTGTTTGGAGATGGCTTTTGTTATAGGATACAGGCGTGTGCCGGAGCCGCCTGCCAGGATAATTCCTTTCATTTAGGAGTTTTGGTTATTTGTTATCAATAGGATACGGGACAATTGTTGCTTATATAAATAATAAGCAGCGATGCAAAGTACAAAAATTAAAATAAAAAGGTAGGTGTACCACGGCACCCGGTAAAGCAGGTAGCTGCAGGCAATTGCAGTAATTGCTGCCGCAGTAAAACTCCTGGTATGCACCGCCAATCTAAAATGCTTACGCAGGTACATCAATGGAATAAAAAACATAGCCGCCTTTGAAATACAAAAAGCAAGAGCAGCGCCATATACTCCTATCCGCGGAATAAGAAAAATGTTTAATACTGAAATAAGCAATATGCCCGTGCCGAACAGTACCAGTATTAAAATGGAATTTTGTGCTTTATAAATGCCCAGCATGGAAAAATAGGCAAACAGGTCAAATAGCCATCCAAAGAAAAAGAACGGCAGCAGCTTTCCTGATACCATGTAAGATGAATCGGCGAAAATGTGAATGAGTAAATCTTTAAAAAAAAGAAGAACAGGTATCATCATAAACCCTGCTACCGCTACAAAATGAAAGAGGGAAGAGATCTCTTTCTCTGCATCGCCATCATTTAATTTAGCCATAGAATAAGGGGTGAAAGCCAGCACAAAGGCGCTAATTCCCATGCTGATCAACCCGCCCAGTTTCACCGCCAAAATATACTGGGGGAGATCTTGTTGAAGACTGAAGTGTAATAAAAAATAGCGGTCAATGGAGGGCAGCACCTGATGAAAGAAAGAAGTGAATGCAAAAGGCAACCCGAACCAAAGCAATTTTTTGAGAAGTGACTTATTAAAAGGGAACAGGCGTATCGCCATATTATTGCGTGTAATGAAGAGACCCAATAGTCCGCATAAGGTGTTGCTGAAAATCAGGCAATAAAACAAGCCATCTAAATTCCCATTGAAAATTATAATAGTTACATATACAGACACCAGGCTAAAAATGGTTTGGCTGATGCAAAGGGTGACGTATTCTTTTTTACGCTTTTGCCATAGCAAAATATTTAAGGCATAGTTCAGGAGGATATGACCAGGTATAATCAACAAGGCCTTTAGCCAGTAGGCACCAATAAGAGGGTCGGATGAAAACAACCATCCGGCAAAACTATTTTTGAACGGAAGGAGTAAGACTGCCGCAAATAATACAAAGGCCCACTGGGTCATAAACGCGTAACCTAATACCTGTTTTTTATTGAATGATGTTTTAGTGGTATCAAAATAAAATACAGAGGCAGCAGAGTCCTGCCCCAGGATAAGGAGCCAGGAAAAAAGATAAGCATATACAAAGGAAACATCGTAAACCTTAAGCGCTGTCTGTCCTAATTGGTGAATAACAACAGGCACAATAAAAAAGGGCACCAGCTTTTGAATGGCATTGGCTGCGCCATATACAACCGAATCTTGCATCAAGCCTTTAAGCATATACAGTGCTGCTTTTTTTATCAATAATTGTTGTAATGGAAGAAATGGGCAGGCTAACACAGTAATTTAAGAACCACTCTCTTCCTTTGGCGCCAATAACCTTTGTACCGTCTTTATCTTTTATCGCCTTTTCCAGTTCACTATAAACCGATTGGGCTGAGGAGGCATGCAACATTGGATAAAGCACAGGATAATCATCGATAAACTCCCCATCAATGCGCTTATGCATAAAAGGCTTGCCCATACACAGGGCTTCAAGCACCACACCGTACGTAAACCAGGAATGGTGCAGTTCCCCAATAATTATATCGCTTGCCGCTAACACGGTCATCAGTTTATTCCGGGCCATTTTTGGCATCCACACAATAGCATCTTCGATACCTAATTGATTAATCAGCTTTTTTGTTTCTGCCACATCATCGCCATACTCAAACAGCACCAGTTTTATTTTTAACAACGGGTTCGCCTTTATCAATTGTGCATAGCCTTCGATAAGAAAATGGTTGCCTTTGTACGACCAATAATCGGAACTTTTTTTCCATATCTGCCGGGTATGTTGTACCAACAGTACTTCTGTTTCTTCCTTAAGCTTTTTTAATTGCTGTTGCAAAGGGCCGGTTTCTCTTTGCTCCTGCCAGCCGTTTTCATAATCTTTATGATAGATCATTGGCGCCGGGGAAATAATACGCTTGCCGGGATAGTTGAGTTTTTTAATGAGCTTTTCAAAAGCTTTATTGGTACGGTCGAATAAAATATAACTACACTTATTAATACCACTACGCTGGTACCGGGCAACAGCGGCATACGCTAATTGGCGGCGGGGGTGTACCAGGCGCAAAAAAGGCAATGAATAAATATCATATCCATAAGGAATAAAAATGTCAAGTTCGCGGCCAACTTTTGTTACATAGGCCGGCGCCGGGCCACTGCCAATTAAAAATTGATAGGAAGCCAGATCATTTTTCACCACGGAAAAATCCTGCTTTAAAAAATCACCCGGGTCACCCCAGCTAACCTGTTTGCAGTAGGTGGTATAATCCTCTGAAAGTGTATCATAGGCTGGGTTAAAATGTGTTGGTTCATTGGCCAGTATCAGCAGTTCACAACTATATCCCTCATCCCGCAAATAGCGGGCAAGTGAAAAATACGAATTGTTCATATTGCCAATGATGCCAATCTTCATATACTTGCTATTGCCTCTTCAATTTTTTGTTTAGGGAAGTTTACGAGAACACCTAACCCTTTTCTCTGATAGAGAAACATGCTTCCCACTGCCACCGCACTCGCACCGCTCTTTATTACTTCGCTGATATGTTGCGGCATGCCCGCTCCTCCGTGTGCTATCACCGGAACAGATACGCCGGCACTTACTTCTTTTACCAATACGGTATCAAAGCCGTCCCAGGTTCCTTCCCGGTTGATAGAAGTAAGTAAAATTTCTCCTGCACCAGCTGCTTCTGCTTCCCGAGCCCATTTCAGCGGATGCAATCGGGTGTTTACAGTTCCCGAGTGAGACATTACTGCATATTGGTTAAAAAGTGACTTCCTAACGTCAATGGCTACAACCACAGCCTGACTTCCATACTGCAATGAACATTGTGAAATAAAGGAAGGATTTTGTATGGCATATGTACCCAAAATAATCTTTTCTACTCCGCACTGAAAGATTTTTTTGGCGGTTTCGAGGCTATTTATACCACCCCCATAGCTCAGCGGCATAAAACATTCTGTAGCCATAGCCTCTATCAGTTTATAATCGGGAGGTTTATTACGTAAGGTTGTTCGTATTCCCAATATGCATACTTCATCTACCTCCTGTTCGTTAAAAATGCGAATGGTATTTATTGGATCTCCTATATACTTTGCAGCACTGAACTTTAATGTTTTTACCAATGCGTCATCCAGTAATGACAGTACAGGTATAATACGAACATTCATATTAAAGTCCCATAAAATTTGACAGGAGGGCCATGCCATATTTATGGCTCTTTTCAGGGTGAAACTGCACACCAAAAATATTATCGTTTGCTATGCCTGAACTAAAGGCTATTCCGTACCGGGTTTCCAAAAAACTATACCCAGGCGCCTCCGTTTTCACGTAATAGGAATGAACAAAATAATAACGGCTCTCTTTCTCCAATTCTTGTAACAATGGATTTTCCGCAGTTACCTGTACCGTATTCCAACACATATGCGGTACTTTCAAAACAGGGGATGATTTGAATTTGTACGTGTAGGCCGGTATCCAGCCTAACCCCTTCTTCAAACCTTCTTCGCTGCCATAAGTAAGCAGTTGCATGCCAAGGCAGATCCCTAAAAACGGTACCTTTTGGCCCAATGCTTTCTCCTCTAAAATTTCTTTAAGTCCTGATTTTTCCAAATTATCCATTGCAGTATCGAAACTGCCGACCCCTGGCAAAATAATTTTGGAAGCTTCACTGATTTCAGAAATTTTTGATGTGACAATTGATGGATGACCAATACGTTTAAGCATATTAGTTATGGAAGACGGATTACCCGTGCCATAATCTACTATCGCTGTCAAGCTCCTTCCGTTTTAGAGGTGTATTTAATATAAAAACTCATTGGTACCAGATTAGCTTTTGCCAATAAAAGGAAAAGTGGCCGTAATGCTTCAAACCGTTTTTTGTAGGTTTTAAAATCTTTGTAGTTTCTCTTTTCCCCTTTCATTCCGCTTTCATACTCCACATCAGACAAACCCAAACGTTTTTGAAAATACTGAACCAATTCTTCGTCAGGTATTATAGGTGTTTGGTAAGCTTCAAGGGCTTCCTGCCGTGGCATTAAGCCGTGCCTTGCCGCGGCCGCTAAACTCCAGTTCCGGTTATCGATACCAAATTTTTGAGGATTATAAACCGTGTGCAGAAAAGCAGTAACACGGTTCTCCAGATGATGGCCCCCGTAATATTCCCAGCCAAACTTATCTTCTAAAAAGCGCCGGGCTTTTGCCTTATCATAGTTGATATACCATAGCGGACGTATTTTTTTTATCCGCTTTATAAGCACCCATTTCATGAAAGAAGCAAAGGTCATGTTAGGAAACGTTTTCAACTTTCGCTTGCCATACCTGGCATGAATGTCGGCTATGTATTTTCCATCGAAGTAGTTATTGCCCATCGGCGATACACCTTCGCAAATAAATGAATGCCCTTCCAGTATATATTTTACGCCGAATTTGTTTGCAGCCCTGTACAACGTTTCGGCTAACGCAATGTCGGTGGAACTATCAAGTTCCGGTACACCTGATAAAAAAAAAGACCTGAAAATATCATCTGCCTCCTTGTTGTCTACTACCAGTGTAAAGAGGTCTACATTCAGTGCCTGTGTAACTTTGCTGATATTATGTGTGGCGATAGCTGTGTTCCATGTATTATCATAATGCACAGCCAGCGGGCGCAACCCCCACTCGATAGCCTTAACCAACATATAGGAAGAATCGGTTCCGCCGCTAACACCAACTACACAATCATATTTTTTACTTTTTCCTGCCGCTTTAATTTTTTCGATTATTACTTTCAAATTCCTCTCGCCTTCCTCTGTACCGGTTTTATATTGTGCTGCCAGGGTAGTTGCCATATGGCAGTAATTGCAAACGCCAGCTTCATCGAAGCTTATTTTAGATACCGTTTCATCGTAAATACAACGGCTGCAAATTTTAAAATTTGATTTATCCACCTTTTGGTTTAAAGTACTCAATCGAATAACCTTCCCCGTCAAGAATTACTTTACCGGATACTTTAGCCGGTGACCCGGTCGCAACCGAAAAATCAGGAAGCGAAGAATTTACAAAACTGTTGGCCCCGATAATGCAATGCGAACCAATAGATATTCCTTTACTGATAATGCTGTTGGGACCAATATAAGTACAATTGCCAATGGTAACAGCTTGCCTTTGAATGGGCATTTTCCCCCCGGTTACGGTTTGCCCCACATTATCGTGTGTGTATATATGGGTGCCTACAGCCACGGTGCAATTGCTGCCAATGGAGAGGCCGCCGGAACCGTCAATAATCGTAAAGGGGCCAATCCAGGTATCTTTTCCTACCTCCACTTTTCCAAATACATAACTGCTGTCATAAATAGAAGAGCCCTCACCAAAACCCAGTGCGTTTGCTCTTTCCCAACGATCGAATACTTCATCATTAAAAGGCAGTGATCTGGTGAACTGCTGCTGAAAGGCTTCATCGAGATGAAGGTGGAGTTGTGTCAATGATTGGTATAAATCGTATGATTCCTTATTTTGTAATGCTGCTTTACGATCCATTTTGCAGCGTTTGTTTTTTGAACCAATCCGCGGTATTTTTTATTCCTTCTTCCAAATCTACTTTGGCTTTAAACCCTAAAACCTGGTCAGCTTTTTCAACACTAGGAATGCGAATAGCAATGTCGGCAGAAAGTGGAGGAGCAAAAATAATCTTTGACCTGGAATGCAAAACCCTGCAAACGGTTTGGGCCAATCCCAGCACCGTAATAACGGCTCTTGCATTTCCGATATTAAAACTTTCACCAATTGCCCCGGGATATTCTATGCAACGAACAAGACAATCTGTAAAGTCATCTACGTAGCACCATGCTCTTATTTGTGTACCATCGCCATCAATATGAATTGTTTCATTCTTCAATGCCTTTTTAATAAAAATTTGCATGGCGCCTTCGCCTGTTTGCCCGGGACCGTAAACGTTGAATGGCCTGATTGTGACTATAGGTAATTGATACTGGCGGTAATAGGCATAAGCTAAATGTTCGCCTGCTAATTTGCTTACCGCGTAGGTCCAGCGGGCTTCCCCGGCAGAACCAGAAACGGTTTGGTCTATTTCGGCAGACCGGAAGGCCATTGAACCAAAAACTTCCGAGGTAGAAAAATCAATAAACCGATCTTTTATCTTATTCACACGGGCCGCTTCCAAAGCATTGGCTGTACCAATCATATTCACCTGCATCGTTTTGACCGGGTCTTTAATAACGGTATCAATACCGGCAATACCTGCAGCATGAATAACAATATCCGCTCCCTTCATTGATTTCGTGAGCAACGCGGCATCGAGTACATCGCCTTTAATTACCTGGATGTTTGGATGGCGCACAAAGCCGCTTCCCGTCAGGGTATCGCGATGAAAATTATCATAAACGATAACTTTATTCGTACCGATGTACTCCCTGATAAGTGTATTGGCTATAAAGCCCGCACCCCCGGTAATAAAAATGACTTTGTTTTCGATCACAATTGATTTAAGATATGAGCAATATATGACACTTCGTCTTTTTTTAAGCGCTCAAAAAGTGGAATAGACAATCCATTTGTATACGCGTTATATGCGTTCGGGAATAATGCCGCTGCCTTCAGGCCGTATTTTTTGCGGTAGTAGGTTTGCGCCGGGATACATTGTGCTCCGTAATTAGTGCCGACGTTTTCTTTTTTCAGTTTTGTTATCGTTTCTTTTTGATTCAAAGATTCGTCCAGCAAAATATGAAACGTTTGCCAGGTATGATTGTGTGCCGCCGGTGTAAGGGGCAAAATTATTTTTGTGCTGGTAACAGAAGAGAAATAAATTTCCGCTAATTCTTTTTTGTAATTAAGAATGTTTTGCAGCCGGTGAAACTGGCTCCATGCCAAAGCTGCCTGGAAATCTGTCAGCCTGTAGTTATATCCTGCTTCCACAAAATTCATTTGCCCGTTTTCTGTTTCTATGCCGTGGTTTCGTAACTGACGAAGCTTTTTTGCTGTGTCGTCGTCATTGGTAAGAAGTACGCCTCCCTCTCCCGATGTAATTGATTTTCGGGGATGTAAAGAAAACGATGCCAGAATGCCAAATGTACCAACCAATTTATTCTGCTGTGTTGCGCCCAAAGCACAGGCCGCATCCTCAATTACGTGCAAATTATGTTTAGTGGCAATGGAGCAGATAGCCGCAATATTGCACGCCAATCCAAATTGATGAACCGGTATAATGGCCCTTGTTTTGGTGGTTATTTTATCCTCAATCTGGGCTACATCAATATTAAACGTATAGGGCTCAACGTCTGCAAATACGCAAACGGCACCAACCAGCTCCACTACGTTTGCCGTAGCAATGTAGGAGAAGGCCGGAACAATCACTTCATCGCCGGGGCCAATACCTAAAACCTTTAAAGCTAGGTGTAGGGTAGCCGTGCCATTAGAAACGGCAATGGCATGTTTTACCTGGTGGTAGTTCTTAAAAGATGTTTCAAGTTTCTCAACGTACTCTCCCTGCACCAACATTCCTGAACGCAGTACGTCGTTTACAACAGCAATATCCTCCTCGCTGACCTCCGGCCTTGATAAAGGAATGAAAGCTATTTGATTCGCTGTTCTCAGGTTAAGTTTTTATGGCTGATTGTCAAAAAAGCCTATGACCTTTTGACGGAATTTTGAGCTTAAACTAATGGCCAACTGCGTATTGTGTTTCATAGTAGTCCTGGTAGGCACCCGACGTTACACCCTTTAGCCATTCCTCATTTTGCAGGTACCAGTCAATGGTTTGGCTTAAGCCTTCTTCAAAGGTTACACTGGGCGCCCAGCCCAACTCCTTATTAATTTTGGAGGCATCTATCGCGTATCTCCTGTCGTGGCCCGGACGGTCTTTTACATAGGTAATCAACCCTTCGCTTTCCCCTTCTGCCCTGCCTAATTTTTCATCCATTTGCTTACATACCAACTTTACCAGGTCAATATTACGCCACTCATTAAAGCCGCCAATATTATAGGTATCGCCCGTTCTTCCATTGTGAAAAACAAGGTCAATTGCTGCCGCATGATCTTTTACAAAAAGCCAATCACGGGTATACAACCCATCGCCATAAACCGGCAACGGCTTTTTATTAATGATGTTATTAATAAAAAGAGGAATTAATTTTTCGGGAAAGTGATAGGGTCCATAGTTATTAGAGCAATTGGTGATGACAACAGGCAGATCGTAAGTATCGGCATAAGCCCGTACAAAATGATCGGAAGCTGCTTTAGAGGCCGAATAGGGTGAGTGTGGGTCGTAAGGTGTTTCTTCAGTAAAGAGGCCGGTATCACCTAAAGCACCGTATACTTCATCGGTAGATACATGATAGAACAATTTGGAGTTCAAAGTTTGAGGCCCGGGGTTGAGGTTCGCATTTGCATCATTTAACCAGTGTTTCTTAGCCGCATTCAGCAGGTTAACTGTACCCACCACATTGGTAAAAACAAAATCCAATGGCGAAAGGATGGAGCGGTCAACATGGGATTCTGCGGCTAAATGAATTACCCCATCCGGATTGTATTGAGTAAATACTCTTTCCAATTCTCCAGTATCTAAAAGATTGATCTTTTCAAAAATATAATTTGAAGACGTTTCAATGTCTTTCAGGTTTTCGAGGTTACCAGCATAGGTAAGCGCATCAAGATTGATGATTTTATAAGCAGGATACTTTGTTACGAAAAGCCGCACCACATGCGAGCCAATAAAGCCGGCCCCACCAGTGATAATGATAGTTTTGGTAGTGTTCATGAATTACTTATGAATATGCGAAATGATGTTGTTTACGATACCATTCAAATGTGGACTTTAGCCCTTCACGGATGGCGGTAGCAGGATTATAGCCCAATAAACTCTGAGCTTTGGAAATATCAGCAAGACTGTGCTTTACATCGCCTATTCTATTTGCCCCATAAATAGGAGCCAGGTCGCTGCCGGCAATGCCTTTAAGCGATTCCAGTAGTTCATTTAAAGTGGTTTGCTCGCCGCAGGCAATATTATAAACCTCGTTTACTGCTTCGGCATTTGTTGTAAAAAGGGCTAGCTCATTAGCCTGCACGGCATTGCCAACAAAAGTAAAATCGCGGCTATTTTCTCCATCACCATTAATTGTAGGCGGCTCGTTATTTAATACGGCATTTATAAAAAGAGGAACAACGGCAGCATAAGGCCCGGCAGGGTTTTGCTTTGGCCCGAAGATGTTGAAGTACCGAAGACCGATTAGCTCTAACCCATAGAGATTAGCATATACTTTCGCATACAATTCGTTTACATACTTGGTAACGGCATAAGGTGATAAGGGGTTACCAATCTTATCTTCTACTTTAGGCAGGCCCGGATGATCGCCATAAGTGGAAGAAGATGCGGCATAAACAATGCGTTTTATACCGGCTTCTTTTGCCGCTGTAAAAATATTCAGCGTTCCGGTAATATTTACTTCATTTGAGGTGAGCGGATCGTTGACAGAACGGGGTACAGAACCTAACGCAGCCTGGTGAGAAATGGCATTTATTCCCTGGCATGCCTGCTGGCAGGTTTGATAGCTGCGTATATCACCGTTTAAAAATTCGAACTTCGGATTTTGTAGAAAACCTTCAAGATTTTTCAATGACCCCGTAGCCAGGTTATCGAGCACCCTTATATACTGGACTTTAGGATTTTTAAGCAAATGCTCCACCAAATTAGAACCAATAAATCCGGCGCCTCCGGTTATTAATATGCGCATTATACTTTGCTCTTTTTATGTTTCCTTGCACTACTGCCATTCTTTGATCCCAGCCATCCAAACCACCTGTTTATTCCAGACTTGTGCTTTGGTTCATCTTCAAAATAACCAGAGCCATAGCCATATCCATCGCCTGCCCCGTACCCATAAGCTCCATAACCTGCTTGTGCTTTAACATCATTTAAAACCAATGAGATTTTTGGAAGTTTCCCCTCGCGGTAATACGAATCAATAAGGCCTATTTGTTTTTTATAAGTATGTCCCTGTCGTACAATGTATAAAGTACAATCGGCAAACCTGCTTAATGTCATTGCATCACTTACCATGCCCACCGGTGCGGTATCCATAATAATCACATCAAAGTTTTGACGCAAAAAAGTAAATAATTCTTCTATTTTGATATCCAATAAGAGTTCACCCGGATTGGGCGGAATAGGGCCGCAAGGCAATACAAAAAGGTTGTCATACCCGGGAACTAACACAGGCAATTGCTCCAGGGTGGTTTCTCCAAGAATATAGTTAGTAAGCCCAGGCCCTTTGGAAATTCCTAAGCCAGAAACAATTTTTGGCTTACGAATATCAAATTCAAGAATGATTGTTTTCTTTTTAGCCAGCGCCATAACGGCGCCAACATTTGTACTGATGAAAGATTTTCCTTCTCCGCTAAAAGAGGAGGAAACCATAATAACAGGCTTGGGCGCCTTAGTGAGCACATACTGTAGGTTAGAACGCAAAATTCGAAATTGTTCAGCAATCACTTTGCGGTTGCCCGAGGTCACCACCAAAGTTTGATTAGTGTACGAGTGACCTACGTCACCTAAAATTGATGCTTCGGTAAATTTTTCAATATCTGAACGCGAATTAATTTTATCGTTGAACAATTCCAGCACTACGATAATAATTGTTGGAATTAAAATACCAATAAAAATAGCCAGTATTTGTATTGACTTGCGGTTCGGCTTAACAGGTGTCGAGTCGGGCTTGGCCACCTGCATGACTTTAGTGTTTGAGATAGTGGATGCCAGGGTAATAGCTGATACTTCACGTTTGGATAAAAGCTCATAGTACAGCTTCATCTTGCCGTCCATCTGGTTCTGAATATTAATCAT
Source organism: Flavisolibacter sp. (assembly GCA_035645595.1). Taxonomy (GTDB): domain Bacteria; phylum Bacteroidota; class Bacteroidia; order Chitinophagales; family Chitinophagaceae; genus Flavisolibacter. The sequence goes on along the minus strand of DASQMG010000275.1, from coordinate 24,914 downwards.
GTCCTGTCTTTTATTAGGCAGGGTTTTAATTTGAGCAATAGCTTCTCCACTACTTGAACGAAGTGTGCCTATAGCATTATTATAGGAAGATTTAATATTTTTTACATTCTCCAATATCTTATTTCTTAGCAGATTTATTTCTTCTGCCTTTTGCTTTACAATTATATGACCTGGCTGTGCATTTTCTAAAAGCTCTTTTCTTTCTAATTGCGCCGTGTTGTACGAGGCAATCATACCATTTAGTGTTGGGTCATCAATTCCTAATGATGAGGGCACCAGGCTTTCACTATTGTTTCCAAGATAATCCTGTATCTGTAAAGCATTGTCTAACTGGAGACGTTGTTGTTGCACGAATCCATGCGCTTGCTCAACCCGGTTAAAATAGTTAGAAGCCTGTATTCCCGGTTCAATAATGTTATTTGCTTTTTGATACGAAACCAGCTTTTGGGCAATTGAATCTAGTTCTTTAGCCCGCTCCCTTAAGTTAACATCAATGAAAGCAAGCGACTTTTGCGTCGCTGTATTTTTGTCTTCGATTGTCACGAGTTGGTATTCCTCCATCAATCCATTTACTACATCAGCAGCTAAGTGCGAGTTAGTGGATTCCATTATGATAGTCAGAATTCCTGTGTTTTGCTTTGGAAACACTACTAATCCGCCTAAAAACATGCTTGCCTGTTCAAGAGTTGAATTATATTGAATTTGACATTCAGGAGCTATTGTTCCTTTACTCACCCTGTTTATGCGAAATTTTCCAAACTGGTTTTCAAATGTCTGTCCCATTTGAATTAGTGAAGGCAAACCATCTACACGGAAACTCTTTTGATCAGCAAAATTTAAGTTCAATGTAAACCCTTGCGACGAGTCGTTTATCTGTAGAGCTTCAATGCGAAAGGGAGCTATCTTGTATATATTAAGTTGCTTGATCTTTCCTTTTGCATAGTAATTGAAATTAAGCCCAAGGGTTTTAACTACTCTTTCCATCATTTCCCTTGACTGCATCACTTCAACTTCGGTCTGAATATTTTTCCTGCTGTCCGATTGCATGGCCTGCTCTAACCTGTCACTTATGCTTGGGGTGTTTTTATCGTCTCTTATAATTATTTGACCTGCAGAGCGATAAAACTCAGTAGCGTACCGCAAATACATATACGCCCCAAATAAAGAAAGGGCTATAAATAAAATGTACAAAGGCAAAAAGCGAACATATTTGAAAAACAGCTCCTTAATATTCAAAGAAGAATGTTGAATTTTTGATTTTTGTATAAAGGCCTGCTCCTCCATCCCTATTATTTAAAGTATAAGCGTGTTATCGGATAAAATTAAGTAAAAGCGCTAGAGCTGTAACAATACCGGTTACGAACCCTAATTGCTGTGCAAAATTTTGCTGTTCCTGTTGGCGAATCCTCCTGTTTGTTTGCTCCACAAATACAACATCATTCTGTTGTAAACGATATAAAGGCGATGCAAATAAACTTTTAGATGTCAGGTCTACTGTTTGGATTGAAGCTTGGTTGCTGTTTTCCCGCATTATTTTTACGGTCGCCTTATTGCCAAACTCCGTAATATCACCTGCCAGGCCCAATGCTTCTAAAATAGTGATCCTTTCGGTCGGTACATTGAATGTTCCCGGCCCTCTGACTTCCCCCAATACCGTAACCTTAAAGTTTAAAAAGCGTACAATAACCGTAGGACTTTTTAATATTGTATCCAACCTGTTTTTTAACTGTTCTGCAAGCTCAGCCTTTTTTAGGCCCTCTACATGTAATGTACCAATTCTTGGAAATTCAATATTGCCCTCATTATCAACCAGGAAACCGGCAGTAGCTGTTGTGGTGCTACTACCCATAATCGTTTGTTCCGGCAAATTGTATAAGGCATCTATTTCCGGTCTTGAAGCCAGGCTGTAAACTTTCACGGAAAGCAGGTCGTTCTTTTGAATTAAAGGCTCGGCCAACTTAACAAGGCTGGTTGCAGCGCTATCGGTGCTATTTTCGAGATAGTTGGTAACTATGCCCTTTTGTGACCCGCAGGAGAGAATAAAGACTCCCACAAGGCTTAATAAAAATAAATTTCTCATTAATTCAAATTAACGCTAAACAAGTGTTGGTTGTTTTATGTGAGCTACAAGCCACTTGCTTAAACGATCCATACACACTTGCGAAGATTCAATTTCTTTATTTGGATTTAACTCACCTGGTAGCGACGTATTTGCAGCAAGGGAGAGGTTGTTGTTAGTAAGTAACAGCTTTTTAAGCGTTTTTATTGCCTTTTCCTTTATGGTGGCGGGCTTCCCATTTTTATAAACGAAGTTGACAACTCCCTCAGTCCGGGGCACCGCCATTCTTTGTTCCGGAAGAATTTTTACAAACACATAACATTTGAAAAGTGGCTTCCCTATTAATTTAATCCTGTCGCTTCACTCCCGTTTCAGCATTTTTACAGGGCAGTAGCACTCAATGCCCTTTTGCACTACTACCTCTGAAAGTTTTTTTTCGCACCGGGGCTTTGTATGAATAATGTACCCTTTTTCCATTGTTACACGGCTTCGCCCTTCTCAGTCACACCAAAAACTACTGTATATAAGTGGTGTCCTTTAATAAAGAGGTGCAAATATAGGCGTTGTGGTGGGACTGAAAAAAGAACAAAAGAAGCGGAAAATGAGAGAGTTATTCTGCAAAAGGGAGAACGGAGGCAGACTCTGCTGTGTATCAGGACATAGGACTTTTTAATAAAAAGTAATGGCTATGCGGATGTTTCGGGCTGTCACAGGTGATAAAATACTTTCCTTCGCAAATATGGAGTAAAACGCCGAAAAACAGACCCGGCTTTAAACCGAAATAATACTTCATTACATTTAAGCAAAATCTTTCTGCTTTGAATCAACGCTATTATTCGCTTGATGTTTTCCGTGGTGCTACTGTTTGCCTCATGATATTAGTGAACAACCCAGGAAGCTGGAGCCATATTTATGCTCCGCTGGCTCATGCTCCCTGGCATGGCATAACCCCTACAGATTTAGTGTTTCCCTTTTTTCTATTTGCAGTTGGCAATGCTATGGCATTTGTCATGCCACGCTTTAAACAGGCGGGCGACAGTGTTTTTTGGAGAAAGGTAATAAAGCGGAGTTTACTCATTTTTGCCATAGGCTTGTTTTTAAACTGGTGGCCCTTTGTACGTTTTGTAGATGGAGATTTGGCGCCTTATGGCTGGACCTGGACGAACGCAGAGGGAAAAGTGCTTGGCGTCCGGATTTTAGGCGTGCTTCAACGTATTGCGATTTGCTATTTTTTTGCGTCTGTTATTGTTTATTATTTAAAAGCACGTGGTGCCTTTTTGTTAGGGGCCATTTTATTATTGGTTTATTGGGGGCTTTGTGTAGCTGGCAATCCACCTGACCCCTATAGCCTGGTGGGCTGGTTTGGAACCAGGCTTGACCTCGCTGTTCTTGGTGAGCCGCATATATATAAAGGAGAGGGAATACCTTTTGACCCCGAAGGGTTAGCCAGTGCGCTGCCTGCCATCGTACAGGTAATCTTTGGCTACCTGGTAGGCGATTATATTTCAAAAAGGGGAAAGCATATCCAGCAAATGGAAAACAATGCCGTAAAAGGTTTTGAAATTTATCAAACACTTACTGTATTATTTATTGGTGCAATGGGATTGCTTTTGGCTGGTTATGCCTGGGGCTTGTCTTTTCCCGTCAATAAAAAAATATGGACTTCATCCTATGTGATAGTGACCACCGGTATGGCCATAGCTATTTTGGCCACGCTTGTTTATTTTATTGAAGTACGAAATGTACGTAGCTGGTGGACGAAGTTCTTTGATGTGTTTGGAAAGAATGCGCTGTTTGTTTTTGCCCTGAGTGCTTTTTTGCCAAGAGGGCTGCGCCTCATCAGAATACCCAATGGCATTGATGCGAAAGGCGCAACAGCTTATACCAATCCGTGGAATTTTTTATATGACAAGGTTTACAAATTTGTGCCAGGTGATCCTAAAATTGGTTCTCTCTTATTTGCACTAACTGTTATCACCTTTATGTGGGCGGTTTGCTACTGGATGGACAGGAAAAAGATTTATATAAAAGTCTGAACCGGGATGGGTAGCATGAATCGGATCAATAGGAAGGGACAGGTTGCCAACAGCAAGACGCCCGTAAAAACGCCTCTTTTATCTGTTAAAACTCTATCGTGAAGTACAGTCATGACGAAATCCTTTTCTCCCATATATCCAAAAAATCCTGCAGATCCCGGTTCAGAAGATTACTCACCCATAATCACCTCACTCTTTCCTTTCTTCCACTGCTTCGGTTGTGCACCATCCATCTTCACGATCTTGGGGTAAAACACACCGACCGTGTCCACCAATGCACTTTGCGCTTTCATTACCTCATGAATGTCCTTATAAGCAAAAGGCGCTTCATCCAATCCCCCACTTAAAAGCTTTACTCCCTGTTTGGCTAATACTTCATTGAGCTGCTTATGAGTAACTGTTTTGAGAGCAGCCGTACGGCTCATTGCCCTTCCCGCACCATGGGAAGCAGAGTTAACCGAGGCTATCTCGCCCCTTCCCTTTACAATAAAACCCGGTGAAGCCATTGAGCCGGGAATAATTCCCAGCACGCCTTTACCAGCAGGTGTGGCGCCTTTACGATGCACGATCACATCCCTGCCTTCCCACACCTCCTTCCACGCAAAGTTGTGATGGTTCTCTACTCTTTTCAACGGCTTCCGTCCCAATTGCACCGCAATTTTATCATGAATCACATGATGACAGGCAGACGCATAATCACCGGCAAGGTTCATCGCCATCCAGTATTCGATGCCTTCTTCTTCATCCAATGACAACCACGCAAGATTTACTGCATCACCTGGCAAACGCCTTTTTTCTTTTGCCAGTTTAGTATAATGGTTGGCAACATTAGCACCCAGTGCTCTTGAACCGGAGTGTGATAACAACCCAATATAACTTCCGGGCTCGATGCCTAATACTTCATCTTTTTCCTTCACGTTCACTACACCCCATTCTACAAAGTGGTTGCCCGAACCGGAAGAACCCAGTTGCTTCCATGCCCTTGCCTGCAGGCCTTTAAGCAAGCCGGTGCTATCCCAGGCAGCTGCTTCCATCACTTCATGGTTTGATGGTTTTTGAAACAGGGAACCACTACCAAATAAAGTGGCTTCATTTAGTTCACGGGTGAAGTAATGCTCCCTGTCTGTCAGATCTTTTGGAACTATATCAAAAACGGAAAGACACATACGACAGCCAATATCCACGCCTACACCATAAGGGATGACGGCATTTTCAGTAGCCAGCACACCGCCAATAGGTAAGCCATAACCAAAGTGCGCATCGGGCATTAAAGCACCGGCAACGGCTACAGGTAATTTTGCGGCCGTGTGCATTTGATGCAGGGCACCTTCTTCAATTCCTTCGGCTCCGAATATGGAGAACTCAATACCCTTTTCAGCCATCGGCAGTTCATCGCCACCGGCTTTTGGTTTAGGAATCAAAGCGTCGGCAATCTTCCCAAGTTTAGCATCACCTGCATATTGGTTGGGACTTTGCAACACGGCACTTAATATTTCCAGCGCATCTTCTTTGGAAAGACGTTTAAAATCCTTTTCCATAATGTTCATGGCAAGAGAGATGACCGGACCTTCAGGGTAACCGAGGGTGCGTAATTCCTTGCCTGTTAATTTCAACTTTGCCATATTTAATTTTTTATGATCAGGCTGCATCGCCCAGAATGCCCTTCCGTTGCGACGCTCCTTTCATCGTTCAATAATTCTATTCAACAAATATTTAAATACCTCCCTCTCTTCATAAAACAGGTAGGATGATGAAACAAATTCCTATGCCATAATTTAGTACACTATTTTTTACCCATGCCTGAACTTCCAGATATCGAGGTCTTCTCCAGAAACCTGAAAAAGCTGCTAGCCGGCAAGCAAGTTGCTAAAGTGAAAGTTATTAACGGCAAAAAATTAAAGGACACAGCCAAAGAACTTTCACAGGCTTTAGAAGGTCAAAAAATTCTTGACGTGTACCGTTCTGGTAAAGAACTACGCATTCAATTTTCCAAAAAGGTTTTACTTGGCGTTCACCTTATGCTAACCGGCGACTTGCATTTCCTTGAAGGATCCAACGAACGTAAATCAACAATTGTAGAGTTGCAGTTTAATGACGGCACCAGCCTTGCCTTAACCGACCGTATGAAAAATGCGGCCGTTAAATTGGCCCCCGTAGATAAAGCAGGCATCGATGCGCTGGAGATCCCCTATAAATCACTAAAAGAAATCCTGAATCGAAAAGCTGCTATCAAAAACGTTTTACTGGACCAGGACCTGATCAGGGGCATTGGTAATGGTTATTCCGATGAGATCTTGTGGGAAACAAGGATTTCGCCTTTTTCGAAAGCAGCTGCGATACCGGATGAAAAAATAAAAGAGCTCGCTACTACCATAAAAAAAGTTTTAAAAAAGGCTACTGAAAAAATTTATAAAGCATACCCTGGTAAAATCAACGGTGAGGTAAAAGAGTTTTTACAAATTCATACCAAGAAGAAAACTGAAAGTCCTGCAGGAAGGCCGATACTTACCGCAGAGCGGGGCATGTTGAAAACTTACTATACCGACGAGCAGGTGATGTATGAATAGTCTAAAACTGTTTTATTAATTTAAGTTCGCCCATTTATAGCCGTATTAGTTCATAATCTTTTTTGTCTTCTTCTGCTTGAATGTATTTCATAGTTTTCCTTATCAGGTTCTCAACAGCAATAAAATAAGGAAGTGCATTCGCTTGCGAGAAGCCTTCTATAGCAAGTCCATGAGGCCCCAACCACCACCCAAAGGTCAGGATTCTCCTACTCTGCCAATTGAGCTACAAGCCAGTAAAAGACTGGTGAGATTCAAAATCTTTTCCTCTCACCAATCATTAAATCATTGCACCACTTTATTGGCGCAACTTGAACTGGCAAACGCATGGGGCTTGGCCCTGAAATCGAAACCCATTCCCAGGATACACCCCATGGCTTCCTTCAAAGCATCGTTACTTTTAAAAGCGGGATTAGTATTGATATCCGCATGTATTTCCATGTCAACACCATAAAGCGTAAACAGGGTGCAAAGCGAGTAGGCTACCTCAATACTCTTTGCTACTTCGGTTAACATCCGCTGCTTGATGCCCATCTTCATTGTAGTAGTTTCGTTGCGGATGTACATAAATCCGCCACGGCCTTTCCGGATGAAAACAATCACTGTTGCAAACCCGGTTTCTGCCCCTTTCACCTGGCTGTCGGTACCAATGCAAACCTTTAAGCTATAACCTGCGTTCTTTTCACTGACAATCACACGGCGCACTTCATCTTCCATCGCATTTTTGATTCGTGTACCATCCAGCTTTCTCCACCCTAGTTGCTGTTCCATTAGCGATTATTTTACATGGTTATTTTAATTTCGGCTCAGTTGCCGGTTATGAAATCCTGCCACTTCAATACGACCTGCCGGTTGTTCTGCCTCATGCTGGTTAGCCACTTCAGCAACTGTCATCGGCCTTGTAATAGTTGCATCAAAACCTAAATGCCTGCTAAGTTTCTGTGCCTTATCAACGCTTAGTTTACCAAACTCATATTTAGCAATAAGACGACCCTTGCGCATCAGCGCACTATCTACCATGGTTAGCGAACTATTAAACGTACAGATGATCTGCACATTCAGGAAGTCGGCTAATAATCCATCCGAAATATTCAACAGGTTCGACACAGATGAAGTGCCCGTTGTTCTGCGATCCATGATGATGTTCTCTGCATCTTCAATTACAAGCACTGTGTTTGGATTGTCAATGAGCAACTCAATAAACTCAGGGTTCATCAAATCGCCGGCAACCGTCGGCGATAAAAACAAAATCCGTTTCTTAAGCCTTCCGATCAGGTAACGCAGGTAGGTTGTTTTACCTGTGCCCGGCAAGCCATGCAAAAACACAATCCCTTTATCTTCTTTGGCCTGAAGCCGTTTGGTAATCACCTCGTCTACTGCTGCAAAATCATCATCGTAAAACAGGTCAAGGTCTAGCCTGGTACGTTTTATTTCCATTGACTTTAAATCCAGCCCATAGCTGCCTTTTACAATTAAATTAATCTCCAGGGGCTTGCGGCGTTCCCGCCATTTAAAACGCTTCATTACATCCGTGCAATCATCCACAAAACTTTTATTCTTGCCATCGTGTAATATTTCGCAGTAATTGTTATCAAATTCAACCATGCAATTATTGCTAAGAATCAGAATCGTTTCATTAAATTCATATTGTCTCCGCTTTTTATCATAATACCGAAACTGGTGCTCGGATTGAATGAGCGAGGCGAATTTTTCCTTGAATGCCTTGTATCCTTTCTCGCCATTGATACTGCCTATAGAATACAGGCTGGGCAAGGCATTAAAGTGATACAGGTACAAGGCTTTACTGTCCAGAAAATGTTTACCAAAAATGCTGTTGGCATTGATAGTTTTCTGGTTATTTAAATTGTCCATCTTAATTTTTTGAAATAGTTATTAATAAAAATCTTCTGCTGAAACGCAGCACTATCTCATTACATGAATACGCATGACTTATGGTTTTTATGTGGACGAAGCAAGACTCGAACTTGCACGGTCACGGCTTCAACGTGATGCTCTACCATTGGAGCTATTCGTCCGTTGTTTTTGTTACCAACTTTATTGCTACTAGCATCGTCTGTTGTGTCACTCACTTTTACGTTCTTATCGCTACGCAGCACTTTCATCTGTCCTCTCTCTCGTTGCGGAAACAGAATGATTCGAACATTCATTTGTCGCTTAACAGGCGACCGTTCTACCATTGAACTATATTTCCAATCCTTCACTCTTATGTTGGCCCGGTGCGGTTCGAACGCACATCCTTCCGGTTAAAAGCCGGAAGCTCCACCAATTGAGCTACGGGCCAATGTTTGTGATGACTGATGGAATTGAACCAACAACCTGTATCGTATCAGGATACTGCTCTGCCAATTGAGCTAAGTCATCATACGTTGCGGCCGCAAGAGTCGAACTTGCATGGCCTGGCTTATGAGACCAGTGTGTTGCCTTTACACCAAACCGCAATTTTTTATTGGCCTAAGCAGACTTGAATTGTTAACCTTGAACGTATAAGGTTCCTTCTCTTACCATTGAGTTACAAACCATCGTTGGCTTAGAATGATTCGAACATTCATCTCCGCGTTCGCATCCAACCAGGCCGAATGCTGCTATAGTTGGCGGTCCGGACGGGAATCGAACCCGTGACAACAGATCGACAATCTGGTATAATAGCCATTTCACAAATGAACCTTGTAACCCCTATGGGAGTCGAACCTGATTGTCACATCGAAAGTGTGAAATCCCGAACCATTAGACGAAGGAGTCAATTATTTAGGAAAGCTGCGCCGCTGCATCTCACGGCCACAGCTCTATTCCCTCCTTTCTGCACCTAATAACTTATTCTTTTGCTTCTAACTTTTTTCGCACCTGGTTTAGCACCCAATGAAGCACCAGCACCACTATTAAAAATTTCATTGTTTAAATTTTGCCCGGACCCGAAAAGAAAAACCCGGTCGTTTTTACTCGGCCGGGTTTTTCTTTTCGCAATGCGTTATGCAGTTACGTATGAAATTTATCCGGCCAATATTGTGTATCCGTATTCTCAAAGCGAATGGTAAATGGACTATTTCCTGTAGGGCATACGATGCCTGTTAAGGGCAGTATATTCCAATACCCGGTCACTTGTTTACAATTATGTTCTGTCACCTCTTGTTTAAACATGTTTAACTGTTTGTTAATCGATTCTTGCAACTTTTAGTTGCATAAAGAACCTGCTTTTATTTTTGCTTATTGCCCTGCTACTTGAGGCAAAATAAAAAGCCCCGCTGTTTGTGCGGGGCGTATAAAAAGTTCTTGTTTCTGATTTTTAAACTCTTGTTGTACATGCCCCGCAAAAAGTAAAATCCACCATCGGACTAAACCTTTTTATTGTTTCAATATGTAATTGATTGCTTAGCATGTGTTATAGTTATTTGCGGTGCAAAGATGAATTTATTTTTTTCATATCACCAAACATTTTATAAAAAATATTTTTACAACGTAACAACAAAGAACGCTACAACGCTGTAGCAGCAAGGCTTTCAGCAGATGAAAAAAAACTTAGAATCACACTTTACCTTTTCGCCTGCATTTATTCATTAATCGTTGTTATGTTATTCATTGCTACTTTTGATTAAACCCTTTCTATGGATCTCACTATCGAAACCGAACAGGAAGCAGCTGTAGCCATGCTCTTTTCCTGCGTGATGTACAAGCATAAAAATCTCACCCAATCACAAATTGATCAACTATCACGTATAGTAGTTCTATGCTCAAAGTTTACGGGTACAAACCTGAATGCGCTTACCATTAAAGCTATCTCACTACAAGCACAACATAGCGGTAAAACAATTATCGAACAAAGTGCTAAGCTCATTTCAGAAGACTTTCGCGAAACACTTTTTGCCATGATATGCGAAGTAGTTACCAATAAGGGTAACGTTAATGAAAGCGAAAGTGAAGTGCTAGGTATGGTGGCTATGTATTTGGCTATTCCTGTAGAACGAATGAGAACAATTCTAACGGCATTTCTAATTCGCAACAAGTGGAATGTGCAGATCATTGAAGAAATGCATGGATGATTAAGTGTTGATGATCCTATGATCACACTTAATCACACTACCCCGGTGATTGCTTCAGATGGCTTATTGGTAAAGAAGTTCCGGTGCTTCCTTGTATACTACCTGCTCGTGCGGATTTTCCTTCTTTAAAAAATCCTTATCAAGTGGAATTGCAATCATCTCTGCCGATGCAACCTGGTAGTTTGCTATGTCCAGAATATTCTGATCAGTCAAATCGTTGTATAACCATGCATCAGCAACATCACCAGGAAGAATAGTCGGCATTCTTTCTTTACTGTTGTGTATTTGCTTCATTAAAGTGTTTGCGGTAGTGGTAACAATAGCATACGTATTAATCGTCTCTCCTGTTTCCGTGTTACGCCAGGGTTGCCAAATTCCGGCCAGTGAAAACTCTTCATCATTCCTCATTTTTACGAGGTAAGGAAATTTTTCAGGTGTTTTTAAAAGCTTACCGCTTTTTCCTACTACCATCACATGCATCCACTCATAAAAACCATGTACTGGAATTAAACACCTTCTCTTCAATGCCGCGTCTTTGTACATCTTATTGAGTAGTTCTTCACTTGTGGCATTAAGTGTTGTAAACCCTTTGTGAAACCTGCCGGTTTGATCTTTGTAACCAAAACGAAATTTCTTTACATCTTCTGCTGTTTTTAAATAGGGTGGCAAAAAGCCCCATTGCATCTTTACCCTCTCCGTTTGTGCAGAATTTGTAATGGGCCTTTCAACCAGGTGCATATTATGGTCAAAGCCTTTGTAAATAATTAAGTCTTCCTGTAATACGCCGTATTTCTCGCCGCTTTCCAGGTGTTCAAAATAGTCTGTTGGTGAGATTTTCCGACTAATTGAATAACACATAGATTTAGATTTATTAATAAGATTAACAGCAAAATTAAACTACTCCCGGAGATTGTTTCGCATTCAAGTTCAATACCTCCAACTACTTACCTAAAATGTCTTGCATCCGGGAACAGCTTTTTTTGTTCTGCTATGCGGTTATCACCCACTGAAACTTTTTCATCGGCACGAGACAAAGTAAGCAGCGGTAAATCTTCATTACCAGCAGCAGTGAGCTTACGCAAGAGCTTTGAAAGATCATAACCTGCAGTAACAATGATATGAATTACTTCTCCTTCTACTTGTACCATTCCTTCTGCCATAAACAAACGAGCGCCCAATAGTGCTTTCCGATACACTTCTTTAATGTTTGGAAAAATGACAAGATTAGCAACCCCGGTTTCATCTTCAATGGTCATAAACCACACACCTTTGGCGGTTCCAGGGCGCTGCCGTACCAAAACAAGGCCGGCGACTTTTACCGGTTGCCCGTTTTGAAGTTTCGCCAAATCGCCTGTTGGGGTAACATGCAGTTGCTCTAATTGTGATCGCAAAAAACTCACGGGATGCGCCTTTAAAGACAATGATGTTGTTGCATAATCCTGCACTACGTGTTCGGAAGCCAGAAGTTGTGGCAAAGCTACCTGCTCACCAATGGCATCTGGTGCCTGTTGATTAGCAAAGATCGCCTGTGGATGATCTTTTGTACTTATCTCCCACAATGCCTGCCGGCGGTCCAGACCAATAGAACAAAAGGCATCTGCATCAGCCAGTCGCTGGAGTGCAGCATCAGAAAGCCCGATAGTGCGGAGTTCATTAATGCTATTGTAAAACTGACTTCTGTTGGCCACTAAAATTGCCATGTCCTCCATACGTACGCCTTTAATTTGGCGAAAACCTAATCGCAAAGCTTTATACCTGCCGCTTTGCTCTTCTAACCGGTGATCCCAACAGGAATAGTTGATATCAATGGGTCGTATATCAACGCCATGTTTTTGTGCATCCTGTACTAATTGTGCTGGCTGATAAAATCCCATCGGTTGGCTGTTCAGGATAGCGCAGGCAAAGACATCGGGATAAAAACATTTCAGCCAGCTTGATACATAAACCAACAAGGCAAAGGAAGCTGCATGACTTTCAGGAAACCCATATGAACCAAAACCTTCAAGTTGTTTGAATACTCTGTCGGCATACTCTTTATCGTAGCCATTTCTGATCATCCCGTTGATCAGCTTTTCCTGGAACGATCCAACTTTTCCAGGCAACTTAAACGTAGCCATACTCCGGCGTAGCTCGTCCGCTTCTGCAGGTGTAAATCCCGCCGCAACAATGGCAATCTTCATTGCCTGTTCCTGGAAAAGCGGAACTCCCAATGTGCGTTTCAAAATATCATGAAGTTCTTTCGATGGATATTCGACCGTCTCTTCACCATTTCGCCTTCGTAAATAAGGATGCACCATATCGCCCTGTATTGGACCCGGACGTACAATAGCCACTTCAATAACCAAATCATAAAATACATTTGGTCTTAATCGCGGCAACATGGCTTGTTGTGCGCGGCTTTCAATTTGAAATACGCCAATTGTATCAGCTTTACAAATCATGTCGTAAACTTCTTTATCATCCTGTGGAATAGTTGCAAGCGTTAAATTCAGACCATAGCTTTCTTTGGCAAGCACAAATGCTTTTTTGATACAGGTAAGCATTCCGAGAGCCAGCACATCAATCTTCAAAAAGCCGAGTGCATCGATGTCGTCTTTATTCCATTCAACGCAGGTTCTGCCAGGCATGCGTGCATTTAAGATGGGACAAAGTTCAGTTAGGTGGCCGCGGGTAATGATAAAGCCACCGGTATGTTGACCTAGCTGCCGTGGAAAGCCAATGTATTGTTGTGTTAGGTCTAAAATTTTTTTTAAATGAGGATCGCCAGGATCAAAACCCAGTTCTTTTACATCATGGTCTTTTACCACTTCATCAAAATGATGAATGCTGCCTGAAAGTTTACCAACAACATCCAAGGAAAGTCCCATGGCTTTGCCTACATCACGGATGGCGCCTTTACCATGCATCTGCGTTACGGTGGCAACGATAGCTGCTCTATTCCTGCCGTATTTTTCATAGATGTATTGAATCACTTCTTCCCTTCGTTCGTGTTCAAAGTCCACATCTATATCCGGTGGTTCGTTGCGGGCAGCAGAAATAAAACGTTCAAACAGCAGGTCTATTTTTTCCGGGTTGACAGAGGTGATTCCCAGACAAAAGCAGATAGTGGAATTAGCAGCCGAGCCCCTTCCCTGGCAAAGAATATCGCGGCTTCTTGCAAAGCGAACAATATCATACACCGTAAGAAAATAGGCAGCGTATTTCATTTCTTCAATAAACCGCAATTCGTGCAGGATAGCATTAGAAATTTTATCCGGAATAGCTTCTCCAAAAAATTCTTTAGCACCGTTCCAGGCGAGATATTCTACTTCCTGCAATGGTGTTCGGGCCCCGGTTGTTATTTCTTCTGGATACTCGTACCGAAGCTCATCAAGCGAAAACCGGCAGGCTTCTGCAATTTCAGTTGTGCGCATAATTGCCTCTGGATAATGGCGGAATAACCGGGCCATCTCTTCCCCGGATTTCAAATAGCGTTCGGCATTGGGTAGTAACCGAAAGCCGGCTTCGTGAATCGTACAGCCTTCCCGGATGCAGGTAAGTACATCCTGCAGTTGTCGTCGTTCGGGATAGTGGTAATGCACATCATTTGTTGCAACAAGAGGGATGGAGAACTGTTTTGAAAGTTGTGCTAAACGATAAAGCTGTTTGCCATCATCGCCATTGTAACGACGTGTGATTGCTATTGAAAGGGCCTCTCCCAGCGCTTCTTTATACGTTGATACCCCATCTATAAAAGCAGCATCAAAGCAGAAATTTTCATTTAGTGCTTCCGGTGAAAGTATGATAAAATGAAGACCCTGACTGTATTGAAAAACATCAGCCTTATATAAATGACATTCACCTTTTTCAGCACGAAGATTTCCGGTTGATAGCAAAGTGCAAAGGTTCGCCCAGGCATTTATATTCATTGGATAGGCTAAGAGACCCGGGCCATCAAGCAGATCCAACCTGCAACCAGGGATAATACGAACACCGTGCTTCCTTCCGGCAGCATGGGCACGAACAACACCGGCAACGGTATTTCTATCAGTAACAACAAGGGTGTTATATCCAAGCAAAGCAGCTTGCTCAACCAATTCATGGGGATGAGAAGCCCCCCGTAGAAAGCTAAAATTCGTCGTGATTTGTAACTCAACATATTTCATAATAAAAACAGTTTGACCACTCAACCTCCCATTTTGCAAGGGGGTTAAACTTAGCAACCCCATTGCAATAAAGCGGATGATATGTAGGCACTTCAACAAGCAGGGGCTGTGCGGCAGAAAGCCTTTCTACCGGAAGGGCTTGGGGAGGCTGCAGGTCACGCAAAAAATCCATGTAAAAACCATTGTGGTGATTTTGTGTCGTTATAGTGCCCTGACCGAAAAACCCAGTAACGTCTGCCCTCTTCATCTTCTACGGCATAATAATCCCGGTGCTTGCCCTCCTGTATCCACCATTCCTGTTCTATCCGTTCCGGGCCGTCTGCTTTTACCACTTTATGCAATTGTTCTTTGTATCGAAAACTCATAGGCGGGTAATCAGGAATGGGTGCCGTAACTTCTATTAATTCAGGGGGAGAAAGAAGATGCAAAGGTCGTGGCCGGTCAAGCTTCCATTCAGTGGTTGGTTCCTCCTTTAGAGTAGAAGCTCGTTTGAACGATCGTTCGGGCCAATAATGTTCGGTTGGTAAAAATCGTTGAATAGTTTCATGCCCAAACCTGGCTGCAAAGCGATCCATCAAGTCCAACACCTTTGTATCAAGTAAGCCGCTGTTTGTTTGCCACAAGACCTCTTGTTTTATTACCGCCTCTTCAACCACAGTAGCTTCTAAAACAAATAATTCAATTCCTTCTTTGGGTTCAATTGTAGAAATCTTTATGCTAAAAAGATGAAAAAGATGTTCAATATTTTGTGATGGCTGATTGGTGTTAATCTCAATACCCGATGTGCCTCCATCCATTCTATAGGCACGAAAAAAAGCTTTTCGTAATCCCTTGCCTTCTTTACATAAACGAGAGCACAAATTCGTTAACAGGTGTTGTAACGCTATCTCAATTCCTACTCTTGTTTTAATGGGTTCAATACACGGCAAACGTTCACCGTAAGGTTCGATGGGATAAACGGGAACAATGCCCTCATCTTCTTCACCAATCGCCTGCTTTAAACGCTGTAACAGTGCAGGCCCAAAGCGGCGGCGCAATGATGTGTGAGGAATAGTAATAATATCTTTGATGTGCCGTAAGCCAAGCTTCTGTAAAACCGCAACCGTTTCTCCATTTAAGCGAAGCGCAGTTACCGGTAAGGTGAGCAAAGCTTCTAATTGTTTGCCCTTCCCAACAATTGTTTGGCTGCCATACCGGGCCATTGCCCAGGCACAGCCAATTGTATCGGCCATCCCAACACGAATAGCATAACCCCTGTGAGATAACCGGCTGGATATATCTTTTAGGTAAGCTTCTTCGTTGCCCCAAAGATGTGTACATCCGCAGGCATCTAATAAAATTCCAGCCGGATAATCGGCCGCAGCCACCGGTGTAAAACGAATACACCATTCCGCAATTCTATCTGGCAGTTGTGTTGTAAGTGTAGGCTTGTCATCCATCACATGCAGCGACGGATACAAGGCCTTTGCATCAGCAAGCACCATATTGTTGCGAATGCCTTGTGCCCGTGCCAGTGAATTAGCGGCAATAATGATAACACGGTTTCGAACAGTAGCTTTTAAGACAAAAGCTTTATCTCTTAGCGCCGGTTGTTTACGGGCATGCCAGTCAGTGGTCAAATAAGGAAACCAGATGGATACAAAACGTTTGCTCATATCAACCTGTTTGTTTTTGTACTGTTTTATGAATAACGGCCAGCCTGGATACATAATGAAAGCCCCCATTCGACCATTCAATATCCCAGGTCCCGGGTTTGCCATTACGAACCTTAAGAAGTTTCACCTGCCAGCGTGGATGTCCAAGTCCCGGAAAACCATCTTCAATTTTCGAATGCATTGGCTGAATCTGCCATCGGGAAACAGCAGTGGTGAGTAAGTTTTTAGGATTAGCCCGAAGAATAAAGCAACCGACACCGGCATCTTCAATTGCCAGTTGAAAACGACGGCTTGCTGTAAGGCTCATCTCCGGCAGTTCGCCTACTACAGCCGATAACGAAGAACACTTCAAAGCTTCATTAACAGCCCAGGCAATGTCTTTCTCCTTTTTAACGTGAAGAAACAAAACCTGGTGTGGTTGAATGCCGAACCATTTCAGTGATGGGGGAAATAGTTGAAAGGATGAACTAATCCATACTATAGTGCCCGTTTTATAAGGATGAGAAGAGAGAAGTGCTGCTATGAAAGCTGAAGAAGCGGCAACCTGCTCTTTGTTTGAACAAAAAAATTCATGCAAAGCGGAAAAGGGAAAAACATTATTTGGAAATGCTTCATTAATACGGCCTAAACTTGTTTTCTCAGTTAATAATGGCTCTTTGAAACCCTCTATCTGAAGAATTTGTTGCTTTAAACTTTGAAATATTTCGTGTTTCCCGGTCATGTTATTTTCACCTTCTTTTTTTTATCTATACTCTTCATAATTCTACCGCTAAAAGGTTTCTGAAACTTGCTAAAACAATTTTCCCTGCCCGCCCGGTCTTCTAAAATTGCTTCCATCCAACTCCCACCGTTCTGCATTCATGCCATAGAGCTTTCCATATTTTTTATATTGTTGCGCCACTAGCTGCGCCATGGCCCCTGAGCCCCGCATTCGCCTTCCCCATTCGCTGTCATTTACTTTACCATCATGTCCATCTTCGATCAGGTGCCATACTTTATCAGCACGGTCGGGAAAGTTTTTATATAGCCAGTTGTGAAATAATAATTTAATAGCACCATTTAAGCGTATAAATGTATAAGCCGTAAATAGTGCACCTGCATCTTTTGCGGCCTTCATAATGTGTTGCATTTCATGCTCATTTAAGCCGGGTATCATAGGCCCCATCATAATGCCCATGCGAACGCCAACTTTGCTGAGTTCTTCTATAACACGTAAGCGTTGTTTACCTGTTGTAGTGCGGGGTTCCATTACCTGTCGCAGGCTGTCATCAAAAGAAGTGATGGATACCATAGCGGATAAAATTTTCTTATTTGCCATCTCCTGCAATACATCTTTGTCTTTTAGTATCCACGCATTTTTGGTAAGGATACCAACAGGCTGATTGAACTCGTTACATACTTCCAACAACTTTCTTGTAATACGGAATTTTTGTTCCGCGGGTTGATAGCAATCTGTATTACCGCTAAGCATAATGGGCACCGGCTCCCACTTAGGATTCATCAGAAACTTGCGCAGAAGCTCCGGTGCATTTTTCTTTACTAAAATTTTTGTTTCAAAATCCAGTCCTGCGCTGTAACCCCAATACTCGAATGAGTTGCGGGCATAGCAATAAATACAGCCATGCTCGCAACCCTGGTAAGGATTCATACTGTACATCATTCCTACGTCGGGGCTTTCTACTTTGTTGACAATTGTTTTAGGAAACACTTCGATGTACTGCGTTTTTACGTCAGCTTCTATCCATTCGTCAATGCCTTCAATGTGTTCTCTTGTTACTTCGTTTTTAACGAACTTGTTTTTGGTGTTAAACTGGGCGCCACGGCCGTATTTGTAGGTGTTCACAGGCTCTCCTTCCTGCTCTTCGTTCTCTTTCATGGTTGTTGGTTTTGATGAGATTTAAAAAATGAAACCTGTGGCAAGGGTGAATTACAACCTGGAAGGGGCCATGGGTTCATGCCTGGCGTTTCCTTTGCTGAATGTTGTTCTGAACCGTACAAGAGTGCGACGCACCAAAAGCCGATAGTAGAACTTTCGTTGGTTACATAAAAAGGCTTGCTTGCTTTGTAGTAACCGGTAGGTTTTGGAATTCGAAACGCATGATCGGCTGGTAGCCTTTTTCGCCTGCGGGACGTTTAAGCAGCAACATGCTATCCGCAATAAAGCGGCCACTAAAGTGTTTGTGCGAATATTCCAGCCAGCCTTGCTCATATTGCCAGGGTTTTAGCTTACGGCAAACAGTAAGGTGCGATTCTTCTATGAAATGCGGCTTGTGATCCTTGTTCAACGTCATTAGCTGTCCCGCAGACTTCAACTCTCTCACCACTTCCTGAATGGGCACTTTAGTACTTACGTTTACATAGATGGTGTGGGTAGGAAAAGAACCAAAACCATTCAATTCAATTTTGAATGGTGTAATTCCCATGGCGATGGCTCCAATTCGGTTTAAGATCCGCTCCTGCGTCATTTCGTAGGATAGAAAATTAACGAGGGCAATGTGCGGTTTGGTGTAATGAGCTAATGGTGCTTTGTACTTGTCAGCAAAGCTTTTTTTAATGGTTTGAATCTGGTTTCGTAATTCTTCATGTGGTGAGATGACTAAAAAATATTCATAGACACGATAGCCCGGAATACTGGTGATTAACTTTTGCATGTTGGTTGGTTTTAAGTTTGTGGACAAACTAATTTCGTTAGTATAAAAATACTAAATAATTTAGCATAACAAAACCAATGATTTTATGGAAGGGGAAAACTTTTACTATTCCGCGTACAATGGTTCAAAAGATTTTACGCAAAAAAATATTGCTACAGCGAATGCTACAGGCTTTGGCGCCGCTGCAGATGATTATGCAGAACGTGGCATTGACCTGAATGAACAGCTGATAAAAAATAAGCCGGCTACCTTTTTTATGCGGGTGAACAGTGATGCCATGACCGGCGCCGGTATTCATATTGGCGATGTGGTAATTGTGGATAGATCACTGGAACCAAAGAACGGCAAGGTAGTGATTGCAGTGGTTGATGGCGAACTGCTGATAAGAAAGATTGAAATAACTGAAACGAAAACGACATTGCTTCCGGCTAATAAAAAACTACATTCGATTGACGTGACAAACAAGCTGAAGCTGTGGGGTGTGGTTACCTACATCATTCATAATGTGTAAAGTTGTTTTATGGAAAGCAAAGGAGAGATCATTATTTATCAGACAGAAGACGGGGAAAGCCAACTGGATGTTCGTTTGCAAGATGAGACTGTTTGGCTAACTCAAAGTCAACTAACAAAACTTTTTGATAGAGACCAATCAGTAATATCGCGGCACATAAAAAACATTTTTAAAGAGAGAGAGTTAGATGAAAAAAGCAATATGCATTTTTTGCATATTGCAAATTCTGACAAGCCCACTGCCTTATACAACTTAAATGTAATTATTTCGGTAGGGTACCGGGTTAAATCCAAACGTGGTACCCAGTTCCGTATCTGGGCCACGCAAACTTTAAAAGATCATTTAGTAAAAGGCTATACCATTAATAAACAACGCCTGCAGGAACAGAAGGAAAAATTTAAGGAACTTCATCAAACCGTAGAATTTTTAAAAACCACGTTAGGCACTAAAAATATCTCCGGCAATGAGGCCCAGGGTCTGCTTGAAATTATTTCTATCTACACCCGGTCGTTTGTTTTACTTAATCAGTTTGATAGCAACTCCCTTCGGAATGAACCATCCTATGCTGTACTTACCCATGAAATAAAGTATGAAGAAGCCATAACTGCCATTGAACAATTGAAGAAAAAATTAATTGATGAAGGAGCAGCGACTGACCTTTTTGGACGGCAGCGTGAAGACGCCTTTAGTGGAATTTTAAACAGCGTAGTGCAAACTTTTGGCGGCGAATACTTATATCCAAGCATTGAAGAACAGGCAGCACACCTGCTTTATTTTGTTATCAAAAATCATCCATTTGCCGATGGTAATAAGCGCATCGGCGCTTTTCTTTTTGTATGGTTCCTGCATTTAAATCAACACCTTTTACGAAAAGAAAACGAAGCCAAAATAAATGACAATGCCCTTGTAGCACTAGCGCTATTAATTGCACAAAGCGACCCGGCAACTAAAGAGCTGATGATTAAGCTGGTAATTAATTTAATTAACGAATAACTATGTATGCCATTGTTGATTGCAACTCTTTTTACTGCTCCTGCGAACGGGTGTTCAAACCACACCTGAATGAAAAACCGGTGGTGGTATTAAGCAATAATGATGGCTGTATCATCTCGCAAAGCGATGAGGCAAAAGCTATTGGTATTGAGATGACCGGTCCTTACTTTATTGCCAAACCCCTGATCGAAAAATACAACGTCGGCCTATTCTCGTCTAATTACAATTTGTATGGCGATATGAGCCGCCGGGTAATGGATACATTAAAACAGGTTGCCGGTGAAAACAATGTGGAAGTCTATTCCGTGGATGAAGCTTTTATCAACTTGCTTTTTGTTCCGCAAGACCACCTGCGAACATTTGCAATGGAGCTGCGCCAAACAGTAGAAAAATGGACCGGCGTTGCAGTTTCGGTTGGCGTAGCGCCTACAAAAACATTAGCAAAACTAGCTAATTACATTGCCAAGAAAAATAAGGTGAAAACAGAAGGCGTTGCCATTTTGGAAACAAATGAAAAAATTATAAAGGCACTCACTATGACCCCCGTAGGAAAGCTGTGGGGCGTAGGCGGGCGATCGGAAAAAAAACTTCAGCAACTAAAAATCTATACCGCCTGGGACCTGCGGCAAATGCCTGAAGAATGGGCCCGGAAAAATTTGGGTGGTGTGGTAGGCGTTCGTTTGTTAAAAGAATTACGTGGCGAGGAAGCCATTGTGATGGATGAATACAAGGATAAAAAAATGATTGCCACTACCCGCATGTTTGGTAATGCTGTAACTGAATTAAGTGATATAAAAGAAGCTATAGCTACCTACACGGCCCGCACTGCAGAAAAACTACGCCGTCAAAATAGCGCTGCCGGCATGATCAACGTGTTTGTGGTAACTAACGAAAAAGAAGAACCCGCCGGCTCTCATTTCAGGCATGGACCAACCTACACCAGCCATACAATCTTGCCCCATCCTACCTCTCAAACCAATAAATTAATAAAACCTGCTATGGTCCTGGCCGAGCAGCTTTATCAGCAAGGAAAGAAATACAAAAAGGCTGGCGTCGTTTTAAGCAGTCTCGTGCCCGATGATTCTATACAAGGCAACCTTTTTGAAAAACAAAAAAGTGTTGGCCGGTTTTTAATGGAGCAAATTGACAACATCAACTTTAGTATGCGTAACGATGTGGTGAAGTTTGCTTCTTCGGGTACCAAACGCGATTGGAAGATGCGGAAAGACTTTCAATCGCCGAGATATACAACAAGGTGGGAAGAACTCTACGAGGTTAAATAGGCTTGTCCGTTTCTTGCACCAGTAGTTCAGATGGTGTGTAGCGAGACCTGGAACCACTCAATTTTTTAAGTAGTAAAACAATATTTTGCACTCCAATTTTTTCAGCCCATTCAAAGGGGCCATAAGGATAGGCGGTTCCTAATTTCATGGCGGTATCAATTTCTTCTTTAGCACTCACCCCTTCTTCTAAAGCAATAAAAGCCTCATTGATAATCATGCTTACAACTCTCGCAGTAATAAAACCCGGTTGGTCGGGCAGCCATTCTATCTTTTTATTAAAAAAAGAAAAAACTTTTTCTGCTTTTTGTTTTGCCTCTTCATTCGTGCACGAAGCTTCTACTAGGTAAGAAGATAAAAAGCTAGTCCAGGCATTGATGCGGATGAAAGAAACGTTTGTTTCCGGCAATGTATCCGTTACACAATTAATGATAACCGGCTTAGGCAAGAGCTGCGCTAAAAACAAATTCCGCTCAGGTGTATTTATAAATTCCAGATCAATAAAGGCATCTGCATCCCTGTAATTTAAAAACTCTTCCATATCATTAACCCAGGTAACACCAGTATTCGGAGAGTCATTGTTCAACAGTTCTGTTCGTTGTAAAGCATCCGCTAAAACAATTATTTGCATGTGCACGAATTACACCAATTAATACGAATTGAGCAAAAAGAACTAACAAAGCCCCGTAAAAAATAGTTACGGATTATTCGATCAAATTAATGTAATTCGTGTTATGGAAAAAAGAGTTATTAATACAAAGGCAGCTCCAGCTCCTATTGGTCCTTATAACCAGGGAATCGTTGTTAATGGTACGCTGTATATCTCAGGCCAGATTTGTATTGAACCACAAAGCGGGAATTTAAAGAACCGCGACATACAAGATGAAACACATCAGGTAATGCAGAACCTGAAGTCTATTTTAAGCGAAGCAGGCATGAGCTTTAATAATGTAGTAAAGACAACAATTTTTATTACTGACATGAACCAGTTCAGCGAGATAAACGAAGTTTATGGCAAGTATTTCAACGGCAACTTTCCGGCAAGAGAAACCGTGCAGGTATCGGCTCTGCCAAAGTTTGTGAACGTGGAGATTAGCATGATAGCGGTTGAATGATTAGTTGGCAACTAAAGCAACCTGCAAGTTGAAAACAGCAAACGCTGAATATAAGGATTGGCTCTGCAAATGCAGGGCTATTTTTTTAACTTGTCGTCTATAATTGCAAACGAATGATTCAATGGCTTCGGCAGAAAATATTTAAGCTGGTTGTATGGGCTTCCAACAAATTTGCCTCAAGCCCGGAAAAGCCCCGGGTATTTGAAGGGTTGAAGAAAATGATGCGGGGCATAGAAAACGGAAAGGAAAGCAAGGGCATTGTTATACCCTTTGATGTAACAACAGACCGCTTTATTATCTTTTCGGATCAGCATAAAGGCGGCAAAAACGGTGCAGATGATTTTATGCTATGCGAGCCCAATTATTTGTATGCGCTTAACCATTATCACCAACATAATTTTAGCTACATCACCCTAGGCGACAGTGAAGAGCTTTGGGAAAACACCTTAGCAAAAGTTTTAAGAGAGCAACACGCAAGCTTTGAGCTATACAAAAAATTCATTGCCCGGAACAGGTACTATAAAATTATCGGCAACCATGACCTCGATTGGAAAAACGACTTGATTACCATCGCACAAATCAAAACAATCTTTGGCACCGACCTCCCTATCTATGATGGCATCTTATTGCAAACAACCATTAACGGGCAGGATTTAAAAATACTTTGCACACATGGCCACCAGGGCGACAAAGCAAGTGATGGGAGTTGGTTTAGTAAATTCTTCGTATCAAAAATCTGGGCGCCCCTGCAAGCTATTTTAAAAATAAATCCCAATACACCGGCTTACGACTCACAACTAAAAACCCTTCATAACCGCCTTATGTATGAGTGGAGCAATCAGCAAAACGCTTTGCTTCTCATAACAGGCCACACGCATCAACCTGTTTTCGAATCGCTCACTTACATTGAACGCCTGTACCGCCAGTTATTGATGGCACAGGCATCGGGCGATGAAGCCTTGATAAAAGAAACGGTAGCGGAAATCGGGAAGAGAAAATTTGAATACAACGTTGTTTCAAAAGATTATCTTACCATGAAGCCAACGTATTTTAATTCAGGCTGCTGCTGCTACAATGATGGCGATATTACAGGTATAGAAATTGAAGATGGATTTTTACGGCTGATTAAATGGATCAGAAAAGGACAGGCCTCTGAGCGGCTTGTGCTGGAAGAAGAAAAGCTGGAAGTGCTATTAAAAGCAGTTATGTAACGGGCGGACAAATATCTATTTGACTCCTGTTGCGTCGCACTCTTGTACGCTTTGTAATTCTCTGAACTGGGATGAATGGGATATAGGTGATAAGTGGGATGGCTGCTTAGAGGGTTAACTCTTATTCTTAATTTCCCAATATTTTTTGCTGCCTGGTATCATAAATAGTTTCCTTCGTCATCCCGGGGAAAGAGGGATCTGTGGATCGTGTTTGATGAATGCTCTCATAAGTTTTGCCTTTTACAAAAGTCTTTTATCGTGCAGTGCAAAGATCCCTCATTCCCCGGGATGATAAACTACGGCACTGGCCAATAGCCATTCTCCTGTAGCATAACGGCAGCGCAGCGTAGCCACTATCACTCCATTAACAGTATGTTGCTTGCTAACAAAAAACTCAAAGATCGAAAAAGAATTCAAGCGATTTTACTACCTCGTAAAACATAAGAAAGGATCTGCTATTGGCAGATCCTCACAGTTTTTTATCACCACCATAGACAGCTACATCCCTGGTTTCCAGCTATTGTTTTTCCTGTTTAAATCAGGTAATCTTTTATCAGGGTCAATCACTACTTCTGTAACCTTACTGGTTGGGTACACATAAAAAGTTGTTTCACCACCGCGCATCCACACCTCCACCGG